>NZ_JADKMA010000029.1 GCF_017676365.1 Streptomyces oryzae
GGTGCGGTGGGGGCGCACGATGGATTCGAGGGTGGTCTCGACCCGTTCGAGGTGGTGGGTCATGGCGTCCACGGCGTCCCGCTCTGAGCCGTCCACGAGCGCTTCCACGATGGCCCGGTGCTCGCGGTTGGACTGCTCGCGCCGTCCGCCGACGTCGTTGAGGAAGGCCGACTGCTTGGCGAGCGCGTCCCGGATCTCCTCGACGATCCTGCGGAAGACCGGGTTCTGGGCCGCCTGCGCGACGGCGAGATGGAACAGGGAGTCCATCGCCACCCAGGCGGTGGTGTCGGTTTCCCGCTCCATGCGGTCCAGCAGGTGGGAGAGCTGGTCGAGGTCCTCGGGAGTACGTCGCAGTGCCGCGTACCCGGCCACCGGGATCTCGACGTGGTGGCGCACCTCCAGGAGGTGACTGGCCGTGTAGTCCCCGAAGGTCGGGTCCTCCACCGCGCCGTTGGAGACGACGAAGGTGCCTTTGCCGGTGCGCGAGACGGTGAGCCCCATCGTCGCCAGGGCCCGCAGGGCTTCCCGGAGCACGGGCCTGCTCACTTCCAGGCGACGGCAGAGCTCGGCCTCCGAGGGCAGCTTGTCCCCCACCGCGTACTCCCCGCGCTCGATGGCACCGCGCAGATGCGTCAGCACGGCTTCCATCGCGCTGACCCGCCGAGGCATTGAAGGTGTCTGGCTGTCTGACAGGTTCACGGTGCAGGATCCTCAAGGGCGGGGGCGAGCGGTGTCAAGGGGTGGAGCCGCCGGTCTTTTCCGGCCCTGCGGCCGAAGCCGCCGCGTTCGATAATGAAATCGAGCGGGGAAACGGCCCGGCGACCTGCCGGAGGCCGCCTCCCGAGGTCACAGGGCTCGCCAGAACACCCCGTTTCCGGCCGACGTCGGACCGTGACCAGGTGAGGAGAGAGCCATGGCACACACCAAGGAATGGAACGTCCATGTCGACCTCTTCGAGGACGACGAGGGAGCGACAAAGGCACAGATCGTGCTGGACACCGGAACCGCAGCGCTCACCGGCCGCGGAGCCGCGCGCTGCAACCCGGCGGATACGGACGTACCGGAGATCGGCGACGAACTGGCGGCGGGCAGGGCCATGCACGACCTCGCCCAGCAACTGCTGACCATTGCCGAGCGCGACATCCACAGTGCGAATGCTCCCGGGAGTGCAAATGCTTCCGGGCCGCATGACCGGCGGGTCGCCGGCTGATTCTGCTACACAACGAGGCGGGCTGCGGAAGCCCGCCAGAGGTGAGGATCACCGGGAACCGTCACCCGATCGGCCTACGCTGTGCAGCGCCGCGCCGTGAATGCTGGTCGGCTTGAGTCACTGCCCCGACACATCGACCAGCGGCCGCTCCGCTCCGGCCCCGTAGGGGCATCGTTCCGGACGGTCGGCGAGCGGCCTTCTCAGCGGCGGGTTCGCCATGGACGGTCTGAAGATCCTTCCCCTGGCCATCACGATGATGGCCGGGCCGCAATTCATGTCGGCGATCATCTTCGCCACGGCACCGCGAGCGGTACGCGTCTCCCTCGGGTTCCTGAGCGCGGTGACCGTGGCAACGCTCGCCGGTGTGGCCGCCATGCTGGGGATCGCCTCGCTGTTCGGCGACACGGTCAGCCTGGGCAGTTCCGGTGACAAAGGCTCGGTCGGCCACGCCATCGAGTACGCCTTGGTCGCCCTGCTGGTCCTGGCCGCGCTGAGAAACTGGCGGAATCGCGAAACCGTGCAACCTCCGAAATGGCTGCGCGCTTTGATGGGAGCGGACCCTCGGCAGGCTTTCCGTACCGGCCTCCTGGTCATTCTGCTCATGCCCTCGGACCTGATGGTGATGCTCACCGTCGGGGTCCATCTCGACCAGGCGAGAAGCTCGTTCGCCCAGGCGTTGCCATTCGTTGCCGCGACGCTCCTGATCGCATCGCTTCCCCTGCTGATCCGCCTGGCCGCGGGGCACCGGGCGGCGGATGTCATGCCGAAGGTCCGCGACTGGACGAACAGTCACAGTTGGCTGGTGAACATCCTGGTCTACGCGCTCTTCATCGTCCTGATTCTGGTATGAGCCCGAGCCGTATGAGTCGTCAACGGCCCTGATTCGAGGAGGCTTTCCATGACTCAATCCACGATGAGCAAGAGGGGCTCCCCTTCGCTGGCAGGCGGTTTGGTGACCTTCGGCGGTGCCATGCTCGTCCTCGCCGGCGTACTCGACATTCTGCGGGGGGTCATGGCCATCGCCCGGGACCACATCTTCGTGAGCACACCGAACTACGTCTTCAAGTTCAACGTGGAAGGGTGGGGCTGGATTCACCTGGCCCTGGGTGTGCTCGCGATTCTGGTCGGCGCCAGCCTCTTCAAGGGCAGGCTCTGGGCCCGCGTCCTCGGAGTGGTCATCGCCGGGCTCCTGCTGATCAGCAGCTTCCTGGCCCTGCCGTACTACCCGCTCTGGTCCATCATCCTGATCGCGCTCTACGCCTTCATCATCTGGGCGCTGTGCGTCTACCGGCCCGAGCCGCACGTCGGCAACCGATAGCGCTCTCCGTCCGGTGGTGTCGGACCGTCCTCAGCGGTTCCACCGGGGCGGCGGCTGTGGCGGCATCAACCAGGTCAGTGTGCGGTTGATGTCGCTGGGAGAGACGATGCCCGCGACTCGGCGGCCGTCCAGCACCACGACCCGGTGCTCCGCGCCGGGCTCCATGCGCGGCAGCAGGTCCGACAGCAGGTCGTCCGGGGCAACCGTGGTGACCTCCGACAGCGGCAGCATCACCTCGCCGACCGTGGTGGTGTCCCGCTGGTCGGCATGGACGCGCCGAGCGCGGTCCAGGGTGATCAGACCCGCCGCGTCGCCCGCCGCGTCCACGACGGGGAAGGCCGAGTGCCGGTACCGGTAGCGGGCGTCCGCGAGGAACTGTGCGACGGTGAGCCCGGAGCCGGCCGTGACGGGCTGCTCGGTCATGGCCCGTCGTACGGGAACGCCCGCCAGGGTGCTGCGCAGCTGTGCCTGTCTGCCTTCCGCGGTCGCGGCGGTGAGGAGGAACCAGCCGATCAGGGCCAGCCAGAGCCCGTCGAAGACCCTGGTCGTGAAGAACAGCAGTAGCCCTCCGACCACGAGCAGCCACCCGAAGGCCCGCCCCGCCAGGGTCGCTCCGACAGCCGCCCGCAGCCGGTCCCCGGTACGCCACCACAGCACGGCCCGCAGCAGGCGCCCACCGTCCAGCGGTGCGGCCGGAATGGCGTTGAAGAGGGCGAGCAGCACGTTGATGACCGCCAGCCAGGCTGCCGACTCCACCAAAAGCCTGGGAGCACCCAGGAGATGGATGAGCCAGGAGCAGAGCCCGAAGCCCACTCCGAGCAGCAGGCTCACCAGCGGACCGACACCCGCGATCCGCAACTCGGCTCCCGGCCGCGACGCCTCGGACTTGAGCCGGGCCAGACCGCCGAGCAGCCACAGGGTGATGTCCTCCACCAGCACTCCGTTGCGCCGGGCCACGACGGCGTGCGCGAGTTCGTGGGCGAGGAGCGAGCCGAAGAACAGTACGGCGGTGCACAGGGCGACCACCCAGTACAGCGCCTCCGCGCGCCCGGGCTCGACCTCCGGAAAGCGGCTGCGGGCCAGGATCCAGGTGATGAGCGCGAAAATGAGCACAACGCTCCAGTGGACGCCGATCCGCACTCCCGCGATCCGTCCCAGTGGAAGAGTTGCCCGCACGTCGGTCTCCTGTCTCGGCGTGGCTGGTGTGTATCCGAGCGCAGAGCTGGCAGGACAACACCGCTGTGGCCAGAATGCGCGGAGCGCTGCCGCATGGCATCCGCAGTCCGTCCACTCGTGCACGGTGCGGAGCCCATCGGGCCGCTGCGAAGTGCCACGGCCACGGGGATGACCCACACTGGAACGGCGCCCAGCTGAACGAGGAGGCCCGCGTGCGATCCATGCCTCGGCGGTGCGCGGCATGAGCCCGCGGCTTCGGCTGACGCTGCTGGGGGTGGGGGCGATGAATTCGCCCCGGTACCGGCCGGCTGGTCTGCTGCTGCGCTACGGGAGGTTGCGGATCGCCTTCGACGGCGGTCCGGGAGCCGAACCGCCTGAGCGGCTGGACGCCTGGCTGGTCACCGACGAACACGCGGAGCTGCGCTCGGCGCTGCGACGGCTGGCCGCCGAACGGGGTGTCGAACCGCGCGCAGCGAGCCTGACGCCGGGTGACCTGCGCATCGCCTGTCTCCCCGTCGTGCACACCTCACACCCCGCGTACGGCTACCGCATCGCGGCTGCCGGTCACGTGGCGGTGTGGGCCCCGGAGTTCTATGAGTTCCCCGCCTGGGCAGCGGACGCGGATCTGATGTTCGCCGAAGCCGCCTCCTGGCAGCGGCCCATCCGCTTCCGCGGCGGCGTCGGCGGTCATGCGGACCTCCACCAGGTCGCCGAGCAGGCCGCCCGCCATCGGGTGCGGCGGCTGGTCTACGCCCACATCGGACGGCCGACCCTCCGTGCCATGGATGCCGGGCTGGCACCTGACGCGGGTGAATTCGGCGTCGAGGGGCGGACCTACACACCGGGCGTCGGCCCGAGGACGTGGCCGGCGGCTTCCTAGCCGACCGCAGGGCCGGGGAGGACCTGTTCCGTCCAGATGACCTTGCCCGTCGCCGTGTGGCGGGTGCCCCAGCGCTGGGCGAGCTGGGCCACGAGCAGCAGACCGCGCCCTCCCTCGTCGGTGGTACGGGCATGGCGCAGCCGCGGCGACGTACTGCTGGCGTCGGAGACTTCGCAGATCAGGCAGCGGTCCCGGATCAGGCGGAGGCCGATCGGTCCGGTCGCATGGCGGATGGCGTTGGTGACCAGTTCGCTCACGATCAGCTCGGTGGTGAACGTCAGCTCGTCCAGGCCCCACTCCCCCAGCTGCCGGCCGGCCATGGTGCGGGCGTCCGCGACAGCGGCCGGGTCGCTGGGCAGCTCCCAGGAGACGACGTGGTCGGGGGCCAGCACCCGGGTCCTGGCCAGAAGCAGGGCCGCGTCGTCGGACGGCGGCCCCGCCAGCAGGGCATCGAGTACGGTGCGGCCGGTCTCCTCGAGCGTGGGTCCGGGTGTCAGGAGGGCATCGCCCAGTCGGGCGAGACCGACGTCGATGTCCCGGTCGAAGCTCTCGATGAGGCCGTCGGTGTAGAGCGCGATGAGGCTGCCCTCGGACAGCTCCAGTTCGACGGATTCGAAGGGCAGGTATCCGAGGCCGAGCGGCGGTCCTGCCGGCAGCTCCAGGATGTCGGCGCTGCCGTCTGGGCCGACGATCAGGGGCGGGAGGTGGCCGGCCCGTGCCAGGGTGCACCGCCTGCTGACGGGGTCGTACACGGCGACCAGACAGGTGGCCCCCAGGAACGCGGCGCGCGCGGTCTCGTCCTCGGTCGCGGTCGGCGCCTCGCTGCCGTGGGCCTCCATGAGGCCGATCACGAGGTCGTCCAGATGGGCGAGCAGTTCGTCCGGGGGGAGGTCCAGGTTGGCGAGTGTGCGCACCGCGGTACGCAGCCGCCCCATGGTTGCCGCCGCGTTCATGCCGTGCCCGACCACGTCTCCGACGACCAGGGCGACCCGGGCCCCGGAGAGCGGAATCGCGTCGAACCAGTCACCGCCCACGCCGCTGGGGGCGTCTGCCGGGAGATACCACGACGCCACCTCCAGCGCGGACCCTGCCGTCAGCTCCTGGGGCAGCAGGAAGCGCTGCATGGAACGGGCTGCGGTGCGCTCGCGGGTGAAGCGGCGCGCGTTGTCGACGCATACCGCCGCGTGCGAGACGATTTCCTCAGCGAGGCGTACGTCGTCCTCCTCGAAGGGGTCACGCTCCCGGGATCTGGCGAACGTCGCCACGCCCAGGGTGACGCCGCGTGCCCGTACCGGAATCACCGTCAGTGAGCGGAAGTCGAACGCACGGATGGACGCGCCCAGCGGCTGGTCCTCGGTCACCCAAGGGCTGCTGGCGCGGTCCAGGGTCCGCTCCACCAGGGTTCTGCTCTCCAGCAGACAGCGGGTCACCGGCGACGAGGGGGCGCGCCTGACCGCCTCTCCCACGGCCCAGGTCGCCTCCGGACAGCCCTCACGCACCGACTGCTGCCCCGCGCGGCGCAGCACGGGCGTCATGCCGACCGGGCCGGGGGCCGGTTCCTCGCCCCGCATCACCGAGTCCAGCACGTCGACGGCGACGAAGTCGGCGAGGGACGGCACGGCCTCGTCGGCCAGTTCCTGCGCGGTCCGCGTCACATCCAGCGTGCTGCCGATCCGCGCGGCGGCGTCGTTCAGCAGGGCCAGCCGCTGCTGGGCCCGCCAGCGCTCGGTGACGTCGATGATCATGTACCAGACGCCCACCGGCCGGCGATGGCGGTCCTTCATCAGGAAGAAGGAAGCGGAGAAGGCGCGGTTGCCGCCCGGGTCCGCGTAGCCGAAGCCGCGGAACTCGTAGTCCATGACCGGGGCTCCGGTCTCCAGGACCGACCGCATCTTGTCCGCGAACCCCCCTGCCTCCCGCGCGGGCAGCACTTCGCTCACCTGTTGCCCCAGCCGTTCTTCGAGGGGGATCAGGCGGTCCAATTGGTTGTTCACCCAGACGTAGCGCAGGTCCGTGTCCAGAACGGCGATTCCGACCGGGGCGTGGGTGAGGAACGGCGTGAGCATCAGCTGGCTCACGCCGCCGCCCGGCATCCGCCAGAAGGCACGCGCCGGTGGCCGGCCGACGAATCTGCCGAAGAGCAGCGCGGCACTCGTGGCGACCAGCACGCCGGGGACCATTTCGTAGATCCCCGACTCGAGCGGTCCGAGCAGCGGGTTGATCCGCTTCCAGAGGAGCACCGTGGCCGCTCCCGACACGATCCCGGCCATGGCCCCCGCCCAGGTCATACGCGGCCAGTACAGCGAGAGGAGGACGACCGGCCCGAAGGCGGAACCGAAGCCCGCCCAGGCGTACGCGACGATGCCGAGCAGCCCGCCGCCCCTGAGCGCGATGACGAGGGCCACCGCGATCACCAGGCCGACCGCGCCGCGGCCGACCCACACCAGCGTCCTGTCCGAGGCACGCCGGTTGAGGAACGCGCGGTAGAAGTCCTCGGTGAGAGCGACGGACGACACGAGGAGCTGGCTGTCCGCCGTCGACATGATGGCGGCCAGTACGGCGATCAGTATCACCCCGGCCACCCACGGGTTGAGCAGCGTCCGGCTCAGCACGATGAACGCCGTGTCCGGTTCGGAGAGCGGCTTTGCGAGCTTCGCGATGCCCACCAGGCCGACGAGCGTGCCCCCGGTGAGTACGACCACGACCCACCCGGTGCCGATACGGCGGGCCGCGGGAACGGCACGGATACTGCGGATCCCCATGAAGCGGGCCAGGATGTGCGGCTGCCCGAAGTAGCCGAGGCCCCAGGCGAGCAGCGAGACGATCGCGACGGCACCCAGCCCGCCGCCTGTGGACCAGTGGCCGTTCACGTAGTGGACCTTCGATCCCATGTCCAGCAGGCCCGGCGCCTTGCCGTCGAGGGCGGTCCCCAGTGCCCCGAAGCCGCCGAGCAACGCGACGCCCGTCACCGGGAGCACCAGCAGGGCGACGAACATCAGTACGCCCTGCATCACATGCGTCAGGCTCACTGCGAGGAAGCCGCCGAGACAGGAGTACGTGAGGATCACCAGGCAGGTCAGGGTCACGCCGAGCCCGAAACGGATGCCGAAGACCTGCTCGAACAGCACCCCGCCCGCCACCAGACCGCTGGCGACATAGACGGTGAAGAACACCAGGGTGACCGCCGCCGAAACCAGCCTGAGCATCCGGGTGCGGTCCTCGAACCGCTCCTCCAGATAGGCCGACAGGCTCACCGCGTTCCCCGCGCGCTCGGTGTAGGTACGCAGCCTCGGCGCGACGAACAGCCAGTTGAGATAGGTGCCGACCGCCAGGCCGACGGCGATCCAGCTGGCGCCGAGACCCGCGGCGTAAACCGCTCCGGGAAGCGCGAGGAACAGCCAGCCGGACATGTCGCTGGCCCCCGCGGACAGGGCCGCGACGAGCGCGCTCAGCCTGCGGCGGCCGAGGGCGAAGGCGGCGAAGGTGCGGGTACGCGTGTAGGCCCAGACGCCGATTCCGATCATGGCGACCACGTACACGGCGAACACGGTCACGATCGGCGTACTCAATTCGAACATGGTGTTCCCGCTCGCGAGGTTCATGAGCACGGACGCGACCATCGGCACGCCTGGCAGTCGCACGCTCTGGCTGTCTCAATGTACTGAAACCCCTCGCCGAAACCGGTCGCCGAAGGTTGACCGAAACCTGTGTGTCGGCCCGGCCGGTGCGAGCGCCGAGGTGTCCGGGCGGGCGGACGGCGAGCGCGGACGGGGGACGGATCATAGATTTGAGAGTGAAGCCGTTGGGGGCGGGAAGGGAGTGCCACCGGTGGCATCACGGGTTGACTATGCGGCGCTGTTCGCCGCGACACCGAGCCCCTATCTGGTGCTGGGCCCCGATCTGGTGATCGTCGATGTGAACCGCGCCTATCTGGAGGCCACCGGCCGCACCCACGACGAACTGGTGGGCCAGCACATCTTCACCGCGTTCCCGGACAACCCCGACGACCCTGAGGCCGACGGAGTCCGTAATCTCGGCGCTTCCCTGCACAGGGTGCTGGCCGGCCGCAAGCCCGACACGATGGCGCTGCAGAAGTACGACATCCCAGCGCCCGGGCGGCCGGGGGCGTTCGAGGAGCGCTGGTGGTCCCCGGTGAACACCCCGGTCCTGGACCCGGACGGCCGGGTGGCCTACATCATTCACCGGGTCGAGGACGTCACCGCCTTCGTCAAAGCTCACCGGACGGCCCACCCCGCGAGCGCCCGGGTGGGTGAGTTCCTGGGCGAGACCCAGGCTCTGGAAGCCGAGCTGTACGCACGGGCGCGGGAGCTGCAGCGGCTGAACGAGGAACTGCGGAAGGCGCACACCCGGGAACGCGAGGTCGCCGTCACCCTGCAGGAAGCCATGCTCGACGTCCCCGATCTGGCCCACCACCGGAACATCACGGTGCGCTATCTGCCCGCCATCGGCTCGCTCAACGTGTGCGGCGACTGGTACGACGTCGTCGACATCCCGCCCGACCAGATCGCCCTCGCGGTCGGCGATGTCATAGGCCACGGCCTGGAGGCCGCCGCCGTCATGGGCATGCTCCGCAGCGCCCTGTCCGCCGCCATCCGTGCCCTGGAGCGTCCGGCCCAGGCGCTGGAAGTCCTCGGGCTGTACGCCCGGTCCGTGGAGGGGGCGCTGGGCACCACCGCGGTCAAGGCGATCGTCGACGCCCGCAGCCAACTGATCACCTACAGCAACGCGGGCCATCCACCACCGGTGCTCCTCCACCCCGGCGGCAGCTGCGAACTGCTGGACCGGGCCACCGACCCACCGCTCGGCGCCCGTCCGCAGCACGTCGCCCGCCCGCAGGCGAGCCTGCCGTACAGGCACGGCGACACTCTCGTGCTGTACACCGACGGTCTGATCGAGCGCCGGGACGAGGACATCGACGTCGGCCTGGGCCGGCTGACCGACGTGCTCAGCGAGTGCGGCCGGCTCGGCACCGAACAGCTCGCCGACACCGTCCTGGCACGCCTCGGCGTCGCCAGCGGGGCACGGGACGACATTGCCCTGCTCGTCGTCCGCCTCTGACCCGGGAAACAGCTCCCCTCGACCGAAGCCCGGGGTCGCGCCCGCCCCGGAGCCGGCAGAGAAGCAACCGTGTGCAGGTCGGCACGGAAGAACGGGGAGCACCCGACCGTTTCTCCGGCAGTTGCTCGTCGCGCCGCCGCTGGTCCTCCGCCGCCGTATGGCGAGCGCTGGTACTGCCGCCGGTGTCCTCCTTCATCAGCCGGTCACGGCTGCGCCCCCGGCGGGCGGCTCGCTGCTGTCGGCATAGACGACCAGCGTCTGCTCCGGCTGTTCGGCCAGGTGGAAGGCGATGTACGCGTAATCGACCGCTCCCCGTTGGGGGTGTCGTAGCCGTTTTCGACCGCTGTGCCGGGCCTGCACCTCGTACTGCGGCCACCAGTCCCGCACCTGCGGGCTGCCCTCGTTCAGGTCCTCGATCAGCCGGGTGTACCGCGGGTCGCCGGAATGGCGTGCCGCCAGCGTCCGAAGTCGGCCGAGCAGGCCGCGTGCTTCGGGTTCCCAGTCGACCAGTACGTCCCGGGCCACCGGTTCGAGAAACACCCACCGGGCGAAGTTGGCGGGCCGCTCCGCGTCAGTGATGAGCCTCGGGAACAGCTCGTGAGCCGCCTGGTTGTGGCTGAGGACGTCGTAGTTGCCGCCGATGATGTACGCCGGGTTCGGCTGGAGCAGCAGGGGGACGGCACCCGCCTCGGCCGTCAGCGGCTCGGGGTCCTCGGCTTCGGCCGCGGGCGCGTGACCGGCAAGCTGGAGGAGGTGCTCGCGCTCGTGCCGGTCGAGCCGCAGCGCCGTGGCGAGGGCGTTGAGCACCTGTTCGGAGACGCGGATCTTCCGCCCCTGCTCCAGGTACGTATACCAGGTGGCGCTGATCCCGGCCAGCAGTGCCAGTTCCTCCCGGCGAAGTCCCGGAGTCCGACGGCGGCTGGTCTGGGGCAGGCCCACCTCCTCAGGGGTCAGACGCTCTCTCCGGCTGCGCAGGAATTCACTCAGCTGACGGCGTTGGTCCGGCTGACTGGGCATGGCACCTTCAGTTCCAGAATAAATACGTTCTGGATACCAGGCTAAGCCCCCTGGAGACTGGTGTGCGAGCACGGGCCGCGGCACTACCGACGGCCTCACACGGTCATACCGGCACCCGGCCGCCCAGAGCGCAACGGCTTCCCGAGGCCCCACTCGAGGCCCCGCTGCCGCTCGTCGCCCCGGCCCCGGCCCCGGTGCCGAAGATGGAGAGGGCAACTCATGTCCGGAATCAAGGGCAAAGTAGTGGCGATCACGGGAGCCAGCAGTGGCATCGGCGAGGCGACCGCGCTGCTGCTCGCCGAACGCGGTGCACGACTCGTGCTCGGCGCACGCCGGTCCGAACGCCTGGCGGAGTTGGTGGCCCGGATCGGGAAGGCAGGCGGCACGGCCGTGCAGATCCGCACCGACGTGACCCGGCGGGAGGACCTGCAGGCCCTGGTCGCGCTGGCCGGTGAGCGCTTCGGCCGACTCGACGTACTCGTCAGCAATGCCGGAGTCGGCACCATCTCGCCTCTCGACGATCTGCGCGTCGAGGAGTGGGACCACATGGTCGACGTCAATGTGAAGGGCGTGCTGTACGGGATCGGTGCCGCGCTGCCGGTCTTCCGGGCGCAGGGCAGCGGCCACTTCATCACCACCGCTTCCACGGCCGCGTTTCGCATCGTGCCGACCATGGCCGTCTACGCCGGCACCAAGTTCGCAGTCCGGGCCCTGTGCGAAGGACTGCGCCAGGAGGCCGGCGACTCCCTGCGAGTGACCACCGTCGCACCTGGTGCGACGGCGACCGACTTCGCCGAGGCGTCAACCAACAGCCAGGTCAGAGCAGAGATCACCAAGATGCGGGACGACATCGCGATCCCGCCCGACGCGATCGCCCGGGCCATCGCTTTCGCGATCGAACAGTCCGCCACGGTCGACGTGAACGAGATCGTCGTCCGCCCCACCGCCCAGAGCTGACCTCCCCCGCCCTTGCGTGGCGGTGTTGCTCACGCTTCCCAGCGCTGCCATTACTGACGCAGTGGGTCAAATTGGTCCTGGCGAGCCCGAAACAGCGCAAGGTAGCAACGGAATTGTGGTGGGTAGGAACGCAGCCCCAACGGCCGACATCGCGGAGCGCAAGCGCCAACTCGTACGCGGCGAACTGGCCGAGGCTGCGGTGACGTTGCTGGCTGATCAGGGATTCGAGGAGACGACGGTCGACCAGATCGCGACCGCCGTGGGATTGTCACGCCGCACGTTCTCCCGCTACTTCCAGTCCAAGGAGGACGTGGTCGTGCACATGATGTCGGGACCCAGTGCGCGGATGTGCGCGGAACTGCGTGCCCGGCCCGCCGACGAACCGCCCGCGGTAGCGCTCCGCCACCCGCCGTTCTGGCCCTCGTAGAGGATGGTGTAGCTGTCGAATTCGTCCGCGTTCTGCGCATTTTGCGGCGGTTCGTATGACGAAGGGCCGCAGGAGGTGGAGTCCTTTTCGAAGGCGGTTTCCAATGCGGCGAAAGTGCGCTTGGCGTCGTCCTCCGAGGCATGGGCCAGAGCGTGGAACTGCACGTGCTTGCCGACCTCTTCGTCGAGGTCGGGGGCGAAGGCTGTTACGGCCCCGCCCGTACGCGATCCTTGCAGGCGTCCGGATAGTCCCCGCAGACCGAGGACTTGTAGCCGCCCCGTTCCCCGTCGGGAGACGTCTTGCTGCCCTCGTACGGTGTCCCCTCCATGGTGGCCCGGTCGGGGAGGATCGCGTACGCGGTCTTCTGGGTGGCGGGTAGGGACTCGGGGTGCGACTCCCCGCTGCAACCTGTCAGGACGGCGGCGAGGATCGTGGCCATCAGCGTGGCCAGTGGTGTTGAGGTGAGGGTCAGCCCTTTCGGTGCACTGCGCACAGCAGATCTTCCCTAGGTGGCAGTTGATGATGAGTTCAGGTCGGCTGAGGGAGCACGAGCGGCAGTTGCCGGGCCGCCGGCATATGGTGCTCCGGCCGTGGGCGGGTGGCCACCCGGGTGTCGGCGGCTACTGGATCAGCCCGCCTCCGTGATCGTCATCGGCGTCGGGCACCCCAGCGTGGGAGGAGGCGGGGAAGCACGGACGTGCCGGTCTCTCCGGCCGGCTTGTTTCAGGTGGTGTGGGTGGCGGTTTCCGAGAGCGGTTCAGGGCCACTCCTCCTGGGCGGCGATCCACTCCCGGGATGTCGCCGGTGACACTGGTGCCATGCTGCAAGTCGTGCAGCGCGAGGCCGCCGGCGGGATCGGACGCGTCCGTGCGCCCGGCGGATGGCACAGCGCGAGCACGTCCAGGACACCGCTGTCTCCAGCAGGTCGCTGCGGCACCCTCGCCTGGATCCCCACCTCTGCCAACACCCGGCTCTGTTCCCCGCCGACGCGGCCGCCGCTCAGCTCAGGGCTGGATTCAGGGGGCCAGAGCCCGGGAGATGCCAGGCGCTGGCAGTCAAATGGACGCCACCCGGTCAGCGCACACTCCTCCGAGAGGCGTCGGCCGGGCTCAGCGATCCCCTGGTTCCCCGGATGCAACACAGTCCCGAGAAGTCACGTGCGTATCAGATGCGTGACGGCCAACGCCCTACGCGAGAGACTGTCCGAGACGGACGATGACGCTCAGAAGTTCGACTGAATCGCCGTCAGGAACTGTTGTGACCTGCAAAGACGCTCCTCACAGCGGCAGCTGCTCCCCTCACCAGGAGGTACACATGAGAATGCTGATCAACGTTCCCGAATCGGTGGTACCGGATGCGCTGCGCGGGATGGCGGCGGCCCATCCGGAGCTGACGGTGGACGTGGACCGGCGGGTGGTGATGCGGCGGGACGCGCCCGTGGACGGGAAGGTGGCACTGGTCTCGGGCGGTGGCTCCGGACACGAGCCGCTGCACGGCGGGTTCGTGGGGCCCGGCATGCTGGACGCCGCCTGTCCGGGCGAGATCTTCACCTCTCCCGTGCCCGACCAGATGGTCGCCGCGGCCGCGGCCGTGGACAGCGGCGAAGGCGTGCTGTTCATCGTCAAGAACTACACAGGCGACGTACTCAACTTCGACATGGCGGCCGAACTGGCCGAGGACGAGGGGGTGCGGATCGGCAAGGTGCTGGTCGAGGACGACGTGGCCGTCACCGACAGCACGCACACTGCCGGGCGCCGCGGCACGGGCGCCACCCTGTTCGTGGAGAAGATCGCGGGTGCGCTCGCCGCCGAGGGAGCACCGCTGGAGCAGGTGGAGGCTGTCGCGCGGCAGGTGGCCGGCTCGTCGCGCAGCTTCGGGGTGGCGCTGAGCCCGTGCAGTACACCTGCCAAGGGCGGACCGATGTTCGAGCTGCCGCCCGGGGAGCTGGAGTTGGGCGTCGGCATCCACGGGGAGCCGGGCCGCGAGCGGCGGGCGATGATGACGGCGGGTGAGATCGCGGACTTCGCCGTTGACGCCGTACTGGAGGACCTGCAGCCGGAGGAACCGGTGCTGGCGCTGGTCAACGGCATGGGGGCGACGCCGTTGCTGGAGCTGTACGGGTTCTGCGGCGAGGTGCACCGGGTCCTGGCCGAGCGGCGGATCCCGGTCGCCCGTACCCTCGTCGGCAACTACGTGACCTCGCTGGACATGGCGGGCGCCTCCGTCACACTGTGCCGGGCCGACGAGGAGCTGCTGCGCCTGTGGGACGCACCCGTGCGCACCCCCGGACTGCGGTGGGGCGTCTGAGCGCCCGACGCCCGGCGGCGACCCGCCACGCCGGGCGAGGGCTCGGCACCACAGCGGGCAGTACGGCGTTACAGACAGCGAGCAGCACGGCGTTACAGCAGTACGGCAGTCCTGCTGCAGCAGCAAGCAGCACCAACGATCGGGACAGCGGCGAAGGAGCAAGAGTGAGCGGCAAGGTGACGAACGGCGCCGGCGGGTCCGGTGACGGTGGCGACGGCAGCGAAGGCACACCCGAGCTGGACGCCGCCTTCTTCGCACGCTGGATGACGGCCGCGGCGGACGCCGTTGCCCGCGAGGCCGACAGGCTGACCGAGCTCGACTCGGCGATCGGCGACTCGGATCACGGCGGCAACATGCGCCGCGGTTTCGAAGCGGTGCGGGAGGAACTGGGCGAGGAGGTCCCCGCGACACCTGGTGCTGTGCTCATGACGGCGGGGAGAAAGCTGGTCTCGACGGTGGGCGGGGCGTCCGGACCGCTCTACGGCACGCTGCTGCGCCGCGCCGGCAAGGCACTCGGCAGCGCGGAACGGGTCAGCCGGGAGGAGCTGGCAGGCGCACTGCGTACGGGGATCGACGCGGTGGCGCAGCTGGGCGGCGCCGTCGCGGGCGACAAGACGATGCTCGACGCGCTGTTCCCGGCCGTCGAGGCACTGGCGGACAGCGGCGGGAAGGATTTCGAGGCAGCACGTACGGCGGCCGAGCAGGGCGCCGAGGAGACGGTGCCGCTCCAGGCGCGCAAGGGCCGGGCCAGCTATCTGGGCGAGCGCAGCATCGGCCACCAGGACCCGGGCGCGACCTCGGCGGCACTGCTGGTGGCCGCGCTGGCGGAAGCGGACACCGCGGTGGAACCTGAAGGGGACGCGGACGGGACCGGGTCCGCACAGGGCGGCAGCGGTGGGAGTGAGTGACCGTGGTCGAGGCGCACGGCGGTAAGCGGGTCGGGATCGTTCTTGTCTCGCACAGCAAGGAAGTGGCCGACTCGACGGCCCGGTTGGCAGCCGGGCTCGCCGGGGTGCCTGACGCGCTGGTCGCCGGCGCCGGCGGACTGCCCGACGGGAGCCTGGGCACCAGCGAGGAGCTGATCGTCGAGGCCGCGCGCCGGATGGACGAGGGGGCAGGCGTCGCCCTGCTGGCCGATCTGGGCAGCGCGGTGCTGACGGTCAAGACCCTGCTTGCAGAGGGAGACGAACTGCCCGAGCCCGCACGGCTGGTGGACGCCCCGCTGATCGAGGGCGCGGTCGCCGCCGTCGTGACCGCTGCGGGCGGGGGCGACCTGGATACGGTGGCCGCGGCGGCCGAGGAGGCGTACACCTACCGCAAGCTCTGAACAGCGGTGAGGCGGCGGCGCCCGGGGCCGGCGCCGACGCCCTCGCCCGCTGCGTCCCCGGGCCCGTGCTGCTGGGGTCCGAGGGCGACGCCCTGCTCACCGCTCCGCCCGGAGCGTTTGTCGGTGGACTTGTCCCCGCGCCGATCGGAATCGGAACGCCACTCGGAGCACCCGTCCGGACACCGCTCCGCTCGTCGGTCGGGGCGGCCATCCGCACGTGGACCGGAGAGCTGGTCCGCACGCCGGTCCGCGCGCCGGTCGGAGTGCTGGTCCGCACGCCGGTCGGCGCGCTGGTCCGCACTCGGGTCGGCGCGTTCGTCCGAACGCCGGTCCGCACGCTGATCCGCACGCCGGTTGGAACGCCGGTCCGCTCGCCGGTCGGTGCGCTGATTCACGCGCCGTTCGCGGCCCGGAGCCGTCGGCGCTGTGGTGGGCGGCGGGCGCCACGGTGCGCCGCCGGATCGCGGGGCCGGGGGTGGAATCCGGGCACCGGCGCGCCGAGCCGCTTCGGCCGTGGCGCGGGCCGCCGCACCGGCCAGCGCGTACTGCCCGTATCCGGTGCGGTCGACCAGCCCGTGCTCCGCGGCCTGGGCGAGGAGTTTGTTCGCGTTGGACGCGCTCAGTCCGGCACGCCGGGCTATCACGCTCAGCCGATGCGGAGTCCCCGGCTCCTCCCGCTCCAGGGCCGTCATCGCCGCCAGTAACGCGAACCCTCTCGCCGCACTCACCAGGCACTTCCGGCGCTGGGCAGCCCGTTCCGCCCGGTGTGCGGACGGTGTTGCCCTGGACGGCACGCCACGGATCTCGTCATAGATACACACCTTTGAACCCGGGTAGATTTCGGAGATCTTCACAGCTCAACCACTGTGACTAATCCGATCACCGTCGTTTCGGATGCCCCGCCTCGGTCACTCGCATTCACCACTTCTTACGGAATCCCAGATTCAGCCGACAATGCGACACCTACTTTTCCCTGCGTGGAAAACTAGGTGTCCTCAATGCGCCACCCCCTTGCGCCGAACGTACCGGTTGTCGGAGGGTGACCACGGCCCCATCCGGTCGCGACGACCCCACAGGGAAGGCGGGACGTACGGATTCCTTTCGCATCCATGCCATCGTTGGCGCTCGCGGCTCTGAATGCCAGGTATGTTCATGTCCCGGCCCGGCACCGGAGCACTGGCCTGATTTCCCTTTTTACAGCCGGATTCCGTGTCGGCAGTAAGGAAAAGGCCGCCGTCCGCTTCGGGTGACGGCAGACCCCAGAATCCACGCAGAAGGGAGCGAGCCCCATGCGTTACTTCTACTGATGAGTTCTCGGCGTCGTCGCGGCCGCGCGAACCTCGCGTGGCCGCCGACGGCCCCCACCCCCAACCTGGACTTCCCCACACCACCCGGACCCGAGAGAGGCTGGCCATGACGGGAACGGCGGAACACCCTCCACGGGACCCCCTCTACGACCCCCTGGCTCCCGACGTCATCGCCGCCCCCTACGCCGTCTACCGACGGCTGCGCGAGCACCGCAGGGTCTACCGGCATACGCAGCTGGGCGCCTGGGTGCTCACCGGCTACGACGAGTGCCGTCAGATCCTCGGTGACACCGGCGCGTTCGGCTCCGACTTCCGCAGAATGGGAGAGGAGATCCCGGACGCCCAGCTGAGCGTGCAGACCCTCGACCCGCCCGCGCACGGAGCCATCCGCCGCCTCCTCGTCTCCGCACTGCACGCCCGCTCCCACACGGCTGTGCAGGACACCGCGGCCCGGCTCGCGGCGGAACGTGCGGCAGAACTGCGGGACGCCGGCCGCTGCGTCGATCTCATCAGCGAGTTCGCCCGCCCCCACGCCCTGCACACGATGTGCGGCTTCCTCGGTGTCACCGCACCCGACGGCCCCTGGCTGGAGGAGCTGTCCAACGCGATCGTCCGCAGCATGGACGCCGGTCTCGACCCCTCACGCGCGGAACCGGGCATCAAGGCGAAGGCCGAGCTCAGCCGGCTGGTGAGCGAGTGGCTGGAGGTCGCCGACGAGGGAGGGTTCATCGGCGCCGTGCGCTCCGCACACGCCCAGGCTCGGGACGTCTCCCATGCAGTGCTGGCCAACTCGCTGCGCAGCGTGTTCCACGCGGGGTACGAGTCGGTCAGCCGGCTGCTGGGCAACGCGCTCGCCCGGTTGGTGGCCGAGCCCGCGCTGCTCGGCCGCGCGGCGGCCGAGGACCGGCTGGATGCGCTGGTCGACGAGCTGCTGCGGCTCGACGGGCCGGTGCAGGCCGCTGCCCGGGTCTGCGTCGCGGACAGCGAAGTCGCGGGGCAGCGGGTACGGCGCGGTGAAGAGGTCGTCCTGATGCTGGGGGCCGCCGACCGCGACCCCGAGGTCTTCGCCGACCCCGACACCGTCGACCTGACCCGGCGCAAGGGGATCCATCTGGCCTTCGGCCGCGGTGCACACGCCTGCCTGGGCGCGGGACTCGCCACCCTGCAACTGCGCACGGTGCTCTCCGCACTGCACACGGCGGGGATCGCATTCGAGCCCGCGGGGCCCGCCGAGTACGAACGCACCGCGACGCTGCGCGGGCTGCGCACACTGCCCGCCACCGTCCACGTCACCTCACCGGCCACCCCCAGCCCGCTCTGACTCCAGCAGCCGACGTGGGCAGGCTCGGCAACCCGACGTGGGCAGGCTCGGCACGAGGAGCCGGGGTCACCCCGTCGGACCAGTCCGCTCCGTCAGTCGGCCACGTGCGGGGACGCGGCGAACCAGGCGGGGCCCTCCTGGGCGGCCTGCTTGATGCGGAAGTACGCGTACTCCTTCATCGTCGGGAGCTCGTCCAGACCGAACCAGCCGACATCCAGGGACTCCTCATCGTTGACTCGCGCCACGCTTGCCGCCTCCGCGGTGGCGCGGCAGCGGAAGGTGATGTCCATGAACTGGCAGATGTCACCGTTGGGGTAGGTGACGGGCTTGTCCAAGCCGTAGACGAGGACGACCCGCTCCGGCACGCACCGCACATTGGTCTCCTCGAAGACCTCGCGCACCGCGCAGTCCGCAGGCTGCTCACCGGGCTCCGGGATGCCGCCGATCAGCGACCACTGGCCCGTATCGGCGCGCCGGCCGAGGAGCACCCGGCCCTGGTCGTCGAAGACGACCATGCTGACGCCGGGCAGGTAGAGCAGTTGGTGTCCTGCGGAGCGCCGCAGTTCGCGGATGAAGTCGGGAGTCGCCATGCCCCGAGCCTACGTCCCCGGCGAACCGGCCCGCGCGACGTACCGGCAGGTCAGACCACGCGCCGGTCCCGTAGCAACCACAGACCGGCGCCGCAGGCCAGCACGCCCAGGCCGGTCAGCACACTCAGGACTATCCCGGTGGCGCCGCCGGGGCCGGCAAGGCTGAGAAAGACGTTGGCGACGACACAGGCGGCGAGCACGAGCCAGAGCAGGGTCTTCACAGGACTCCTCCGTTGAACGAGCACACAGCCGAAGGTGGCTGTGCGTTGACCGTCTTCAACTCTCCCCGTCCCACTGTCCCGATCCCATGGCACCAGCTCCCGAATCGAAGGTGTAGCCAGCTCTACCGCGCCAGGGGCCCGGGCGCGCATACGCTGATCGTCATGCGGCGGGTCACGGTGCGAGAGGTGTTGCGGAGCGCGGTCCGGGCCTCGTTCCACCTGGTGACGGGGGCCGGGCTCAGCGTCGTCTGCTATCTGATGATCGGCCTGACGCTGCTCGCCGCCACGGCGACCGCATGCGTCATCGGCGCCGGCATGCTGCCCGAGACCGTGCGGGTGCTGCGCGGGCTGGCGGGCTTCGAGCGGCGCAGGGTCGCCGCCTGGCTCGGCACGCCCGTTCCCGAGAGGTATCTCCCGCTGGACCAGGGCTCGTTGCTGGAGCGCGTCCGGGCGGCGGGCTCGGACCCTGGCACCTATCGGGACCTGCGCTGGCTGGCCGCACAGCTGCTGTACGGGCTCGTGCTCTGTTACGCGGCGATGGTGCTGTGGCCCCTGGGGCTGCTGGTCGACGGCGTATGGTGCGGGCTCGCGCGCCGTCCGGCCGTCCTGCTGCCGCGGCTCTCGGAGCTCGCCACGCTGGAGGCCCGAATATCCCGGCAGTTGCTGCTCCCCTCCCCCAGCGCACGGCTGTCCGAGCGGATCGACCAGCTCGCGGCAACCCGCGCGGGTGCCGTCGCGGCACACGGCGCGGAGCTGCGGCGCATCGAGCGGGATCTGCACGACGGCGCACAGGCGCATCTGGTGGCGCTGTCGATGCGGCTTGGCCTGGCCCGCCGCGCCTACGACCAGCAACCGGCCGCCGCCCGCACACTGCTCGACGCCGCGCAGGACCAGGCCGAGGAGGCGCTGGCCGAGCTGCGGCACGTGGTGCGCGGCATCCACCCGCCTGTGCTCACGGACCGCGGACTGGTGGGCGCGGTCCGGGCGCTGGCTGCGGGAAGCGGGCTGGAGGTGTCGGTCGCCGTCCAGGGGCTGGCGGACGGGCCCGAGGACGGTGGGCGCGCGCCGGCCGCCGTGGAGGCAGCGGCGTATTTCGTCGTCGCCGAGGGCCTGACGAACGCTGCCAAGCACAGCGGCGCCGACCGCGCCACCGTGGAACTATGGCGTGAGGACGGGATGTTGCGGGTGCGGGTGCGGGACGAGGGGCGCGGCGGCGCCGACGAGGGCTCGGGCACGGGGCTGCTCGGTGTCCGGCGCAGAGTGGCGGCGCTGGACGGCAGCGTCTGTCTGACGAGCCCTTCAGGGGGACCGACCGTGGTGGAAGTGGTGCTGCCGTGCGCGTGGTGATCGCGGAGGACAATGCCCTGCTGCGGGAGGGGCTGGTGCTGCTGCTCGGGTCTGCGGGGCATGAAGTTGCGGGGGTCGCCGCCACCGGGCCCGAGGTGCTGCCGCTGCTGCTGGAGCAGCGCCCCGACGTCGCCGTTCTCGACGTGCGGCTGCCGCCCGGCTTCCGCGACGAGGGGCTGCGCGCCGCGCTGGACGCCCGCAGGAAGCTCCCCGCGCTGCCCGTGCTGGTGCTGTCGCAGTATGTCGAGGAGACGTACGCGGCAGAGCTGCTCGGTGGCGGGGCGCACGGGGTGGGCTATCTGCTCAAGGACCGGGTCGGCCGGGTGGACGAGTTCCTGGAAGCACTGGAGCGGGTCGCTGCGGGAGGCACAGCGCTGGACCCGGAGGTGGTGACGGAGCTGATGTCGCGGAGCCGCGGGAAGGGACCGCTGGACTCCCTGACCCCGCGCGAGCAGGAGGTGCTGCGTCTGATGGCAGAGGGCCGCGACAACGCCACCATCGCCAAAGCCCTGGTCATCACGGAGCGTTCAGTGCACAAGCACATCGGGAACGTCTTCGCGAAGCTGGGTCTGCCACCCAGCGACAGCGGACATCGCAGGGTCCTCGCGGTGCTGGCCTACCTCAAACGCTGAGTGGCACCGGGACCCGCGGATGTACCGGTAGCGGGGTGCCTCTGTGCGCAGTGTGGCTGCGGGTGAGTTGTGGTTGCTCGCACAGCTCCCCGCGCGCAGCTACCTCCCCTGGGCCCGGTCCCGGACCGGCCACAGCACGCCGGCCGTGACGGTGGCTGCTGCGAGGGCGATGACGGCGGCGGCCTGTGGCAGCGGGAGTGTGGGCAAGGAGCGGGCGAGTGCGAAGCTCAGTGCGGTCAGCGGCAGGGCTGCGGCGCCTGCTCCGCAGGCGAGGCCGGCGAAGGCGAGCACGGTGGCCTCCGCCGCCTGCATCCGCCGCAGCTGCCCGCGCACGGCGCCCAGCACACGCAGCAGCGCCAACTCCCGCTGCCGGCCGGCCCGGACGAGGCGGAGGGTGCTGACCACCGTGAGTGCGGCGAGCGCTCCGATGGCGGTGACCGCGATGCCGGAGAGCAACCGCGCGGCGTCCTCGCCCTCCGTCCGCGGCGGCGTCGGCGGACCGGCGGCTGCGACACGCGCTCCCGGAGCCGTCGCGTCCAGGAGCCGCTGGACCGCTGCCCGGGTCCGCGCCGGGTCGGCGCCGGGTGCGGTGGCGAGCAGTACGCGGGTGAGGCGGGTGTCCGCGGTGTGCCGGAGCAGTTCGGTGCGGGAGAGGAGGAAATCGCCCAGTGCGAGGGAGCGTTCGTAGACGGCGACGACCCGCAGTGCCCGTTCGGCCCCGTCGCCGAAGCGGATCCGTACGGTCGAACCGGGGTGCAGGCCCTGGCTGCGGGCGCGGTCGGCGCCGACGGCGACGCTGCCGGGGCGCAGGGCGGCCAGACCGCCCTCCCGGACGCCGGGATCGAGCGTGGCCAGCACGCCGTGCCGGGTGACCCCGAGGGCTGCCAGCCGTTCGAGCCGGGGCTCGCCGGTCTCCTTGCGGGCGAGGACGACCGTGCTGTGTGCCAGTCCGGTCGCCGCTGCGACCCCGTCGGTTTCGCGTAGCCGGTGCAATGCGGCTGCGGGCAGTCCGCCCGGCGCGGTGACGGCCAGGTCGGCGCGCAGGGCCCGGGCCGCCTGACGTCCCGTCTGTTCGTCGGCTGTGGCGGCGGCGGAGAGCTGTACGCCCGCGAACGCGGTGACCAGGACAACCGGGGTGAGCGCCGCGCCCAGTCGGCGGGAGTCTGCGGTGCCGTACGTCTCGGCCAGCCGGCCCCCGGCGCCGCCCAGCTTCCGCAGCGGCGTCCGCAGCAGGCGTACGGCTGTGGCGGCGATCCAGGGGCTGAGCAGCGCACAGCCGATGACCAGGGTGACGGCTGCGGCGCCTGCTGCGGCGGCAGCCGCCTCGCCGCGCTGCAGGGCAGCCGTCCCCGCGGAACTCGCCCCGGCCGTCAGCAGAATGAACCCGGCGACCTTGCGCCCCTTGCCGCTGCCACCCGCGCTGCCGCCTCCGCTGCTGCCCGCGGGACGCTCCCGTGCGACGCGGGCACAGGCGAGCAGCGCTGCGAGGCGGGCGACGCCGACCGTGAGTGCTGCCGTACCCAGCGGGAGGAGGAAGATCCAGGCGGGAGTGGGCAGTTCCAGTCCCTCGCGCCTGACACCGTGTGCCAGCAGCGCGGCGTGCAGCGTCAGAAAGGCGGGGACGGCTGACAGCGCGCCCCAGAGGGCGGCGTGGGCGGCCTTGCCGGACACCTCGCGGCCGACTGCGGCCCGCAGTTGGCGCGGCGTGGCACCGACCGTACGCAGCAGCCGGAGTTCGGGCTCGCGCTGGTGCAGCGCCTGGGCGGCGAGTGAGCAGATCACCAGCAGCGCCACCAGCACCAGGCTCGCGGTGATGGACCCGAGCAGTTCCAGCAGCGCCGAACGGGCGGGAGCCGCACGCAGGTTCTCGGCCGCGCCACGGCTGTCGCCGGTGAGCACCCGCAGACCGGCCGGGTCTCCCTTGGCTCGTGAGCCGGCGCTCGTGTCCTTCACCCCCGCCCGGTCCAGTGCCACACGGATCCGGCCGGCCAACTGGTCTGTCGAGGTGCCGGTTTCGGCCAGTACGCCGATCGCGTCGACGGAGCCTGGGTGTCCGGCGAGCCTGCGGGCCTCGGCCGCGGTCACATAGAGCACGCCCGGCCCTTCCGCGACGCCCACGACCCGCCGCCCCGCCAGCCGCTGCCCCGGTGCGGCGTGCAGCCCGGCGCCCGCCACGGCCTCGCCCGGGGAGCGCGGTGCCCGGCCCTCGCGCAGCGCGTACGGGGCGAGCGAGGCCGCTTCCCAGGAGCGGCCCGGCAGCGGCCGGTCGCCCGCGCCGGTGCGGATGGTGAACGCGTCGTCGGGAATGGCGGTCCAGACGCCCGCCACCCCGCGGAGCACCCCGAGGGCAGCACGCGGTACGCGGACCCGTTCGGTGAGGGCTGCGTTCACTGTCTCGGGCTCGCTGCCCCACGGCTTGGCCGTGAACCGGGTGCTCTGGTTGCCCGCCACGACCACAGGCGCAGCCGCGCGGGCCGTGACCCGGGGGTGGCCCAGCGCCAGAGAGGCGACGGACAGCGCCGCGGTGCCCAGCAGGAGGGAGGTCAGGGCAAGTGCGGCGAGCGTGGTGGACCAAGCAGCACGGTGCTGGTGCGCGGCCCGGCGGGCGAGCAGCCGGACACCGCTCCCTCTCCGCACCGGACCGGCTCCCTCCGCCACCGCGCCGGTCTCCCCCACCGTCCTCCCGGTCCGCGTCAGCATCGGGCCAGCTCCCCTCGTACGGCCTCCGGGGAGGGGCGTTCGAGGGTGGCGGTGATCCGGCCATCGGTGAGGAAGACGGTCCGGTCGGCCATGGCGGCAGCCGCGGGGTCGTGGGTGACCATCAGCACGGCCGGCCCGCCCGCCGCCGAGGCGCGGCGGAGGAGGCCGAGGACTTCCTGTGCCGTGACCGGGTCGAGCGCTCCGGTCGGTTCGTCGGCGAGGATCACCTCCGGCGCGGTCACCAGCGCCCGGGCCACGGCGACGCGCTGCCGCTGGCCACCGGAGAGCTGTCCGGGATACGCCTCGGCCCGATCCGGCAGCCCGACCTGGGCCAGCGCCCGGTCGGCACGCCGGAGCGGTGCGAGCGGTTCACCGTCCAGTGCGCGGGCGCTGCTCTGTTCCTCGGCCAGCAGCAGCGGCAGCGCCACGTTCTCCCGCGCGCTGAGTGCGGGCAGCAGGTTCAGGTCCTGGAAGACGAAGCCGATGCGGTCCCGGCGCACCCGGGTGCGGTCCCGCTCGCCGAGCGCGGCCAGATCCGTACCGCCGACGGTGACGCTCCCCTCGTCGGGCCGGTCCAGACCCGCCGCGCAGGCGAGCAGCGTGGACTTGCCGGAGCCGGAGCGGCCCATGACGGCCAGGAAGCGGCCCGGTGGCAGGACGAGATCGACCCCGGCCAGAGCGCGCCGGCTGCCGTAGCTGCGGCTGACACCGTCCAGTTCCAGAGCCGGGTAAGCGGAGCGGCCCGCTGGAGCGGAGCGTGCGGCCGCCAGTCGAGTACGTGGGCGAGCGGGTGGGTGTGTGCGGGGGCGCCCGAGCATGAGCGTCCTTTCCGTGTGCGGGAGTGCCACGTGGACGCTATGCAGCGGGGCGAGCCGGGTGGAGCGGGCCTTCTGGTGTCCCGGGGTGGAGCCTGCTCCACCCCGGGACACCGTTCGTCAGCGGAGCCAGAGCTCTGACCAGCTCGGACGAGTCGTATCAGGCCGTATCAGGTCGTATGCGATCGGACGAGGCGGGATCAGGTCCGCAGTGCGTGCAGGCGGGAGCGGATGTGCCGCACGGCGGCCTCGGCGTCGTCCACCGTCACGGTGAACAGCCGCCCGTCCCCCAGCCGCAGAACGAGCCCTTCGCCGCGGCGGATGACAACGGCCGTGCCCTTCTCGGGCCGCCATCGGTAGCCCCACCCGCCCCAGTGCCGCGGCGTGACGCTGGGCGCGTGGTCGGCCTCCACCACATCCCGCAGGTGAATACGGCGACGCGGCACACCGGCGTGGCCGCATCGCACCTCCAGCGTGTCGCCCTCGACCTTCACCTCGACGTGCACGAAGGCGAGGGTGCCGAAGAGGATGAGCAGGCCGGCCGCGACGCAGCCGACGACGGACATGACCAGCGGCACCAGCCCGCCGGACCAGGTCACGTCCACCGCGAGGTCGATACCGAGCGCCACACAGCCGGCACCGACGGCGGCGAGCGCCCACTGCAGCCGGCTGGTCGCCCGGCCCGTCCACACCTCGGCGCCGGGCGGCGGCGCAACGTCCTCCAGCGGTGTGGGACGAGCGGTCGTGCGGTCGGTCGTTTCGCGGAATCCGGCACCACCCTCGGCGAGTGGGGCGCCGTCGAAGGGAGGGTCACTCATGTTCGGCAGAGTACTCCCGGTGCCCCGCCTCGGCAGCCCGCGCAGGCCGGGCCTGCCGGATGCGAGATCCAGCACGCTCCGTAAAGCCGCCCATGCGTTCCGTGAGTACGCCTGCTGCGCCGGGAGGCCGGTCGCTCCGCCCCCGGCGGGGCCCGCGCTAGCGGCCTACGGCAGTCGCCTCGGCGCCCGCGGTGGCCAGCAGGCGGCCCTCCGCATAGACGAGGGCGGCCTCCGGAAGGGCGGCCATCCGGCCGCTGTGCAGGACGGTGAGGTTCCCGGTGGGCGCAGCGCCGGGGTCGGGCCGGGCGCCCGCGCGGCGCAGCGCCTGGGCGCAGACCGCTGCGGCCGAGCCCTGCAGCGCGGGCCCGGCGGGACGGTCGCCGCGCAGCGCCTCCCGGATGCGGTTGCCGACCAGCTCGTAGTGGGTGCAGCCGAGGACGACGGTCTCCACGTCGGGCGGGGTGAGCTCGGCGGCGGCCCGGACGGCGGCGGTGATGAGGTTTTCGTCGCCGCTTTCGATCGCGTCGGCGAGCCCGTGGCAGGGCACGCCGGTGATGTCGGTGCCGTTGCCGAACTCCTCGATCAGCCGTCGCTGGTAGGGGCTGCCGGTGGTGGCCGGGGTGGCCCAGATGGCGACGCGGCCGCCGGTGCGGGCGGCGGCGGCCGCCGCGGGCTTGACGGCGGGCACGGTGCCGATGACCGGAAGGCCGGGCTCCAGCTCGGCGCGGAGGGCGGGCAGCGCGTGGACGGAGGCGGTGTTGCAGGCGACGATCAGCGCTTCCGGGCGGTGTGCGGCGGCGGCGCGGGCGATCCGGAGCGCACGGCGGGTGATGTCGTCCGTGTCGCGGGGCCCCCAGGGCATGCCGTCCGGGTCGGAGGAGAGCACCAGGTCGGCGTCGGGGCGTGCGCGGCGTACCGCAGCAGCTGCGGCCAGCAGGCCGATACCGGAGTCCATCAGCGCGATCTTCACGCCAAGCAACTGTACTTCACGTGAAGCGAGGGGGTCCGATCGCCGCTACGTCCCTCAGGAGAACGCGGCCCGCGGGCCCGGGGCGCGGCGGGATGTCAGTGCCGGGCGGCGTACGGCAGACTGCCGCACGATGAGCGCGCTCACCTGGACCTCTGCCGTCCCGCTCGCCTCGCTGGCCGCATGGGCGTGGCTGCTGCTGGGGCAGGGGATGTTCTGGCGCACGGATGTGCGTATGCCGCCCGCACCCGGCGATGGGGAGCCTGCGACCTGGCCGTCCGTCGCGGTCGTGGTGCCTGCCCGTGACGAGGCCGAGGTGCTGCCGCTGACTCTGCCCACGCTGCTGTCCCAGGACTATCCGGGGCACGCGCGGATCCTGCTGGTGGACGACGGGTCCAGCGACGGCACCGGCGCGCTGGCCCGGGAGCTGGCGCGGCGCGCCCCGGACGGGCCGCCGCTGACGGTCCTGAGCCCCGGCGACCCGGAACCGGGCTGGACAGGCAAGCTGTGGGCCCTACGGCACGGCATCGCACATGCCCGCTCCGGTCCTCAGGAGCCGGAATTCCTGCTGCTGACGGACGCGGACATCGCGCACGAGCCCGACTCGCTGCGCCGTCTGGTGCGCGGCGCGGTCGCCCAGCGGCTCGACCTCGTCTCGCAGATGGCGCGGCTGCGGGTGCGGACCGGATGGGAGCGGCTGATCGTGCCCGCTTTCGTGTACTTCTTCGCGCAGCTGTATCCGTTCCGCTGGGTCAACAACTCGGGGGCGCGCACTGCTGCGGCAGCCGGCGGCTGCGCGCTGCTGCGGACCGAGGCAGCGGTGCGGGCCGGGGTGCCGGACAGCATCCGGGACGCCGTCATCGACGATGTGACGCTGGGCCGTGCGGTCAAGCGGTCCGGAGGGCGGATCTGGCTGGGGCTGGCGGAACGGGTGAGCAGTGTGCGCCCGTATGTCGGGCTGGGCCCGCTGTGGCGGATGGTCTCGCGCAGCGCCTACGCGCAACTGCTCAACAACCCGCTCCTGCTGATGGGCACCGTCGTGGGGCTCGTCCTGGTGTATGTGGTGCCGCCGGTCCGGGCCTGCGCGGGGTCCCCGGTGGGCGGCGCCGCCTGGCTGGTGATGACGCTGTCGTACGTACCGATGCTGCGTTACTACCGGCAGCCGCTGTGGCTTGCGCCGCTGCTGCCGGTCACTGCGGTCCTGTATCTGGCGATGACCGTCGACTCGGCGGTGCAGCACTACCGGGGCCGGGGCGCGGCGTGGAAGGGCCGCACCTACTCGTGAGCCCGCCGGGCCGTCACTTCCGTCCCGGCGTCCACTGCATGCCCCAGCCGTACTCCGCGTCGACGGTGCGCTGCGGGCTGACGCCGCGCCGTGGTACGAGATAGCGCGCTTCGCGGCGCACCATCAGTTCCCCGTTCACATTGGTGATCAGCGCGAGGGCGCACACCGTGGAGGGGACGGTGCACTCGTCGAGGGAGAAGTCGACAGGGGCGCCGTGCTGCGGCTGCAGGGTGACGGTGGCGTGAAGCCCGGCGAAACTCCGCGCGCCCTCGTAGATGGTGACGAAGATGAGGACGCGGCGCAGTTCGGCGGCGTGGTCGAGGTTGATGGTGAGGTTCTCGCCGGTCTCGACGGCGCCGGTGCGGTCGTCACCGTCCAAGTGGATGTAGGGCGGACGGTCCAGCGCCCCGAAGGAGTTGCCGAGCGCCTGGACGACGCCCTTGCGCCCGTCGGTCAGTTCGTAGAGGGCACACAGGTCCAGGTCGGGCCCGGTGAGTACGCCCATGGCGCGGGAGAGCCGCCCCGCCAGGCCCTTCGGCGGCTGCGCCTGGGTGGTCCAGTTGAGGTTGACCCGCATGGCCCCGGAGGTGCCGCCCTGCTTGGTGAGCGAGACCGAGGGGGCGTCCTTGGTGAGCGTCACCTTGCTCAACCGAACGGGTGGGGCGGGCGCAGCGGGAGCGGCGGGTGGCACGGCGGTACCGGGCGCCGAGGGCGTCGCAACGGAGGGCGAAGGGGCGGAGGGTGAGGGCACCGGCTGTGAAGGCACTGACGGCGAGGACACCGAGGGCGCAGGGCCTGGCGGGGTGCTCGGCGCAGGGTCGTCCACGCTGATGCCGAAATCGGTCGCCAGCCCCGCCAGTCCGCTGTCGTACCCCTGGCCGACCGCGCGGAACTTCCAGACACCCTGGCGGCGGTAGAGCTCGCCGAGGAGGTACGCGGTCTCACCGGCCGCGTCGACCGGGTCGAAGCGGGCGAGCTCCTGGCCCGCGCCCGGGCCGCCGACACCGGCGTCGAGCAGCCGTACGTACAGTCCGGGCACCTGGCCGAAGGTGCCGCCGTCGGCCGAGGCGGCGATGACGATGCGTGCGATGTCCGGTTCGACGCTGTCGAGGTCGACGGTGAGTTGGTCGGTGCACGAGGCGCCGAGCGGGGTCTTGCCCTCGTGCCGTACGGCGGAGGAGGAGTGCTGCGGCTGGTTGTAGAAGACGAAGTCGGCGTCCGAGCGGACCTTGCCTACTTCGGTGAGGAGCAGCGCCGAGGCGTCGACGTCCGGCACGAGGGGCCCCGCCGACCAACCGAGTTCGACCCGCACCGCCGTCGCGGGTACGGGGACATTCGTCCCCTTGCGCATCGTCATGGCCACTCCCCCTGGGCTCGGTTCCCTTTGTGCCGTCTCCAACCTATTGCACGGCGCCGCCGCGGCCGAAGCCCCTGGCACCGCGACTCCTCGGACTCGAACGGCTGGGGAGGGCATGGGCGTTCTAAGTCCTGGCCGGTGGGCTTATGCTTCTGTCAGCTTCCCCTCCCGCGCGCCCACAAAAGGGACAGGCGGGAACAAGCCATGTCCCTGTGCCTGATCAGCCGTCACGGTGGTCGGCATGGGGGGTATTCGCCCTGTTCGGGCTCCCCTGTACGCGCCTTTGGCGCGGCTGTCCCCGGCGGGGTGAAAACCGGCTCCGCCTGCGCCGATGTGGGTGGGGCAGGCGTTCCTTCTGTACCTCTCTAGTGCCGATGCTGATTTTGGGCTTAACTTATGAGCATGACCTCCCCCCGCAGCTCTTATAGCGGCGGCTACTACGCTGCAACGTCCTACCCCGAGACGCCTATCTACGACAGTCTCGTCGCCGAGCGGGGCACGCCGCAGATCGCTCCCATCCGGGTGCCGTCGGCCTATGACACGGGGGGCACGGGCAGCGCGCTCGCAGCGCTGCCACCCGCGCTGCCTTCGGGCCCTGCCGCACCGCAGCCGCAGATGCCCCAGCCGACCCCCATGCAGCACGCCCCCGCGCCGTCCTACGGCGGCTACCCGGGCCCTGCCGCGCCCCAGCCGCAGATGCCCCAGCCGGCACCGCAGCAGGCCGCGCCCGCACCGATGCGGCAGCAGCCGATGCGGCAGGCACCCGCGGCGCTGCCGCCCGGTGGTGGCGGAGCCGGCCAGGGCGGCCCCGTACCGCTTCAGCACACGCCCGCACCGCACATCCCGCAGCAGGCACCGCCGCGCGGCTACGGCTACCCGGGGCCGGGGGGCCCGGCGCAGCAGCAGCCGCCCATGCAGCCGCAGCAGCCGCAGGTCCAGGTGCAGCAGTATCAACAGCAGCCGGTGCAGAACCAGGCGACGCAGTACATGCGCCCGGTGGCGCCGCGGCCCGCGGCACCCCGGCCGATGCCGAACCAGTACGAGGACCCCTACGACGGCCACCAGTACCCCGGCCGCGGGTACTGAGCGTCGTAACCACCGGGCAGCGACCGCGAACGATGCCGTCGGGCACCGCCGTTGGGGAGACGGCGGTGCCCATGGCGGCACCAGCCCCGGCCAGGGCGGCCAGGTGCCCGGCCCTCAGCTCTCCAGCAGCCGGGATCTGATCAGGAAGCGCACCCCCTCCGGGGCCTCCAGGGAGAAGCCGCTGCCCCGGCCGGGTACGACGTCGACGGTCAGATGGGTGTGGCTCCAGTAGGCGAACTGGCTGGCGGACATCCAGAACTCCACCGGCTCCGGCAGCCCGTCGATCTCCAGCTCACCGAGCAGGATGTCGGAGCTGCCGGTGCGGAACTCGCCGCGCCCGTAACACATCGGGCTGCTTCCGTCGCAGCAGCCGCCGGACTGGTGGAACATCAGCGGTCCGTGTTTGCCGGTCAGCTCGCGCAGCAGCTGGGCGGCTGCCTCGGTGACGGCGACCCGCTCGGTGGCGGAGCTGGGGCCGGGCTCCATCAGAAGAGTCCCATTTTCTGCGGGGCGTAGCTGACCAGCAGGTTCTTGGTCTGCTGATAGTGGTCGAGCATCATCTGGTGGTTCTCCCGGCCGATCCCGGACTGCTTGTAGCCGCCGAAGGCCGCGTGCGCCGGGTAGGCGTGGTAGCAGTTCGTCCACACCCGTCCGGCCTGGATGGCGCGGCCTGCGCGGTAGGCGCGGGAGCCGTCCCTGGTCCATACGCCGGCGCCGAGCCCGTAGAGGGTGTCGTTGGCGAGCTGGACGGCGTCGTCGAAGTCCTCGAACTCGGTGACGGAGACGACCGGGCCGAAGATCTCCTCCTGGAAGACCCGCATCCGGTTGCTGCCCTCCAGGATGGTGGGCCGTACGTAGTAGCCGCCCTCCAGTTCGCCGCCCAGTTCGGCGCGGGTGCCGCCGGTGAGCACCCGGGCGCCCTCCTGCCTGCCGATGTCGAGGTAGGAGAGGATCTTCTCCAGCTGGTCGTTGGACGCCTGTGCGCCCACCATGGTGCCGGTGTCCAGCGGGTGGCCCTGCGCGATGGCCTCGGTGCGTTCGATGCCCGCGTCCAGGAAGTCGCGGTAGTGGCTGCGCTGGATCAGGGCGCGCGAGGGGCAGGTGCACACCTCGCCCTGGTTGAGGGCGAACATGGTGAAGCCTTCGAGGGCCTTGTCGTAGAAGTCGTCGCGGTCGGCGGAGACGTCCTCGAAGAAGATGTTGGGGCTCTTGCCGCCCAGCTCCAGGGTGACGGGCTTGAGGTTCTCCGAGGCGTACTGCATGATCAGCCGCCCCGTGGTGGTCTCCCCGGTGAAGGCGACCTTGGCGACGCGGGCGCTGCTGGCCAGCGGCTTGCCCGCCTCAGCGCCGAAGCCGTTGACGATGTTGACGACGCCGGGCGGCAGCAGGTCGGCCACCAGGCTCATCCAGTAGTGGATGGAGGCGGGGGTCTGCTCGGCGGGCTTGAGGACGACGGCGTTGCCCGCTGCGAGGGCGGGCGCCAGCTTCCAGGCCGCCATCAGGATCGGGAAGTTCCAGGGGATGATCTGCGCGACGACGCCCAGCGGTTCGTGGAAGTGGTAGGCGACGGTGTCCTCGTCGAGCTGGGAGAGCGAGCCCTCCTGGGAGCGGATCGCGGCGGCGAAGTAGCGGAAGTGGTCTATGGCCAGCGGGATGTCGGCGGCCAGCGTCTCGCGGACGGGCTTGCCGTTCTCCCAGCTCTCGGCGACGGCCAGCTCCTCCAGGTGCCCCTCCATGCGCTGCGCGATCTGGTTGAGGAGCTGGGCGCGCTCGGCGGGTGGCGTGCGGCCCCAGGCGGGTGCCGCTTCATGGGCCGCGTCGATGGCGCGCTCGACGTCCTCGGCGGTGCCGCGGGCGATCTCGGTGAAGGGCTGCCCGGTCACCGGGGTGGGGTTCTCGAAGTATCCGCCCTGTTTCGGGGCGACATAGCTGCCGCCGATCCAGTGGTCGTAGCGCGGCTGGTAGCTCATCAGCGCGCCGTCGGTTCCCGGTGCGGCGTAGCGGCTCATTGCTGTGCCTCCCTGTGCTCGGCGTACCAGGCATCTCTGCCGGTACTGGGCGTTCTCACCCCGCCTGTCCGGTGCGCGGGCGAGGTTGCCGGGAGGCTAGTTCCGGGAACGTTGCGGATACGTTGCGCGCCGGCGCCCCGTGCGCGCGGGCTGCGGGCCGGGCGGCAAAAGCCCGTAAGAGGAGCGCAGTTCGTGTATGCGCGCCGCCGTGTGCGGGGTGGGACGTACGGCGTGCAGGGTCTCCCATACCTCCAGGTCCTCCTCCCCCGCCGCGGTGCACAGCCAGCTCTCCAGGAGCCGCGCGTCGGGCCTGGTGAGCAGGCGGCGGCGCAGTCGCTGCTCCAGCAGCCTGCGCAGCCGTACGACACCCGGCGCCTCGGAGCCGGGCAGCACCGGGCCGCTGTACGCGTCGAGCGCGGCGGCGGGTTCGTCGGCGGCCAGCGCGTCGGTGACCGTGTCGTAGTCGGTGTGCGGGCGCTCCAGCAGCCGGTAGGGGCGGGAGCCCAGCAGCGGGCCCAGCAACTGCCGCAGCCGGGAGAGTTCGGCGCGCAGCGTGACGGGGTGGACGTCGCGCTCGCCGTACAGCTCGCGGGCGAGCTCTTCGCCGGTCAGCCCGTCGGGGTGGGCCGCGAGCAGCAGCAGGATCTCGCTGTGCCGCCGCCCCAGGCGCAGCGGGCCGCCGGCGGCGCGGGTCTGCGGGGTGTGCAGCAGCGCCTCGTCCCGGCCGAGGACGGCGAGGGTGCAGGCGTCCGGCGGTAACGGCGCTCCGCTCGAGTTGGGTGCCGGTTCCAGCGCGGCCAGCCGTGACTCGGCGGCCTGTGCGGTGGCCTGGACGAGGGCGAGGCTGTGCGGCGAGGCCAGATGGTCGCCGCCGGTCAGGTCGACGGCGCCGATGACCCGCCCGGTGTGCGGGTCGTGCACCGGCGCCGCGGCGCAGGTCCAGGACTGCACGGGGCGGCAGTAGTGTTCCGCGGCGAAGATCTGGACGGCGTGGTCGACGGCGAGCGCGGTGCCCGGTGCGTTGGTGCCGCTGGCCCGCTCGGCCCACTGGGAGCCGGGGACGAAGTTCATCCGCTCGGCGCGGCGCAGCACCTGTGGATGGCCCTCGACCCACAGCATGGTGCCGCGCTCGTCGCAGACGGACAGCAGATGGGCGCCGTCGTCGGCGATGGTGCCCAGCAGTTCACGGAAGAGCGGCATCGCGCGGGCCAGCGGGTGGGTCTCACGGCGCAGCGCGAGCCCGGCGTCGTCCATCTCGACCCCGGCCATGCTCTCGGGTCCCAGCCGGGCTCCGGCGCAGCGGCGCCAGGAGTCGGCCACCACCTCGCGGACGGGCGCGGCAATGGGGCCGCCGGTCAGGAACCGTTCGTGGGCGCGGCGCAGCTGCCCGGCCCGCTCGGCCGCGTCGGCGCCTGCTTCCAGCGCCAGCCATGGATTGCGCACCCCGTCATCGTGCAGCGCCCGAGGGCGGCAGACAACGGCTCCCGCACGGTATCGCCCCCACTGACCACGGTTCGGCCACCTGACCCGGTACGGGCCCCCTGACCGGGGATCAAGGTGTCGGAATCCGGCCGTCCTGGTACCCATCCGGCATGCCGGAACACGAACCCCTCACCGATCGCGAGGCCGAGGCGCTGGACGCGCACTGGCGTGCCCTCAACTACCTCTCGGCCTGCCAGCTGTATCTGCGTGCCAACCCTCTGCTGCGCGAGCCGTTGCGGCCGGAACACATCAAGCCGAGGCTGCTGGGCCACTGGGGCACCTGTCCCGGTCTCACCTTCGTCTACACCCATCTCAACCGGCTGATCAGCGGGCGCGGGCAGCGTGCGATGGGCGTATGGGGGCCGGGGCACGGTGCCGCCGCCGTGCTGTCGGGCGCCTGGCTGGAGGGCAGCTATCAGGAGCTGCGGCCTGACGTGCCGCGGGACGTGGCTGGAATGGAGCGGCTGTTCGCGGAGTTCTCCCAGCCGGGCGGCGTCCCCAGCCATACGGCGCCGAGTGTCCCGGGGTCCATCCAGGAGGGCGGCGAGCTGGGTTACGCGCTGGCGCACGCCTACGGTGCCGCGTTCGACAATCCGGATCTGCTGGTGTGTGCGGTCGTCGGGGACGGCGAGGCGGAGACGGGGCCGCTGGCCACCTCCTGGCACGCGAACAAGTTCCTGGACCCGGTGCACGACGGGGCCGTGCTGCCGGTGCTGCATCTGAACGGCTACAAGATCGCGAACCCGACGGTGCTGGCCCGGCTGCCCGAGGACGAGCTCGGCTCACTGATGCGCGGCTACGGCTACGACCCGCTCTTCGTCACGGCGGACCAGCACACCCCGCCGCTGGAGGCGCACCGCGCGCTTGCCGGGGCGTTCGACGCCGCGCTGGACCGGATCGGCGCCATCCAGCGTGCGGCCCGCTCGGGCGACGCCGACAGCGGGCGACCGCGCTGGCCCATGGTGGTGCTGCGTACGCCGAAGGGCTGGTCGGGTCCGCGGGAGCTGGACGGGGAGCCGGTGGAGGGCACCTGGCGCTCCCACCAGGTGCCGCTGCCCGGGGTACGGGACGATCCGGAGCGGCTGCGGCAACTGGAGCGCTGGCTGCGCTCGTACGGCCCCGACGAGCTGTTCGACCAGGACGGCAGGCCGCGGCCCGAGGTGCTGGCGTGTGTGCCGGAGGGCGACCTGCGGCTGGGTTCCGTTCCGGAGGCGAACGGCGGCCGGCTGCTGCGCGAGCTTCCGGTGCCCGCTCTGGAGTCCTGCGCGGTGCCGGTGGAGCGGCCGGGGGCCGGGGCGCACGAGCCGACGCGGGCGCTCGGTGAGCTGCTGAAGGGGCTGCTGGCGGCCACCGAGGAGCGCCGTGACTTCCGGCTGTTCGGCCCGGACGAGACGGACTCCAACCATCTGTCCGCCGTCTACGGCGCCTCGGACCGCGGCTGGCAGGCCGATCTGCTGCGTACGGATGTCCATCTGGGCCGGCACGGCCGGGTGCTGGAAGTGCTCTCGGAACACCTGTGCCAGGGCTGGCTGGAGGGGTACGTACTGACCGGCAGGAGTGGGCTGTTCGCTTCGTACGAGGCGTTCGCCAATCTGGTAGCGAGCATGGCGGCGCAGCATGTGAAGTGGGTGCACAGCGCTCGGGAGGTGTCGTGGCGGCGGCCGGTCGCCGCGCTCAACTACCTGCTCACCTCGCACGCCTGGCGTCAGGACCACAACGGCTTCTCGCACCAGGACCCCGGCTTCATCGACCACGTACTGAGCAAGAGTCCCGACGTGGTGCGGGTCTATCTGCCGCCGGACACCAACACCCTGCTGTGCGTGGCCGATCACGCGCTGCGGACCCGGGACACGGTGAACGTGGTGGTGGCGGGCAAGCACCCCTGCTTCGACTGGCTCGACCTCGACCAGGCGCGGACCCACTGCGCGCGCGGCCTGGGGGTGTGGGAGTGGGCCGGGACGGAGCGCGGTGACACCGGGCCCGATGTGGTGCTGGCCTGCGCGGGCGACGTACCCACCCACGAGACGCTGGCCGCCGCCTCGCTGCTGCGCGAGTGGCTGCCCCAGCTGGCGGTGCGGGTCGTCAACGTGGTGGACATGGCGCGGCTGATGAGCCCGGCCGAGCACCCGCACGGGCTGAGCGACGCGGGGTTCGACACCCTCTTCACCACGGACCGCCCGGTGATCTTCGCGTACCACGGCTATCCGTGGCTGGTGCACCGGCTGACCTACTCCCGCGCGGTACACGACCAGCTGGCGGTGCGCGGCTACCGCGAGTCCGGCGCGACGACGACGCCGTTCGACATGGTGGTGCGCAACGGCATGGACCGCTACCACCTGGTGATGGACGTCATCGACCGGACGGAGGGGCTCGGCGCACGAGCGGCTGGCGTCCGGCAGCGGGCGGCCGATCTGCGCGAACGGCACCGGAGCTATGTGGTCGAGCACGGCACGGACATGCCGGAGGTCACCGACTGGCGCTGGCCGGGCCGGTGACCTCCGTGACCGCCAGGTGCCGTCCCGCCCCTGCCACCGGGGGCCGGACGGCACCTGGGGTCAGACCTCCACGTCCTCCAGGATGCCGAGCGCGTCGGGCACCAGCACGGCGGCGGAGAAGTAGGCGCTGACGAGGTAGGAGATCAGCGCCCGGTCGTCGATGCCCATGAAGCGGACGTTAAGGCCGGGCTCGACCTCGTCGGGGATCCCCGTCTGGTGCAGCCCGATGACGCCCTGGTCCGCCACTCCGGTGCGCATGGCCAGCACCGAGGTCGTGCCGTCCTCGCGCACCGGGATCTTGTCGCAGGGCAGCAGCGGGATGCCGCGCCACGCGTGTGCCCTGCGGCCCTCGACCTCGGTCCGCTCGGGGTAGATTCCGCGCTTGCTGCACTCCCGGCCGATGGCGGCGATGGCACGCGGATGCGCCAGCAGATAGCGGGTCTTGCGGCGGCGGGAGATCAGCTCGTCCATGTCCTCGGGGGTCGGCGGGCCCGAGCGGGTACGGATGCGCTGGCTGAGGTCCGCGTTGTACAGCAGCCCGAACTCGCGGTTGTTGACGAGCTCGTTCTCCTGGCGCTCGCGCAGCGCCTCGACGGTCAGCCGCAGCTGCTCCTGGACCTGGTTCATCGGATCGTTGTAGATGTCCGCTACCCGGCTGTGCACCCTGAGCACGGTCTGCGCGACGGCCAGCTCGTATTCGCGGGGCGCCAGTTCGTAGTCGACGAACGTGCCCGGCAGCAGCTGCTCGCCGGTGTGGCCGGAGGCGAGCGCGATATCGGCTTCGCCGCGCCGGTTCTGCGCGGGGACGGCGCGGGAGAGCACCGCGTCGAGGTGGTCGCGCAGCGGCCGTGAGGCGTCCGCCGTCTGCTGGAACGTGCTGCGCGGCAGCGCCAGCACGGTGCAGCGTGTGGTGGCGCGCAGGGTGCACTCCCACCTGCCGGGCTCGTGGGTGAGAATCTGGTCGCCGGCGTGGTCGCCGTCCGCGATGACGCCGAGTTCGATCTCCTCGTCGTACTGCCCGGCGGCCTGCTTGACGACCCGGCCGTGCGCGATCAGCAGCAGCTCCTCGGCGGGTTCGCCGCGGGTGGCGAGTGCGTCGCCGGGTGCGTACTCGCGCTGGGTGAAGCCGTCGGCCAGGGCGCGCAGTGCCGCCTCGTCCTCCAGGCCGCGCAGCAGCGGGATCTCCCGCAGCTCGGCCGGGATGACGCTGATGTCCGCTCCCGTGGAGACGAACTCGATCCTGCCGTCGCCCAGGGTGTGGGTGAGCCGCCGGTTGACGCGGTAGGTGCCGCCGGTGGTCTCGGTCCAGGGCAGTACGCGCAGCAGCCAGCGCGGGGAGATCCCCTGCATCTGCGGCGGCGTCTTGGTCGTGGTGGTGAGCTTGCGCGCGGCCGCTGTGGAGAGGCTGGAGCGGTCCTGCCGGACTTCTTCGGGGTGCGTCATCTCTCGCCAGTTCCTGGTGTTTCCGACTGCCTGATTGCTCGTCTACGACGTCCTGCGACGGCTCTGCGTCAGTGCCCGATCTCGACGTCCTCGAGAATTCCGAGTGCGTCCGGCACGAGCACGGCAGCGGAGTAGTAAGCGCTCACCAGATAGGACATGACGGCCTTTTCGTTGATGCCCATGAAGCGGACCGAAAGGCTCGGGCTGTACTCGTCGGGAATTCCCGTCTGGTGCAGTCCGACGACCCCCTGTGCCTTCTCGCCGGTGCGCATGGCGAGGACGGAGGTGCTGCCCTGCCGGCTGACCGGGATCTTGTTGCAGGGCAGGATGGGGACGCCGCGCCAGGCGGGCACGGAGTGACCCTCGTAGTCGACGGACTGCGGATACAGGCCGCGCCTGCTGAACTCGCGGCCGATCGCGGCGATCGCCTTGGGGTGAGCAAGGATGACGCTGGGGTCCTTCCACACGGTGGCCAGCAGCTCGTCGAGGTCGTCCGGGGTGGGCGGGCCTGAACGGGTGTGGATGCGCTGCTTCATCCCGGCGTTGTGCAGCAGTCCGATCTGCCGGTTGTTGACCAGCTCGTTCTCCTGGCGCTCGCGCAGCGCCTCGACGGTCAGGCGCAGCTGCTCCTCGAGCTGGTTCATGGGGTGGTTGTACAGATCGGCGACCCTGGTGTGGACGCGCAGCACGGTCTGGGCGACTTCCAGTTCGTACTCGCGGGGGCTGATGTCGTAGTCGACGAACGTGCCCGGCAGCGCCGGCTCGCCCACGTGCCCGGACGCCAGCTCGATCGCGGACTCGCCGTCCTCCGTGCGCTGGTGCGGGATCAGGGAGCGGGTCGAGGCGAGATGGGCGCGAAGCGAGTCGGAGTCGGCGAGAACCGCGTCGAACGCGCGCCGTTCCAGGGTGAGGACGGTGCCGCTGGTGAGCGAGGTGAGGGTGTGGTCCCAGGTGCCGGCCTCGCCGGTCAGCCGGTCGTCGCCGACGAAGTCGCCGTCCGCGAGTACGCCCTGGGCGATGTCCTGGTCGTACCTGCCGTGGACGGAGCGGCGCAGCTTGCCGTGCGCGATCAGCACCAGCCGGTCGGCGGGCTGCCCCTCCTCGACGATCACTTCGCCGGGGCCGAAGTCGCGCTGCTCGCAGCGGCCGGCGAGGGCCTCCAGCGTCTCGCCGTCCTCGAAGCCGCGCAGCGCCGGCAGCTCCGTCAGCTCCAGCGGGATGACCCGGACCTCGGCGCCGGTGGAGACGAACTCGACGCGGCCGTCGCCCAGGGTGTGGGTGAGCCGCCGGTTCACCCGGAAGGTGCCGCCGGTCACCTGCACCCAGGGCAGGACCCGCAGCAGCCACCGCGAGGTGACCCCCTGCATCTGCGGGGGTGTCTTCGTGGTGGTCGCGAGATTCCGTGCCGCTGTTGTGGCGAGGCTCTGCTGCGCCTGTCCCGGCGTCTGCTCCGCGCCCTCGTTACCGGAATTCCGCTCCGCCGCAGTCGTCATCCGACACCGCCAATCCTCGTGATCATCTGTCAATTCGCGCGCTGCGGCTCGAAGCTAGGTGAGGCGCGCGAGGGGCGGCAATCGCTCAAAAGATGACGCCGCCTTCCGAATGTCCGCACGATTCCCGGGGTAAAGGCCGCCGTTGACTCCGGCCTCATTAACTGACGGTGACGAAAATCGGGCAACTCTCACCGTGCGCGACCTTTCCGATGCGTTTTGTGCCCACCCCGTCACGAAACCCGCCAGGATGTGCAGGCGCGCCATGGGAGCGCACGGCACGAGGTCCGCGCCCGCCGTCCGACTCCGCAAGACCACTCGGTAAACTCGGCGGATCACGAGGGGAACGAAGCGGACCCACGGCATGGAAAGGGGCCCACGGACCACAGAGGGAGTGCGCCCGGACACCACGCCCGCACCTCGACCAGATGCGGGCGCCACCCGACCAAGCGGCTGCCGACCGGCACACCGGTCACAATTCGGCGGCTTCGGGGGCTCTTCGGCCCTTCTCGTGCATGCACCGAGCCCGATGAGGTACGTAAGGGACGGCGAGAAGGGGGTGAGCAGCGGTGCGCTCTGTTGTCGGCCTGTGGCGCTGGCGTGGAAATCCGCTGTGCCGCCGCAGCGACCGCCGTGAGGCCTGGCTGTCCCTGTGGGCCGCGCTGCTGATCGTCCTGGGCACCCCACTGGCGGGCTGGGGCGCGGCGGAGGCGGCCCACGGAGCACTGCTGAACACGGCGCAGGAGCAGCAGCACGAAAGACAGCGGACCTGGGCGACGGTCGCGCATGTGACCGTGCTCCCGCCACTGGACTCCGAGACGGAGACGGCCGCCGGTGCCCCCAACCGGAACCGGGTCACGGCGCACTGGACGGGGCGCGACGGCAGCCGGCACACCGGCGTGGTGATGCTGCGCCATCCTGTGCAGCCCGGCAGCCGCTTCCCGGTATGGGCCGATGCGCACGGCCGTCTGACGTCCCGTCCGATGAGCGCGCGCAGCGCCGGCTCGTACTCGCTGCTGGCCGGGCTGGCCGCTGCCGCCGTCACAGCCGGAGTGCTGGAGGCCGGGCGCCGCACGACCGTACGGCTGCTGCTGCGGCGCCGGTACGCGCGCTGGGACGAGGAGTGGGGGCGGATCGGCCCCGACTGGGGCCGCACCGGCACCAGTAGCTGAGGGATTCCGGGCCGGTTCCGAAGAACTCCCCAGGAGCTCCCCAGGAGATTCCCAAGAGATCCCGAAGCGGCCCCGAAGGGGTTCCGGAGAGGTGTCCGCGCCGGTCACGGAGAGGTGTCCGTGCCGGTCACGAAGCGGTGTCCGTGCCGGTCACTCGGTTGGACCCGTCAACGCCGACCACCAGCGCACGCTACGGTGGTGCGGCCGGCACGGGCGGCTCACTCCGCGTTCCGTGCGACAGGCTTAACGCATCTTGGCACGCACGAGGTTGGGGCACAGCACTCCATGGGACAGGGCTCGGTCCAGGTGACGCACAGCGGCACGTCGCGGTGGCGGCGGCGCACGGGCGAATACGCGACGGTGTCCGCCGCGCTGGAGGCGGCGGGAGACGGTGACGTCCTCACCGTGGCGCCCGGCACCTACCGGGAAAACCTCGTCATCGACCGCATGGTGACCCTGCGCGGCCCGGAGCGAGGCGGCTCCGGGCCTGTTCGTATCGCCCCCGCCGACGGGGTGGCAGTGACCGTGCGCTCCGCGGCGCTCGTACAGGACCTCCAGATCGAGGGCCAGGACTCGGCAGTGCCCGCCGTGCTGGTGGAGGACGCGGCTCCGGAGCTTGCCGGGCTGCGGGTGATGACCCGCTCGGCCTCGGGCATCGAGGTACGCGCCGGTGCCCGGCCCACCGTGCGGCGCTGCACCGTGGACAACCCGGCCGGGATCGGCCTCAGCATCACCGGCGGCGCTAGCGGCGTCTACGAGGAGTGCGAGGTGGTTGCCGCCGGTCAGTCCGGTGTCCTGGTGCGGGACGGCGCACGCCCGCGGCTCGCGCACTGCCGGGTGCACCTCGCCTCGGGGGCCGGTATCGCGCTCCAGGGCGAGGGCAGCACGCTGGAGGCGCTCGACTGCGAGGTGTACGAGATCAAAGGCAGCGGGCTGCGCGTCGCTTCGCGCGCCAGCGGGCACTTCACCGACTGCCGGGTGCACCGCACCTCGGCCGACGGGGTCACCCTGGAGGCCGACGCCGTGCTCACCCTCGCCGACTGCGACATCCACGACATCCCGGAGAACGCGGTCGATCTGCGCTCCCGTTCCGTGCTGACGCTGACCCGCTCCACCGTGCGCCGCTTCGGCCGCAACGGTCTGTCGGTGTGGGACCCGGGCACCCGCGCGGATGCCAACGGCTGCGAGATACACGACAGTACGGGCGACTATCCGGCGGTGTGGGTCAGCGACGGTGCCACGGCGGTGCTGGACACCTGCCGGGTGCACTCGGTGCCCGACGCGCTGTTCGTGCTCGACCGGGGTTCGCGCGCCGACGTGCTCGACAGCGACCTCTCCCAGGTGCGCGGTACGGCCGTCTCGGTGAGCGACGGTGCCGTCGTACAGCTGGACGACTGCCGGATCAGCAAGGCGGCCACCGGTGCCTGGTTCCGCGACCACGGCAGCGGCGGTGTGCTCAACGGCTGCACCATCGACCAGGCGGCGACCGGCGTCATCGTCACCAAGGGCGCGGATCCCACCATCGAGCGCTGCACGGTGAGCGGTTCAGGGGAGGCCGGGTTCTATGTGTCCGCCGAGGGGCGCGGAACGTTCCACAACTGCCGGGTGACCGGCTCGCGCGGCTACGGATTCCACATCATCGACGGCTGCCGCACCACGCTGCGCCGCTGCCGCACCGACCGGTGCACGCGCGGCGGCTACGAGTTCGCCGAAGAGGGCCCGACAGTCGAGGACTGCTCCAGCGACGAGAGCGCCGCCACTGTCACCGCGCTGCCCGCCACCGCCGACGCCGCGGCCCCCTCTCCCGCAGCGGCCGGCGGCGGGTCCGGCGACGGCTCCACCGGGCTGCTGACCGCACAGGCCGCCCTCCCCCGGCAGCGTTCGGGCAGCACGCCCGCGACGGCGCCGGAGCCGGCCGCACTGGCGGGCGGCCCCGCGGCTTCGGGCGAGGGCGCATCCAGCGAGTCGGACGAGCAGGCGGCGCGCCCGGCCAAGGATGTACTGGGCGAACTCGACGCGCTGGTGGGCCTGGAGAGCGTCAAGCGCGAGGTCCGGGCGCTCACCGACATGATCGAGGTCGGCCGCAGGCGGGAGGCCGCCGGGCTCAAGGCCGCATCCGCGCGGCGGCACCTGGTCTTCACCGGCTCCCCCGGCACCGGCAAGACCACGGTGGCCCGGCTCTACGGCGAGATCCTGCACTCCCTCGGAGTGCTGCGGCGCGGGCATCTGGTCGAGGTCTCCCGCGTCGATCTGGTGGGCGAGCACATCGGCTCCACGGCGATCCGCACCCAGGAGGCGTTCGAGAAGGCCAAGGGCGGCGTGCTGTTCATCGACGAGGCGTACGCACTTGCCCCGCAGGACTCCGGCCGCGACTTCGGCCGGGAGGCCATCGACACGCTGGTGAAGCTGATGGAGGACCACCGCGACGACGTGGTGGTCATCGTGGCGGGCTATACGACCGAGATGGAGCACTTCCTGGCCGCCAACCCGGGCGTCGCCTCGCGCTTCTCGCGCACCATCACCTTCGGTGACTACGCGCCGGAGGAGCTGCTGCACATCGTGGAGCAACAGGCCGACGAGCACGAATACCACTTGGGCGAGGGCGCGCGGCAGGCACTGCTCGGCTACTTCGCGCGGCTGCCCAAGGGCCCCTCGTTCGGCAACGGGCGCACCGCGCGGCAGACGTTCGAGGCGATGGTCGAGCGGCACGCGGGCCGGGTCGCACAGCTGCCCGACCCGAGCACCGAGGACCTCACCCTGCTCTACCCCTCCGACCTGCCAGGGTCGGACTGAGCAGCGCTCTGCCTCTCCGGCCTGCCCGGCTCATGCCTCCGGCCTGCCCGGCTCGGACTGAGCGGCCCGGACCCGGGAGCCGTTCTCCGAGCGGTCCTGCCGGGGTTCGGGCTGCCGCGGCACGCCCTCGGTGCGCTCGCCGGACCGCCGGGAGCGGGCCTTGAGGCGGGCCAGCAGTCCGGCGCGTTCCTCGGCGAAGGCCGGGTCCGCCTGGTAGTCGCCGTGCGCCAGGATCGGCTCGGGCAGCGGCAGTTCGCGGGTACGGCCGTAGACGAGGGGATCGTGCAGCGGGCCGCGGTCCACGCCCCGGCACTCCTCGGGCGGGCCCGGCTCGGGTGTATCGGCGGTCTCGGGCCGGATGGGGCCGCCGATCGGGTCGGTCAGCCGCCACAGGTTGCGCCAGCACTCCAGACCGCCGTGCAGCGCGGCGAGCCGGTGCGGCCCGAAGTAGGCGGGGAACCAGCGCCCGTAGAGCCGCTCCAGCGGTGACCCGTAGGTGAGCAGCGCGATCTGGCGGCGGGTGCCGGGGTCCAGCTGCCAGACGGCCGCGGCGGCCAGCACGCTGCCCTGTGAGTGGCCGGAGATCACCAGTTGCCGTTCCGGCTGCCGGTCGGTCCACATCGCCATCCGCCAGGCCAGGTCGGGCACGGCGCGCTCGGCGTAGCAGGGCGGCGCGAACGGGTGGGCGCAGCGCGGCCAGAAGGTGCCCACGTCCCACAGGATGCCGATGGTGCGGCGGGCCGAGGCGTCCTTGTAGGCGCGGCGGCTCCAGGCGAGCAGCAGCACGAAGGCGAAGCCGACCAGCCAGGAGCCGAGGGTCTGCACGGTGTCGGCGAACCCCGCGACGACGTCGGGCGCACCGTTGGTCGCCTCCCCTGGAACCTGTCCCGTCCACAGGGTGCCGACCACCGCGACGCCGCCGAGGACGAGCGTGGCGGCGGCCACGGTCGCGATCAGCCAGGGCGCCCGGTCGGTGAGTCCGGCCCTGGCGATCGCCGACGCGATCCGCCGGGACCGGGACTCGTCGGGCACGACCCCTGGATAGCCGGCCGCCACGTCGTCGGTGAGCCGGCGTGCGTCGCGCCAGACGCGGAACGCGAACCAGCAGGCCAGCAGCAGCACCAGGGCCAGCAGGACGGGGATGATGGACGCCTGCCAGGTCAGGACGGTGGGTGGCCCTTCGATGTCGCCGCCGCCGTGGCCGGGCGTGCCGGACCCGTCCAGCCAGTCGCCGACCCGCTGGGAGACGCCGCCGGAGAGCAGGCCGCCCAGTGCGCAGGCCAGCATGCCCACCGCGGCGGAGGCCAGCCCGCCCAGCGCGGTGCGGGGCACCCGCGTGACGCGGTGCAGCCGCAGTCCGAGCACGCCGAGCGCGACCACGAGCGTGCCCTGGAGCACCGCGATGACGCTGAACGTCTCGTCGCCCGGGAGCGTGCCACGGGAGGTCCAGCCGGACCGGCTCCAGCCGCTGTGCACAACGGCGAGCAGCAGCACGGCGAGGGCGGCGCCGGGCAGCGCTGTCACGGCGAGGGAGTCGGACCTATGGTCCGGTTCGCTCTCCTTGCGGCCCCTGCGGCAGACGACGAACAGCGCCCAGGCGGCACCGACCAGCACCAGGCCCTCCAGCAGCCGCCCGCAGGCCTCCAGCACGGCACTGCCGCCGGGGCCCCGGTCGTGGCGGGTGGTGGCGGCGGTGAGTGCGGCGGCGACGGTCAGAAAGCCGATCGCGGTGTGCGCGGCCCGCAGCCGGGCGACGAGGCGCTTGCCGTACCAGAAGCCGGGCAGTGACAGCGGCGCGCGTCCGTCGGCTTCCGGCGCGTCCTCGGGGACGGTGCCCTCCAGCGGCGGCTGGGACTCGTACGCGCTCCAGGTGCGGTGCGAGAGCCACCACAGCAGTGCGACCACAGCGGCGGGCAGCACCGCAGCCAGCGCCAGCCTGCGGCCCGGCTGGCTCCACCAGCCGCCGGAGGCGCCGGGCTGCCGCGGCGCCGTCATGAACGCCAGCCAGGAGCGGTCCTGGCCGCAGCGCGCGGCTCCGGCGCACTGCCAGGCGATCAGGTCCAGCGCGACCTCGCAGACCGCCGCGACCAGCAGCACGGTCAAGGAGAGCGCGATCAGCCGGACCAGGAGGCCGTGCAGCCGTACGGTGCGGCAGCGGCCCAGGGAGGCGGGCCGCGTCCAGTGCGCGAGGTTGGCCACCATGAACGGCAGCAGTATCAGCCACAGGGCGCGTGCCCCGTTGCCCGAGGTGAGGTTGGACCAGCAGTACGCCTCGGGTACCGGCTCGCCCGTGTGGTCCTCCGGGTGCTGCTCGGCGTCCTTGTCGTCGGCACGGCGGTGGACCGCCGCCGTGCTGTCCCCCGTGATGCGCACGGTGCGCGGGTCGCCGAGCATTTCGGCGGGAGTGGTTCCCCCCACTCCGTGTACGAGCAGTTCGAGCGCGAGTCCCGGCTTTCCGGGCGCGCCATCGGGTGCGTGGTCTGACGGCACTGTGCTTCCCCCGAGTCCCCCGAACGGTGTGTCAGCTAGGTGTCGGCTCCGTAGGGACAGCATCTCCGCCGGGCCCGCCGCTGTGCCAGCCCCTCAAGGGTGAAGGTGGGGTGCGGAGTGCTCGGCAGGGACAGCGGCGCGCCCCTTGTGCGCGTGGCAGGATGACCCCACCGGCGGCCTCCCCCACAGCCCCGAGAAACCGGTCAGGAAAGGAACGGAGACAGCGGTAGTGAGCGACAACCAGAACCTCCTCGCCGAGCAGCGGCGCGCGCTGATCCTGGAGGAGGTACGGCGCAGGGGCGGGGCGCGGGTCAACGAGCTGACCCGGAAGCTGTCGGTCTCGGACATGACGGTGCGGCGCGATCTGGACGCGCTGGCGCGGCAGGGTGCCTTGGAGAAGGTGCACGGAGGTGCCGTACCGGTCGCCGAGGCGAGCACCCACGAGCCCGGGTTCGAGGCGAAGTCCTCCCTGGAGCTGAGCGCGAAGGAGGACATCGCGCGTGCGGCGGCCACCATGGTGCAGCCAGGCACCGCGATCGCGCTGTCAGGTGGTACGACGACGTTCGCGCTGGCGCGGCATCTGCTGGACGTGCCGAACCTGACGGTGGTCACCAACTCGGTGCGGGTCGCCGATGTCTTCCACTCCGCGCAGCGCGCGGGCGCCGGGGCCACGGGGAACCGTCCCGGTGCGGCGACCGTGGTGCTGACGGGCGGAGTGCGCACGCCCTCGGACTCGCTGGTGGGCTCGGTCGCGGACGCGGCCATCAGGGCGCTGCACTTCGACGCGCTGTTCCTGGGGGTGCACGGCATATCGGTGGAGGCCGGGCTGTCCACGCCCAATCTGGCTGAGGCGGAGACGAACCGGCACTTCGTGGGCTCGGCGCGCCGGGTGATCGTGGTCGCCGACCACACCAAGTGGGGGACGGTGGGGCTGAGTTCGTTCGCCTCCCTCGAGCAGGTGGACGCGCTGGTGACGGACAGCGGGATGCCGCTGGAGGCGCGTGCGGAGATCCGGGACCACCTGCCGGAGCTGGTGGTGGCCGGTGAGACCGGGGAGCAGGACGCCGAGGGCCTGTCCGACATCAGGGCCGAGGGCCTGTCCGGCGGTTAGGCTGGGTGGGCTCCGCACGTCCGTTCGCGTACTGCAGGGGGTCGTTCCCATGGCACGTCGACTGTCGGCACGGCAACTGCGTCCTGTAGGGCTCGACTTCGCCGATACCGCGCCACTGCGGCTCTCCTTCACCGCGGACCTGGGGGTTGCGGTCGAGCGGGTGTACGTGGCGCTGGCCGACGAGTTGGAGGTGTGGCCGCGCTGGTTCACCGCGGTCACCGAGCTGCGGCCGACCGCTGGAGGGAAGGGCCGGGAGGTGCGGCTGAAGGGCGGCGGCTTCTTCGAGGAGACGGTGCTGGCAGCGCTCCCCGGCGAGCAGTACGCCTACCGGATCGACCGCACCAACGCCCCCGGCCTTCGCGCCATGGTGGAGGACTGGCATCTCGCCGTCCCGCCGGCCGGTGGCGCCCGGGTGCGCTGGACGATGGCCGTGGACGGCACCCCGGCGCTGCGTACGGTGCTGCGGCTGGGCAGGGCCGGGCTCGGGGTCTCCTTCAGGGACGCGATGCGGAAGCTGGAGCGCAGACTCCGCCCGTGAGCGCCGCGGCGTAGCGCTGCGACCGGCCGCCTACGAAGGCTCCGTCCACTCCCCCGTTGCCAGGAAGTGCTCCAGCGTGCGCGTGTACGGGCCGATGTCCAACTGCTGTGCGGCGAGCCAGGCGTCCGAGTAGTACTTGTCCAGGTACCTCTCGCCGGGGTCGCAGAGCAGAGTGACGACGCTGCCCCGCTCACCGGCGGCCAGCATCTCGGCGACGATCCGCAGACTGCTCCACAGCCCGGTGCCGGTGGAGCCGCCCGCCTTGCGTCCCAGCACCCGGTCGAGCGTGCGTACGGCGGCCACGCTGGCGGCGTCCGGCACCTTCATCATCCGGTCGATGGCGCCCGGTACGAAGCTGGGCTCCATACGGGGCCGTCCGATGCCCTCGATCCGGGAGCCGGTCTCGCTGGTGGCGTCCGGGTCACCGCGCGTCCAGCCGTCGAAGAAGCAGGAGTTCTCCGGGTCGGGGACGCACACCCGGGTGTCGTACTGCATGTAGCGGATGTAGCGCGCGAAGGTGGCCGAGGTGCCGCCGGTGCCCGCGGTGGCGACGATCCAGGCGGGCTCCGGGTAGCGCTCGCGGCAGAGCTGCTGGTAGACGGACTCGGCGATGTTGTTGTTGCCGCGCCAGTCGGTGGCCCGTTCGGCGTAGGTGAACTGGTCCATGAAGTGGCCGCCGGTCTCGGCTGCGAGCCGCGCGGAGACCTCGTAGACGGTGCGGGGGTCGTCCACCAGATGGCAGGTGCCGCCCTGGAACTCGATCAGCCGGGTCTTCTCGCTGCTCGTCGTGCGCGGCATCACGGCGATGAACGGCACGCCGATCAGCTTGGCGAAGTACGCCTCGCTCAGTGCCGTGGAGCCGCTGGACGCCTCGATGACGGGGCGGCCCGGACGGATCCACCCGTTGCACAGGGCGTAGAGGAACAGCGAGCGCGCCAGGCGGTGTTTGAGGCTGCCCGTGGGGTGGGTCGACTCGTCCTTGAGATACAGGTCGATACCCCACTCCTCGGGGAGCGGGAAGGCCAGCAGGTGGGTGTCGGCGCTACGGCCGCTCTCGGCCCGCACCTTGCGTACCGCCTCCTTCAGCCAGCCGCGGTGGTCCGGGTCGCTGCGGTCCACGTCCTGGGTGGGGAGGTCCGGGACGGGAGGGGCGGGTTCGGTCGTGCTCACGGGCCGATCATAGAGGGGGCAGGTAGACAGGCCCGGACATGGGCATGCTCCCCGCGAGGGGTGGCGTTCTCCGGGGTGTACGGGCACCGTTCGGGGGTACCCCTGCTCGGCAGGACCGTGGGAGGCGGTGTGTAGTGGCGGAGCCGGAGTTCGACGCGACTGGGGTTGGGATAAGCCGGATGCTTCGCTCACTCACCCGGGCCGGCCATGTGCTGGTGCGGGACGGCGAGCTGGTGCTGATGACCAGCTACGGCAGTGAGATCGACAGCGCGCCGGTCGACGAGGTGCGGATCAGCGGCTATGGGATGCGCGATCAGGCACTGGCGACACTGCGCGGCAGAAGCTATCTGCTGCGGCTCGGGCTGAGGCACCGGGAGGGGCTGCTGTCGGCCGTGCGTACGGCGCGCGCGAAGGCCGCCGCCGAGCGCGGTGTCCTCGGCAGATGAGCCGGCGCCAAGCCGCTGTGTGACCGCGTCGTCGCTGAGCGTTTGCACCTCTGCTCGTCCGCTCGCATCCTGGCTCTGTAGCACACGTCACATGTGATCCGTCCCCGCCCTCCCCGGGCGGCCCCTCGTGAGGGAGTCACAGTCGTGATCAGTCCACCGAGCAGCACGAGCAAGCACAGCACCCCGGCGCGCCACTGTGCCATGGAGTTCCAGGCGCTGCCCTCGCGCATAGGCCAGGTACGCAGGATCATCTCCGCGCAGCTGCGGCACTGGCGTCTGGACGCCCTGGCAGACGCCACAGCGCTGGGGCTGACCGAGTTGCTGGCCAACGTCCACCGGCACGCGGCCCCCGAGGGGCGCGCGGGCGACGGTCACGCGCCGGCCGACAAGCACTGCACCGTTGAGCTGTCCCTGGCGTGGAACAGGCTCACGGTCTCCGTACACGACCACGATCCCCGGCTGCCCCAGGTGCACGGCTCGGCCACGCACGAGCAGCTGTCCACCAGCGGGCGGGGGCTGGCACTGGTGGCGTCCATCAGCGAGAGCTGGGGGATGCGCACCCAGCCCGACGGCTCCGGGAAGACCGTGTGGTTCTCCCTCCCCGTCCCCGCGCCCGTCGACCCGGCGCCCC
>NZ_JADKMA010000002.1 GCF_017676365.1 Streptomyces oryzae
CGCCCACACCACCCCAACGCCCCTCACATCCCCCCTGTGCACCCTGTGCGCCCCTGCGCCGGCGCCACCGGAGCGCGCGCCGACGCGCTCGACGCTCCCGCGAACTGGCCCGCCGCGGCGACCGACGCCGGCCGGTTCCAGCTGGTCCCTGTCCGCCTCGCCCGCGATCTGCCGCTGATCTCCACATGGATGAACGACCCAGCAGTGGCGGCTTTCTGGGAGCTGGCCGGTCCCGAACGGGTCACCGAGGCCCATCTGCGCCCCCAGCTGGACGGCGACGGACGCAGCGTGCCCTGCCTCGGGCTGCTGGACGGTGAACCGATGAGCTACTGGGAGCTCTACCGCGCCGACCTCGACCCGCTCGCGCGGTACTGCCGCATCCAGCCGCACGACACCGGCCTGCACCTGCTCATCGGCGCGGCTGCGCACCGGGGGAGAGGGCTCGGCTCACTGCTGCTGCGTACGGTCGCCGACCTCGTACTGGATCAGCGTCCCCGCTGTGCGCGCGTACTGGCGGAGCCGGATGTGCGCAACGTCCCCTCCGTCGCCGCCTTCCTCGGCGCCGGCTTCCGGCTCGGCGCCGAGGTTCAGCTGCCCGGCAAGCGCGCGGCCCTGATGGTGCGCGACCGCGAGCTGCGCCACGAGCTCTGACCCGGTGGCCGCGTCCCGTGTGCTCCGCGGCCACCGCCACCTCAATCCACGCCTCCCCACAAGGAGCAACTCCCGTGTCCCGAAGCTCGTCCTCGTCCTCCTGCCATGATGTAGCCCCGCTAGCCGTCCCCGTGGGCATCGAGAGAGGGTCCGACCACTGGAACCGCGCGTCCCGGCGGCTGCTCGCCAAGATGCTCGCCGAGTTCTCCTACGAGGAGATCCTTCAGCCGCAGCCCGCCCCCGGTGCCGCTCCCCGGAGTTACGTCCTCCCCGTGGACGACGACCTCACCGTCCGGTTCCGGGCCCGCCGGGGAGCCTACGGCCACTGGAGCGTCGACACCGCCTCGCTGGAGCCCGGAGTGGACCCGCTGGCCTTCGTATCCCGCGCGCGGACACTGCTGGGGATGAGCGGTGAGACAGCGGGCCATTTCATCCGCGAGCTGACCGCCACCCTCACTGCCGACACTCAACTGCTGGCCTCCGAACTGCCCGTCGCCGACCTCGCTTCACTGGGCTACGCCGAGCTGGAGGGGCACATGACGGGCCACCCCTGGCTGGTCGCCAACAAGGGGCGGCTCGGTTTCTCCGGCGCCGACGCCGCACGCTGGGCGCCCGAGATCCGCACGGCACGCCCGCTGCCCTGGCTCGCAGTCCACCGGCGGTTGGCGACGTACCAGGGGGTGCCCAGGCTGGCCGACGCGGAGCGGCTGTACGCGCGCGAGCTGGGCGAGGAGACCATCGCCTCGTTCCATCAGGCGTTGCGGTCGCGCGGTGTGGCCCCTGAGGACTATTTCTGCATGCCGGTGCACCCCTGGCAGTGGGATGAGACGGTCGTGCCGCTGTTCGCCGCGCAGTTGGCCGCTCAAGAGATCCTTCCGCTGCCCAGCGACGGCGATCTGCGGCTGCCGCAGCAGTCCATCCGTACGTTCCTGAACACCAGCAGGCCCGACCGGCATACCGTCAAGCTGCCACTGGCCATCCTCAACACACTGGTGTGGCGCGGACTGCCGACCGACCGCACGCTGGCGGCGCCGTCCGTCACCGGCTGGGTGCAGCGACTGTGCGAGCAGGACGCGTTCCTCTCGGAGGAGTGCCGGGTGATCCTGCTGGGCGAGGTCGCCTCCGTGGCCGTCCCGCACCCGGTGTACGAGCCGCTCACCGAAGCGCCCTACCAGTACCGCGAACTCCTCGGCTGCATCTGGCGCGAACCCCTCACCCCCATGCTCGGCCCGGACGAGCGCGCCCGCACTCTCGCCTCCCTGATCCACACGGACGTGCACGGCAACTCCCTCACCGCCGAACTGGTGGCGCGCTCCGGCCTGGAGCCCAGGGTCTGGCTCAGGCACCTGTTCGCCTCGCTGCTCCCACCACTGCTGCACTTCCTCTACCGCTACGGCACAGTCTTCTCGCCGCACGGGGAGAACACCATCGTCGTCTTCGACCGGCAGGACGTACCGGTCCGGCTGGCCATCAAGGACTTCGTGGACGACGTCAACGTCAGCGCGGAGCCCGTGCCGGAGCTCGATGCCATGCCGGAGGATGTACGAGGCGTCCTGCTCAGCGAACCGCCCGCCTTCCTCACCCAGTTCATCCACTCCGCGCTCTTCGTCGGAGTCTTCCGCTACCTGGCCCCGCTGTGCGAGACGCAACTCGGCGTGGACGAGGACGACTTCTGGGCTCTCGTACGTGCCGAAATCGACCGCTACCACGAGCGCTTCCCCGGGCTGAAGTCCCGCTTCGAGACCTTCGACCTGCTGACCCCGCGCATTGAACGGCTCTGCCTCAACCGCAACCGGCTGCACACCGACGGCTACCGTGACCGGACCGAGCGCCCGCATGCCGCGGTCCACGGGACGGTGCGCAATCCGCTGTACTCAGGGCGGCACTGAAGACGGCAACCGTGAGTGTCCGTATGTGCACGGGGTGAACCGGCGCGTGCCGGTCCGTAGATGGCTGGAAGAAGCCGTTCGGGGTGGGAAGCAGCGGGGCGGAGTGTCAGTGGCGCCACGTAAGGTGTCGGGTCTATGAGCAAGCCCGCCGTCACCGAACTCCTCCAGGCCGCCGTCACCGCCGTCGCCGGCACGGAACGTCCAGGTCAGGCCGCCATGGCCGAGGCCGTCGCCGAGGCCGTCGAGACCGGCCGCCACCTCCTCGTGCAGGCGGGCACCGGCACCGGAAAGTCCCTCGGCTATCTGGTTCCCGCGCTCGCTCACGGCGAGCGGGTGGTGGTCGCCACCGCCACGCTCCCGCTCCAGCGCCAGCTCGTCGAGCGCGACCTGCCGCGCACCGTCGAGGCGCTGCATCCGCTGCTGCGCCGCCGCCCGGAGTTCGCCATCCTCAAGGGCCGGTCGAACTACCTGTGCCTGCACCGGCTGCATGAAGGGGTGCCGCAGGAAGAGGAGGAAGGGCTCTTCGACCCCTTCGAGAGCGCCGCCCCCACCTCCAAGCTCGGCACGGACCTGCTCCGGCTGCGCGACTGGTCCGATGAGACGGAGACGGGCGACCGCGACGACCTCAAGCCCGGCGTCTCCGACCGAGCCTGGGGCCAGGTCTCCGTCTCCTCCCGGGAGTGCCTGGGCGCCAGCAAGTGCGCATACGGCGCCGAGTGCTTCGCGGAGGCTGCCCGGGAGCGCGCCAAGCTCGCCGATGTGATCGTCACCAACCACGCGCTGCTGGCCATCGACGCCATCGAGGGCGCCCCCGTGCTCCCCGGCCACGAGGTGCTGATCGTCGACGAGGCGCACGAACTCGTCTCCCGCGTCACCGGCGTCGCCACGGGCGAGCTCACCCCCGGCAGCGTCAACCGCGCGGTGCGCCGTGTCACCAAATTGGTGGACGAAAAATCAGCCGATCAGCTCCAGACCGCTTCGGAAACCTTCGAGCGGCTGATGGAGCTCGCCCTGCCGGGCCGGCTGGAGACTCTTCCGGAGGACTTGGAGTACGCCCTGATGGCGCTGCGCGACGCCGGTCGCACCTGTCTGAGCGCGCTGGGCAACACACGGGACAAGTCCGTGCAGGACGAGGACGCGGTCCGCAAGCAGGCCAAAGCATCGATCGAGAACGTCCACGACGTCGCCGAACGCGTCCTCCACTGCTCCGAGTTCGACGTCATCTGGTACGAGCGGCACGAGCGCTACGGCGCCTCACTGCGGGTCGCTCCGCTGTCCGTGTCCGGCCTGCTGCGCGAGAAGCTCTTCACCGACCGCTCCGTCATCCTCACCTCGGCCACCCTCAAGCTGGGCGGCGACTTCAACGGGGTCGGAGCCTCGCTCGGCCTCGCACCCGAGGGGATCGGGGGCGACAGGGAGGGCGAGGAGACCGAGACGCCGCCCTGGAGGGGGCTGGACGTCGGCTCTCCGTTCGACTACCGCAAGCAGGGCATCCTCTACGTCGCCAAGCATCTGACGCCCCCGGGCCGAGAGGCCCAGCGCGGCGACATGCTGGACGAACTCGCGGAGCTGGTGGAGGCGGCCGGCGGCCGGACGCTGGGCCTCTTCTCCTCCATGCGGGGCGCGCGGGCCGCCGCCGAGGAACTGCGCGGCAGGCTGGGACTGCCGATCCTGCTCCAGGGCGAGGAGACGCTGGGAGAGCTCATCCGGCGGTTCGCGGACGACGCGGAGACCTGTCTGTTCGGCACGCTGTCGCTGTGGCAGGGCGTCGATGTGCCGGGCCCCAACTGCCAGCTGGTGGTGATGGACAGGGTGCCGTTCCCGCGGCCCGACGATCCGCTGATGAGCGCCCGGCAGAAGGCGGTCGAGGAGACGGGGGGCAACGGTTTCATGGCGGTGGCGGCCACCCACGCCGCGCTGCTGATGGCCCAGGGCGCGGGCCGGCTCGTACGGGCGACGGGGGACCGCGGCGTGGTCGCCGTCCTGGACCCGCGCCTGGAGCGGGCCCGCTACGGCGGCTTTCTGCGGGCCTCCATGCCGGACTTCTGGTACACGACGGACCCCAACCAGGTCCGCCGCTCCCTCGCCGCCATCGACGAGGCGGCCAAGCAGGCCTAGCAGGTCGGCGGGTCCGGCCGGGGGATGGGGGTTCGGGCGTGCCAAGCGCGCCAGGCGCCGGGGAACGGCAGCGGCCCTCGAACGGCTCTTCGTGTCACGGGCCGCCGGTTCCGGTGCGCACGACGGCGGGCCGCCGGTTCCGGTGCGGAGGGAACCAGCGGCCCGTGAGCCTTCAGCCCGCGTACGGGCTGCCCAGCTTTGCCGGTGCAGAGAGAGGCGCGGGGCTCAGACCCTGCGCAGTACGGCGACGACCTTGCCGAGAATCGTCGCGTCGTCGCCCGGAATCGGCTGGTACGAGGAGTTGTGCGGCAGCAGCCATACGTGCCCGTCCTCGCGCTTGAAGCGCTTCACGGTGGCCTCGCCGTCAAGCATCGCCGCCACGATGTCCCCGTTCTCGGCGACGGGCTGGCGGCGCACGGTGACCCAGTCGCCGTCACAGATCGCGGCCTCGATCATCGAATCGCCGATGACCTTCAGGACGAACAGCTCGCCGTCGCCGACCAGCTGGCGCGGCAGCGGGAAGACATCCTCGACCGACTCCTCGGCGAGGATGGGGCCGCCCGCCGCGATCCGGCCGACCAGCGGAACGTAGGAGGCCGACGGCTTTCCCGCGGTGTCGGCTGCGGCCTGGGCGCTGCTGGGGGTGTCCGAGCCGCGTACCTCGTAGGCGCGGGGACGGTGCGGGTCCCGGCGGAGGAAGCCCTTCCGCTCGAGGGCCATCAGCTGGTGTGCCACCGAGGAGGTGCTGGAGAGCCCCACTGCCTGGCCGATCTCCCGCATGGACGGCGGGTACCCGCGCCGCTGGACCGAATCGCGGATCACCTCGATCACCCGGCGCTGCCGATCGGTGAGCCCCGAACTGTCGGCGCGGATGCCTGGAGGTCGGCCGGGCAGCGATCGCTTCGCCTGTTGGCCTTCCTGAATCTCTGCGTTCATGGCGCCATTCGCGGGCTGAATTTCGTCAATTGGCTGAGCCGCTGTCGGAGCTGTGCGGTTCTGGGAGGTGATGGTGGCGCTGTCTGCGGTCGTGGTCACGTCGTCGGCCCCTCTCGAGAAGTTCTCCCTAGCTGGACAACGGTAGTTGCTTTCGAAAGGTTGCGCCAAACACACGTTCGAGTGAAAATCCGCAGTTCGCCTGACTTCTGCGGCTCAGCAGGTGTATAGGCCGCGCCGTCTCTCTCGCCGGGCGTGGCGGGTCCTTTCGGAATGTGATGACGCCGCGTATGCCGTGTGCCTCTGTCATGTGCCGCAGGTGCATCACGCAAACCTCGCGTGCGTCGTCCGTCGTGTGATTCCCGCCTGGCCGTGCTGCGTTCGCGCTGCCGTCGTGGGGGTTTCCGCGCTCTGTTTCCCGTTGCCGCCCGTTGCTGTCCGTAATTACTTATGTTGTCGAACTTTCATCCCGCCGCGTCGCCGCTTCGGGTCGGCGCCGCGCCGCTGTCTTTGCGTTCGCCACACTGCACGCAGCGGGCCGCCGCTGTTCCGCACAGTCTGGCAGGCGTCCCCCGGCGGCGTCCCGTCGCCCTGCTTCGCGTAGGCTCGTGGGCCGCGCCGGGGGGCGACACGCGTGACGGCTGACTTGACCGTCGGCTACCAGATCTAGTGGTTTGATGAGCGCACGCCACCAGAAGTTGTGTCCCCGAGTGCTCACGCCGGAGAGACTTCGCCTATGCTGGTGGCCCGTCGAGGGGCCCCTGTGACGGGGGTGCCGCGGCGTGATCTGTCATGCACGGTGAGGGCCCTGTGGGTCCTGGGAGGGTGGAAACGATGCACTGCCCCTTCTGCCGGCACCCCGACAGCCGCGTGGTCGACAGCCGTACGGCCGACGACGGAGCGGCCATCCGGCGGCGGCGCCAGTGTCCTCACTGCTCCCGCCGCTTCACGACCGTGGAAAATGCGTCACTCACTGTGATCAAGCGGAGCGGTGTCACCGAGCCCTTCAGCCGGGACAAGGTGATCGCCGGAGTCCGCAAGGCGTGCCAGGGGCGCCCCGTCACCGAGGACGCCCTCGCCCAGCTCGGGCAGCGAGTCGAGGAAGCCGTCCGGGCCACCGGGAGCGCGGAGTTGTCCACACACGACGTCGGACTGGCCATACTCGGCCCGCTCCAGGACCTCGACCTGGTCGCCTATCTGCGGTTCGCCTCGGTCTACAAGGCGTTCGAGTCGCTGGAGGACTTCGAGGCGGCCATAGCCGAACTGCGCGAAGCGCATCCACGTAACTCCGGCCCTGGAGCGCGGGACGGCGAAACCGCCGGAGGCCAGGAGGAGACCAGCGCCCGGGAGGGGGCCGGCCGGACCGGGAGGGGCCGGACGGCCGGGGCAGACGCGCAGGCGCCGTCCGGGGTGGCCTCGCCCGCGGGCGGTGCCGGAGCCCGGGCGGAGGGCTCGCCGGACGGACCAAGCCGTGGGGCCGACGAAGCTCCCGCGGCCGCTGCCGCCGACTGAGCGGCGACCGGCCCCGCTGTGCGGGGCCCACAGGCCGGGGTACGGCCTCGGCGCACACAGAGACCTGGCCTGGACACGCACCGTGTCCGGGTCACCAGACAGGCACAGTTCTCGGGGAAGAACCGGGGCACGTTGGGGCGTTATGTCCCACACAGGGAGGCGGAATGACAGAGACGACGAGCGGCCCGGCACGCGGCTCCCGCGCAAAGGGCAGCAAGGCGAACAACGGACTGCGCATCGAGCGCATTCACACGACCCCCGGAGTGCACCCGTACGACGAGGTGAACTGGGAGCGCCGCGACGTCGTCATGACCAACTGGCGCGACGGCTCGATCAACTTCGAGCAGCGTGGCGTCGAATTCCCCGACTTCTGGTCGGTGAACGCGGTCAATATCGTCACGAGCAAGTACTTCCGCGGAGCCGTGGGAACGCCGCAGCGGGAGAACAGCCTCAAGCAGCTGATCGACCGGGTGGTGAAGACCTACCGGGCCGCTGGTGAGAAGAACGGGTACTTCGCCTCCCCCGAGGACGCCGAGATCTTCGAGCACGAGCTCGCCTACGCCGTGCTGCACCAGATCTTCGCCTTCAACTCCCCGGTGTGGTTCAACGTCGGAACCAAGCAGCCCCAGCAGGTCAGCGCCTGCTTCATCCTGTCCGTCGACGACTCCATGGAGTCGATCCTCGACTGGTACAAGGAAGAGGGAATGATCTTCAAGGGCGGCTCCGGCGCCGGCCTGAACCTCTCCCGTATCCGCTCCTCCAAGGAACTCCTCTCCTCGGGCGGCAACGCCTCGGGCCCCGTCTCCTTCATGCGCGGTGCGGACGCCTCCGCCGGCACCATCAAGTCGGGCGGTGCGACTCGCCGCGCCGCCAAGATGGTCGTCCTGGACGTCGACCACCCGGACGTCGAGGCGTTCATCGACACCAAGGTCAAGGAGGAGGAGAAGATCCGCGCCCTGCGGGACGCGGGCTTCGACATGGACCTGGGCGGCGAGGACATCGCTTCCGTCCAGTACCAGAACGCAAACAACTCCGTGCGCGTGAACGACGAGTTCATGAAGGCCGTCGAGTCCGGCTCGAAGTTCGCGCTGCGCGCCCGGATGACCGGCGAGGTCGTCGAGGAGGTGGACGCCAGGAAGCTCTTCCGCAAGATGGCCGAGGCCGCCCACGTCTGTGCCGACCCCGGTATCCAGTACGACGACATCATCAACCACTGGCACACCTCGCCGGAGACGGGCCGTATCACCGCCTCCAACCCGTGCAGTGAGTACATGCACCTGGACAACTCCTCGTGCAACCTGGCGTCGCTCAACCTCATGAAGTTCCTGCGCGACGACGACAAGGGCAACCAGTCCTTCGACGCGGAGCGCTTCGCCAAGGTGACCGAGCTGGTCATCACGGCGATGGACATCTCCATCTGCTTCGCCGACTTCCCGACCGAGAAGATCGGCGAGACCACTCGTGCCTTCCGGCAGCTGGGCATCGGCTACGCCAACCTCGGCGCCCTGCTGATGGCCACCGGCCACGCCTACGACAGCGACGGCGGCCGCGCCCTGGCCGGTGCCATCACCTCCCTGATGACCGGCACCTCCTACAAGCGCTCGGCCGAACTCGCCGCCGTGGTGGGCCCCTACGACGGGTACGCCCGCAACGCCGAGGCGCACCGCCGGGTCATGAAGCAGCACAGCGACGCCAACGACGCCGCCACCCGGATGGATGACCTGGACACCCCGGTGTGGGCAGCCGCGACCGAGGCGTGGCAGGACGTGCAGCGGCTCGGTAAGAAGAACGGTTTCCGCAATGCGCAGGCGTCGGTGCTGGCGCCGACCGGCACCATCGGCCTGATGATGGACTGCGACACCACCGGCGTCGAGCCCGACCTGGCCCTGGTCAAGTTCAAGAAGCTGGTCGGCGGCGGCTCCATGCAGATCGTGAACAACACGGTCCCCAAGGCCCTCAAGCGCCTCGGCTACCAGCCCGAGCAGGTCGAGGCGATCGTCGAGCACATCGCCGAGCACGGCAACGTCGTGAACGCTCCCGGCCTCAAGCCCGAGCACTACGAGGTCTTCGACTGCGCCATGGGTGAGCGCTCCATCTCCCCGATGGGCCACGTCCGGATGATGGCGGCAGCCCAGCCGTTCCTGTCCGGCGCCATCTCCAAGACGGTCAACATGCCGGCGAGCAGCACCGTCGAGGACGTCGAGGAGATCTACCTCCAGGGCTGGAAGCTCGGCACCAAGGCGCTGGCCGTCTACGTCGAGAACAGCAAGGTCGGCCAGCCGCTGTCGGCCAAGGCCAAGGAGGAGAAGAAGGCGGAGGCGCCCGAGCCGGAGAAGGTCGTCGAGTACCGCCCGGTCCGCCGCCGGCTGCCCAAGGGCCGTCCCGGCATCACCACTTCCTTCACGGTGGGCGGCGCCGAGGGCTACATGACGGCCAACTCCTACCCGGACGACGGTCTCGGTGAGGTCTTCCTCAAGATGTCCAAGCAGGGCTCCACCCTCGCGGGCATGATGGACGCCTTCTCCATCGCCGTCTCGGTCGGCCTCCAGTACGGCGTTCCCCTGGAGACCTACGTCTCGAAGTTCACCAACATGCGCTTCGAGCCGGCCGGGATGACGGACGACACGGACGTGCGGATGGCTCAGTCGATCGTCGACTACATCTTCCGCCGCCTGGCGCTGGACTTCCTCCCCTTCGAGACCCGTTCGGCGCTCGGAATCCACTCGGCGGCCGAGCGGCAGCGCCACCTGGAGACGGGCTCCTACGAGGCGACGGAGGAGGAGTTCGACGCCGACGCCCTGGCACAGTCGGCCCCCAAGGCCGAGCAGGCGGGCCAGTCGGGGCAGGCGGGCCAGTCGGCTGTGTCGGCTTCGAAGGAGGAGGCCAAGGACGCCAAGGACGCGCAGCGTACGGCCGCCGAACCCGAGGCCGCGACGCCCGCGCCGAGGGAGGCCCACAACTCCACGGAGCTGCTGGAGATGCAGCTCGGCCTCAACGCCGATGCCCCCCTGTGCTTCTCCTGTGGCACCAAGATGCGCCGCGCCGGAAGCTGCTACCTGTGCGAGGGCTGCGGCTCGACCAGCGGTTGCAGCTGACGGCCGCGCTGACGGCAGCTCTTGGCCTCCCGGCCGGCAGCCCTTGCTGAGGGCGACGGCTGACGGCGGACGGCTGAGGGGCGCCGGGGGCCCGTATCGCTGACCGGGGCGGGGACCGACCGAGGGTCGGTTCCCGCCCCGCAGCATGTCCTGGCGGAGGTGCGAGCGGCGCCAGCCTGAGTCGGGGCGAGAGCGGGGGAGGCGCATCGGGAGCTCGCGAGGCGCACGGGGGAGCGGGGCACGTCAGTACGAGACGCGGGCTGCTCTCGTACCGGGCCGGGGGGTCGCTGAGATGGCCGTACGATAGCGCGGTGCTGGTCAAGTGGATGCGCTGCACCGTCGTCGACCGCCCGGGGTTCGCACGGGCACAGCGGAAATGGGCAGGGCTGCTCGGCGAGCCCGGTTTCCGGGGGCAGGGCGGGGGCTGGAGCCGGTCCCGCGAAGGAGTCGTCCACCTCTTCGGCTTCTGGGAGAGCCGCGCCTTCTACGACTCCTTCATGGCGCGCTCGCACGACCGGCTGCATGCCGCCCAGGTCGGAACATACAAGGACCTGCAGGTCAGGCTCTTCGAATACCGCTTCGATGTGAAGACCGGCTTCCGTCCCGTCTTCACGGACGCGGATCTGCTGCGCGTGGCCCACTGCCGGGTGCGGCCGGAGCGGATCGAGCACTACACGCTGATGCAGGAGAAGGTGTGGAACCCGGCGATGGCAGGGTCCCCCGGGATGCTGCGCGGCGTGTTCGCCCAGGCGAACACGGAGGACGAATTCCTCGTCCTCTCGATGTGGGACTCCGCCGCCGAATACGGAAAGTATCGAGTGGAGCGTGTGGAACGGCTGGCGCTACGAGCCCAGACCGGAGCCGACATCGCCCATGTCACCGGCGACGTGATCGATCTGGAGCCGTCCTGGACCGTCTGACCTAGGGTGGAGCTCATGGCACGTCCTCGCCGTATCGTCCTGCTCCGCCACGGAGAGTCGGAGGGAAACGCCGACGACAGCATCTACGAACGCGTGCCTGATCACGCTCTGCCACTGACCGAGCGCGGTCTGCGCCAGGCCGAGGAGGCTGGCAAGCGGCTCCGTGAACTCTTCGGCGAGGAGCGCATCTCCGCCTACGTCTCGCCCTATCGCCGCACCCGGGAGACCTTGGCCGCGCTGGGCATCGGCCCGGCCCAGATGCGGGTCCGTGAAGAGCCCCGACTGCGGGAACAGGACTGGGGCAACTGGCAGGACCGGGACGACGTACGGCAGCAGAAGAAGTACCGCGACGCCTACGGTCACTTCTTCTACCGGTTCGCCCAGGGGGAGTCGGGCGCCGACGTCTACGACCGTGTCGGCGCCTTCCTGGAGAGCCTGTGGCGCAGCTTCGAGGCGCCCGACAATCCACCGAACGTACTGCTGGTCACGCACGGGCTCACCATGCGGCTGTTCTGTATGCGCTGGTTCCACTGGACGGTGGAGGAGTTCGAATGCCTCTCCAACCCGCGCAACGGTGAGACCCGCGCCCTCCTGCTGGGCCCCGAAGGCCGCTACCACCTCGACCGCCCCTTCGAACGCTGGCAGGCCCCCCGGCCCTACGGAAGCCCCCGCCCCTCCGGGAGCCTCGGCTCCTCCGGGTGACCTGGCCCCCTGGGCGAGCCGGCCCCTCGGGAGGACCTGGCCCCTCGGGCGGTCTCGGCGTCTGGCCGGCCTGGTGACCTGGCCTCTCCGGGCCTGGCCCCGAGGAGAGCCCTGGTGGCTATGAAAGTCCTGGCAGCCACCGGAGTCGCCGCTAACATCGTCGGGACATGAGCGCTCGATTTCCCGCACCCAGCCACGGTGAGCGGATCTCTCACGCCCTCGCCAGCCTGCGCGGCCTGGCCGTGGGAGACGCCCTGGGCTCACAGTTCTTCGTCCCCGACAACCTTTCCGCCCTGCGCCGCCGCGAGCTGCCGCCCGGCCTGTGGAAGTGGACCGACGACACCGAGATGGCCGCCTCGGTGGTGGCCGTGCTCGCGGCGCACGGTCATGTCGACCAGGACGCGCTGGCCGCTTCCTTCGCCGAGCACCACGACTTCTTCCGCGGCTACGGCCCCGCGGTGAACCGGATGCTCCGCCTCATCCACCAGGAGGGCGGCGACTGGCGCGAGTTGGCCGCCGCCCTCTTCGACGGCCAAGGCTCCTGGGGCAACGGCGGCGCCATGCGAGTGGCCCCGCTCGGCGCATGGTTCGCCGACGACCCCGAGCGCGCCGCGGAGGAGGCCGAACGCTCCGCCACGGTCACTCATCGACACCCCGAAGCCGTCGCCGGAACCCGCGCGGTCGCCGCAGCCGCCGCCCTCGTCGCCGGCCAAGCCCAGGCCCGCCCCGAAACGCCGGGTCGGACGGGAGGGGGTGCGGACATCGGCACGGGTCAGGGCGCCGGGGAGGCCAGGCACGGGCCCGCCACGCCGAGCTCTCCGGCCGCACCGGCTATACCGCCCGCATCGGCTGTACCGACCACACCGCTCACCGCCGAGCGGCTGCTGGCCCGCGTCCAGGAGCTGGTCCCGCGCAGCGCCGTACAGGCGGGGCTGCGCCGTGCCGCCGACATGCTCGACTACGCCGACGTCGGCACGGTCGCAGCGGTCCTCGGCTGTGGCCGACGCACCAGCACGCAGGACACGGTGCCGTTCACCCTCTGGGCCGCTGCCCGGAATCTTGGCGACTTCCGCGCTGCGTTCTGGACCACTGCGAGCGCCGGCGGCGACGTGGACACGACCTGCGCCATCGTCGGCGGGATCGTGGCGGCGGGCGGACCCGCCTCGGCTCCGCCCGAGGAATGGCGCGACCGCACGGAGGGATTTCCCGGCTGGCTCCTCGACGCCGTGGGTTGAGCCCCTCAGAGCCGGAAGTCGAGAGAGTGCGCTCCATTTCGCGGACTCTCTGTCACCAATTCACCCCCATCCGCGATCACCTACGCCTTCTCGGGACTCTTTTCCTGTCTTCTTCACCGTCTTCGGCGGACTCCCCTGAACTCGCCGCCCCTACAGCGGATACGCTAGTTATTGCCATGCCGTACGAGTCTCCTACCCATCGCGTCGAGCGTTCGCTCCGCGCCACCACCGGCGCCAAGATTGTCGCCGGAGTGGATGAGGTCGGCCGTGGAGCCTGGGCGGGACCCGTGACGGTCTGCGCCGCGATCACGGGCCTGCGTCGTCCTCCCGTCGGCCTCACCGACTCCAAGCTCATCCCTGAGCCCCGCCGCAGCGAGCTCGCCGAAGTACTGACCAGTTGGGTCACCGCCTATTCCCTTGGTCACTCCACGCCGGAAGAGATCGACGAACACGGCATGACCATCGCCCTCCGGCTCGCCGCCGTCCGCGCCCTGGACGGCCTGCCCCAACGGCCCGACGCCGTGATCCTGGACGGCAAGCACGACTATCTCGGAGCGCCCTGGCGGGTGCGTACCGTCATCAAGGGCGATCAGTCGTGCGTTGCCGTCGCTGCCGCCTCCGTCATCGCCAAGGTGCGCCGCGACGCCCTGATGGCCGAACTCGCTCCCGAGCACGCCGAGTTCGGATTCGAGGACAACGCCGGATACCCCTCCCCGGTGCACAAGGCAGCCCTGGAAAAGATCGGCCCCACCCCGCATCACCGGCTGTCCTGGGCATATATGGATGCCCTGACCCGCTGGAAGCACCTCAAGCGCATCCGGAGCGAGCCCACAGAACAGATCGGCCTCTTCTGAACCGGATCGGTCGGACGACGCCGTCACGAAGTACCGGAACTCAGTCGCGGGAATACCCGCGTAACCCGTACCCGCTGACACGTCTGTTTCCGTCCTTTGATAGACAACACCTCATGCCTCTCACTCCCGAGGAGCCACAGATTTACGAGAGCGTCCCGGGCACCCGCGCATCAGCGGGAGCATCCCGAACTCCGCAGGCATCCCGCACCGCAGCCCCTATTCCCGGCCCCCGCCAGGCGCCGCGCCCAGCACCACCGCGCGGCGACAGCAAGGGCCCCAGCACTCCGGGCCGCCCAGGCGGGCCACGCCCGTCGAACCGGTCTGCTTCGGCCAAGCCGACCTCCTCCCCGGAGCCCACGGCCCGGATCCACCTCGTCTCCGCGACCGATGAGACCGCGGTGGAGGTTGCCGACGAGACCGTCGACAAGCTCCTCGACGAAGGCCGAGCACCCGGCGAGATCCTGCTGCTGACAACCGGTGACCAGCACCCGTGGGCAGAGCACGAACTCTCCTTCGGCGAGGACTCCTACTGGCGCCAACTCGCCGATGTCGAGGACGTCTTCTGTGCCCACGCCTCCGTCGTGGCCCGCACGGCACAGCGCCCCATCGTGCTGCTCGCCGTCAACGGTGGCACCGACCCGGAGGCTGCGGCAGCCCTGCCCGCGGCTCTGGAAAAGGCCACCGAGCAGCTGATTGTCTGCGGCGACCCTCAGCGCGTCCGCGCCCTGCTCTGATCCACGGCTCGCAGGCCGGCCGAGCGGAGCCCGGTGCGTCAGCCGGGTGCCTCAGGGCCGGCGCTCCGCGACAGCGTCGACCTCGGTGCGGCTCTGACCTCGACGTAACGCTGCTCGAAGGGCGAGGCGTGGGCGGAACGGCCGGTGCCGGCCTGCGCACCGACCGGACCGGGCACCCGGCACCGATTCCTTGAGCTGCACGCCGGGGACACTCCGTGAGCTGCGAGGCCGGCATTACCTCGTGCTCTGGGCTGCAAGGCTGTTGTGACTTGCAACGCTCGGCCGATGCTGGGCGATTTGGAGCCTCCTCGGCGGTCCGTCCAGGGATACCTCCCGGTCAGCCCTCGGTTGCGAGAACCAACGGCAGCACCTCCTTCGCCCCAGCCCGGCGGAGCATCCTTGCGGCTACCGCGAGCGTCCAGCCCGTGTCGGTGTAGTCGTCCACGAGCAGGACGGGGCCCTCAAGCGCGTTGAGGGACCCAGCCAGCTCCGGCGGGAGCTTCAGAGCCTCGTGGACAGCCCGCAGCCGCTGGGCTCCATTGCTGCGTGCCGCGTTCAGCATGCCGAACTCATCTGCGCATGTCAGTGCTCCGAGCAGTGGGATGCGGCCGATGCCGGCGATCCGTTCCGCGAAGGACCGCACCAGTTGCGGTCGAGTGCGGGACTCGATCGCCACGACGCCTGCCGGACGCCCGGATGCCTCTGGTGTCCCGGAGGCCCAGCCGCCAGGGCTCTTGGCCCAGTCCGAGAGAACGGTCACCGCACCGTGCAGTACGTCGTCCGGCACCGGCCCGTCTCCTCCTTGAGGGGACAGCAATGGACGCAGCCGGTTTCCCCAACCGATGTCGGACAGTCGTCCGAGAGCTCGCCCGGCCGATGCTTGCTGCTGCTCGGGGATCTTCCCCTTGAGGTCCAGGCCAACGACCTGCATACCGGTGGGCCACATCTTCCGGGGCTCGATCCGTACCCCGGGCCTGCGCAGCTCGCCGCGGGCCGCGACGACGAGGGACTCATCGACCTGTGGGCTGAATCTGCCCCCTGCGCAGTTGTCACACCGGCCGCAAGGTGCCGCCGCCTCGTCATCCAGTTCGCGCCGCAGATACTCCATCCGGCACTCGGTCGTCTCGGCGTAGCCGCGCATCGCGCGCTGCTCGGCCTTGCGCTGTCGTTCGACCCACTCGTACCGGCCGGCGTCGTAGTGCCACGGCTGGCCGGTGGCGAGCCAGCCGCCCTTGACCCGCTGCACGACCCCGTCCACATCGAGCACCTTGAGCATCATCTCCAGCCGGGAACGGCGCAGCTCAACCCGCGGCTCCAGAGCGGCAAGCGACATCGGACGGTCCGAACCCGCCAGCACATCGAGCGTGCGCCGCACCTGTTCCTCCGGAGGGAAGGTCAGGGAGGAGAAGTAGCGCCAGATCGCCTCATCCTCCTGGCCGGGCAGCAGCAGCACCTCCGCATGGTCCACCCCGCGGCCGGCCCGGCCGACCTGCTGGTAATAGGCGATGGGGGAGGCGGGAGAGCCGAGGTGGACGACGAAGCCGAGATCCGGCTTGTCGAAGCCCATGCCCAACGCCGATGTGGCCACGAGTGCTTTCACGCGGTTGGCGAGGAGGTCGGCCTCGGCGGCTTCTCGGTCCGCGTTCTCCGTCCTGCCCGTATAGGAGGCCACTTCGTGTCCGCACTGGCGAAGAAAGGCTGCCACCTCAGTGGCGGCTGCCACGGTGAGGGTGTAGATGATGCCCGAGCCAGGGAGGGATTTGAGGTGCTCTCCCAGCCACGCGAGACGGTGTGAAGCGTCGGGGAGACGTAGAACGCTCAGGCTCAGGCTCTCCCTGTCCAGGGATCCGCGCAGCACGAGCGCGGGAGCCGAGGCTGCTTGGCCGCCGCTGTCCGCTGCTGTGCCTCCGGTGCCGAGTTGGTCGGCCACGTCCGCTGTGACGCGGGCGTTGGCGGTGGCTGTGGTGGCGAGCACCGGGACTCCGGACGGCAGCTCTGCGAGCATGGTGCGCAGCCTCCGGTAGTCCGGGCGGAAGTCGTGGCCCCAGTCGGAAATGCAATGTGCTTCGTCCACGACGAGCAGGCCGGTGGAGGCGGTGAGGCTGGGCAGCACGTTATCCCGGAAGTCTGGGTTGTTGAGGCGCTCAGGACTGACGAGCAACACGTCGACCTGCCCGTCGGCCACCTCGGCTTCGATGGTTCGCCATTCCTCCGGGTTCGCGGAATTGATGGTGCGGGCCTGGACGCCGGCTCGCGCTGCCGCCTCCACCTGGTTCCGCATCAGCGCCAGCAACGGGGAGACGATCACCGTCGGCCCCGACCCGCGCTTGCGCAGAAGAGCGGTCGCAACGAAGTAGACGGCCGACTTGCCCCAGCCGGTGCGCTGCACGACCAGGGCCCTTCTCCGCTCCTCGACCAGCGCCTCGATGGCCCGCCACTGGTCGGCGCGCAGCCGGGCCGTTCCCCCGCGGTCACCGACGAGGTCGGCGAGCACCGAGTCGGCTTCTTGCCGCAGCTGTGTGTCACTCATGCGTCCATGCAACCCGATGTCGCCGACGTCCGAAGACACGGCCTGTGGAAAACCCAGAACTAATATGACAAACACAGGAGTGGGCTCGGCTGTGGATAACTCACGACCCCGAGTTTGCGATGTGCGCGACCGTCGAGCCATGACACAGCACGACCGCGAGCCTCGCGGCAACGAACCAACCCGTCCCTTCTCTCCGGACCCAACGGCCTCGCCGCAGGCGAGCGTCTCTCTGCGAGATCCCGCCGAACTCGCCGAGGCACTGCCCTACCTGCTCGGCTTCTATCCGGACGACTCCCTCGTCGTGGTGGCACTCCACGGCGAGCGCGGACGCTTCGGCGGGCGACTCAGGATCGGTATTCCCGACGCCGAGAGCAGCTGGGCAGCGTTTGCGCCACAGATCGCCGATTGTCTGGACACCAGTTCACAAGCCCGGGGCGCCCGACCCGACGGCGCCTTGATCTTCCTCTGCCAGGAGCCCGGCGAAGGCCGCACCGGCAGGGAAGTCATGGAGCGGCTTCGCCCTCTCGTGCAAGAGCTGCGACGCGCCTGCGGACATCTGGAGATGCCTGTATACGAGGCGCTGTGCCTCTCGGAAGGCAGGTATTACTCCTACGTCTGTCCCGATCCCCTCTGCTGTCCGCCTGAGGGCCTCCCCCTGGCAGAGGCAAGTACGTCGGCGATGGCCGTCGCGGCCGCATACGCCGGTGTGCCGATGCACGGTTCGTTGCGCGAGATGGAGAAGCGCCTTCTTCCGCTCGGGCCGCCGTTCGCCGAGGAACAGACTCGGGTTCTGGACGAAGTGAGTGCGGAGCTCATTCCCCGCATGCTGACCGCGGAAGGTCGGCAACGGGTACGGACCGAGACTCTGTCCCTCCTCGGCCGGCTCATGGAGCGCTTCCAGCAGCGCTCTCCCACGGCGGCGACACAGACGAGCCAGGACGCACACGACGACGGCTTGCTCAGCCATGACGAAGCGGCCTCGGCGATCCTCGGCCTCCAGGACCGCGACACCCGTGACAGGGCCGCCGAATGGATGGAGGGGGTGGAAGTGACCCCGGCCCTCCGGCTCTGGCGGGCACTGGCCCGGCGCTGTGCCGGCCCCTACACCGGACACGCCGCGGCGCTGCTCACGCTGGCCGGCTGGGTCGCCTGGTCGGGAGGTGACATTCCGACAGCCCGGGTCGCACTCGGTCTCGCGCTCCGAGCCGACCCGGACTATCTCTTCGCCCAACTCCTGCACCACGCCTGCAACGAAGGGCTGGACCCCAAGGAGGTGCGTCGTTGTCTGAGGGGCGAACCGGGAGCGAGGCCGAGCGGAGAAGGGGTGGAGCAGCAGGGCGAAGTGGAGGGCGAGACCACCTTGTGAGCACTCGCAGGACTCGCCGCGGCCGGGGAGGAATGAGGTGCGAGCGGCACCGCGGAACGGACTGTTTATCGTCAAGGAGACGACTATGATCACGCCATGCCCTATGACCCGTCGGCCTTCCCGCCTTTCGCCGTCACCGTCGACCTCGTGGTGCTCACCGTGCGCAAAGATGCGCTCTATGCCCTGGTCGTACGCCGCGGGGAGCCCCCGTATCAGGGCCGGTGGGCGCTCCCGGGCGGCTTCGTCCGAGGGGACGAGGGTCTGGAGGCGGCGGCAGCGCGTGAGCTCACCGAGGAGACCGGACTGCGGTCCCAGGCCCTGGAGGACCAGGACGCCGGTGCACACCTCGAGCAGCTCGCCACCTACGGCGCACCTCAGCGCGATCCCCGAATGCGGGTGGTCAGCGTCGCATACCTCGTCCTCGCGCCGGATCTGCCCTCGCCCATCGCGGGCGGTGACGCGCGCAGCGCGCGATGGGCGCCGACGGACACACTTCTCGGCGCGGGGGACGGAGGCGGGTGGGAGGCCGAGCAGCAGGTGCCGCTCGCGTTTGACCACGACGAGATCCTGCGGGACGGGGTGGAGCGGGCCCGATCCAAGATCGAGTACTCCTCGCTCGCCACAGCTTTCTGCCCGCCTGAATTCACGGTGGGGGAGCTGCGCCGGGTCTATGAAGCCGTGTGGGGCGTGGCGCTCGATCCGCGCAACTTCCACCGCAAGGTGACGGGTACGCCCGGGTTCCTGGTGCCGACCGGCGGGACGACGACCCGTCAGGGCGGTCGGCCGGCACAGTTGTTCCGTGCTGGTGGGGCCACGCTGCTCAACCCGCCCATGCTCCGTCCGGAGGTCTGAGGCCGGAAGGCAGCCGACGTCTTGCTTCCGCAGTAGGGCTGGCCGAGCTGTTACCCGGAAAGTCGGAAATGTCGCGTTATCTTGCAGTGGTGCGTCCGCCACGCATTCTGCAGGAGAAGCGATGATTCAGGCCATCGGACTGACCAGTGCGGTCCGGCGCAAGCGCCTGCCGCATGTCGACGACCTCACCTTCGAGGCGCGCTCCGGCAAGGTCACCGTATTGCTGGGCCCGGCTCGCTCGGGTAAGAGCGAGGCGCTGCGGCTGATGCTCCAACTTGTTCCGGGGCGTGGTGTGGCGCTCTTCCGAGGGCGTCCGGTGCAGCGAATCCCGCACCCGGCCCGGGAGATCGGTGTTCTGCTCGGTGATGTCCCGGGGCACCCGGCCCGCACCGCTCGGGCTCATCTGCGCATGCTGACCGCAGCGGCGGGGGTCCCGGAGGAGCGGGCGGACGAGGTCCTGGACGTGGTCGGGCTCAGTGGGCTGGCGGACCAACGGCTCGGTGACTTCTCGCTCGGGATGGACCGCAGACTCGGAATGGCAGCGGCGTTGCTGGGCGATCCCCACACGCTGGTGCTGGACGAACCGACCCGCGGACTGTCGCCGCGGGAGGCCAGCTGGCTTCGCGGGCTCCTGCGCGGATACGCGGAGCAGGGCGGACTGGTGCTCCTCACCTCGCGTGATCCGAAAGAGGCGGGGCGGCTCGCAGACCGGGTGGTCACGATCGACCGGGGTCGGCTCATGGCCGACCAGGAGGCGGCCGATTTCTCCCGCACCAGACTCCGTCCTCGGGTGGTGATCAGGACACCGCACGCGGAACGGTTTGCGGCCGTGCTCTCGCAGGAGGCCCGGAGCGCGGACCGCACGAAAAGCGAACGCGGGGCTGTGGAGGTGGTGTGCGAGGGAGGCAGCACGGTCCTGGTCTATGGGAGCACTTGCGCAGCGGTGGGGGAGTCCGCTTATCGGCACGGAATTCTGGTGCACAGGCTGACGGAGGAAATCGGTGACGCCGGGGACAGCACCCGGCCGGGACCGCTGAACCGGGCGGACGGACGACCCTCGCCACGGGAGGCAGGGGGCTTGGCGCTAGCTGCGACCGCCGGGAATACGGGGGAAGAAGCGAAGGGGGAAGGCGTGGGGGTCTGTTGTGAGGATGTTGATCAGGCAGAACGAGGAAGCTCCGCTATGCGGGAGGGAGGGGGAGGCGTCGTTGCTGCGTCCGGGCACGCCTCCGTTCCGGCGCCCGGCAGCTACCAGCCGGTGGGCAGTACATCAGCGCGGAGCAGCGCATCCGCACCAGAGGTGGAGCCGCAGGCCGGAACCGGAGCAAGCGCTGTTTCCGCCTCCGCGGGTGGTGAGCGGAGCGCCGAGGCGGGGCAGGGCGGGGCGCAAGCGCACCCGGCCGTGGAGGGGCGGCCCGCAGAGGAACAGGAGACGGAGCCGACGGTGGAAGGCGGCCAGCTGCCGGACGGTGCGCTGGTCCCGGCCGGGCACGAGAAGCCGGAGGCCATCGCAGGGGGTTCCCCGGGTGATCCGGTACGCCGGGGACAGCGGGCGCCGGGCCGTTCTTCGGGCGGGCCCGCGGTGTTCGGCACCGACCCGGCTTCCCAGTCGCCGACACCCGACCCGTCCCCGGTCGCCGGGGGTTCGGACTCGGGTTCGCTATCGGGCTCTGCTGAGGCTTCGGCTGCCGATGCGGTTGCAGCGGCCACAAAGGAGCCGGCTTCCGGCTCCGCTGCAATCGGCACCGGCACTACACCCTCGCCCTCTGCTGCATCCGGTACCACTGCTTCCGTCTCGTCGGATGCACCGACCAGGAGAAGCACGGAAGCGGCCCAGGCCCGAACCCACCCGGAAGACCGGGCTCAGAGCCACCGCCCGGACAGGGCGACCGCAACGGGCGGTCCTCGGCCCCGGGACGTGACCTCCGCAGCAGGCGGAGGGGCAGGCAGGCCCGGAAGTGCGAAGCGCAGGGGCGGTCTGCCTCCCGAGTTGCCTGTGGTCCGCAGGCCGGGGCCGGTGGCGCCGCTGCGGTATGAGCTGCTTCGGCTGTTCGGCGTGCGGACGCCATGGGTGCTGATCGGGCTGGCGCTGCTCACCGGACTGGGGATCTCCGTCGTTGTGGCTGGAACAGGCGCGGGGGGTGCGGCCGACGCTGCGACCGGTAGCGCGCCTGGTCTGAAGCTGCTCACCGGGTGGCCACCTGGTTCGCCGTTCTTTGTGCCGCCGGCAGCGGTTGTGGCGGGGCTGGTGGGGGCCATGGCCTTCGGGGAGGAGTTCCGGTACCCCGCGCTGGTACCGGCTCACGTGCCGGTGCCGCGCAGACTCGGGCTGCTGATGGCCAAGCTCGTGGTGACGGCTGGTACGGCAGTGGCCCTGTGTGTGGCGACGGCCCTCTGCAATGCGGCAGCGCTGATTCTGTTTTACGGAGCGGACAGCCTGGCTCTCGCCTTCCCCGAGCGCACGTTCGACATCGGCAACCTGACCAGCTTCTCCGTTCCCGGCGGTCCGGGGGCCGGAGCCGTGGTGCCCTCGTTGGGGGTGCAGGTGATGGCGGTGCTCGCGCTCTGTGTCGGATGCGCCTGGGCGGGGCTGCTGGCCGCCGGGGTGTTCAGGTCGACCGCGCTGGGTGTCGTCGCCGTTGTGGCCGTGCCCGCGCTGGTGGCACCCCTGGTGCGGAAGGTGGCGGCCGCTTCCGGAGGGGAGTCGTTCGAAGGGGTGCCGGAGCGCCTCCGCTCGGTGCTGCTCTTTCCCTGGCCTTCGGCAGTGGAGCAGTCGGGCGCGGTGGCGACCGGGATCGTGTCGCAACCGGTGGGCCGTGCCCTCGCGTTGTCGGTCACCGCACTGTTCTGTGCGTACGCGTTCATGTCTCTGCGCGGCAGGCCGAGACAGCGGTAGTCGGACGGGGAGGCCGGCAGATGAGGAGGCGGATTGCCCGTACAAAGGAGCGATGTTGAGCTGCTGCGAGCCGGAACCGGCATAAATCCGCCAGGTGTTCACATGCTGTCGGGGCCAATTCGGCACTCAAGTCCGGCAGATGGCTCTGACCACCAATGATGTGGTCCGTTCTTTCCGATAAGGCGTCAATTGTAAGGAAGCCAGCGATCACCCTTTCGTGTGCTTTTCACCAAAGCCCTCAAGACCGTCCTGACCTCGGCCGACACAAGGGTCGTGACTACCCTTGCGCACTCCATGATGACCGCGGCTCGCCCCGTCGACACCGGCCTCGCAGGCCCGGGCGAGCTGGACCGCTACGCATACGCCGAGTCCACGGGAACGGCGCGTACCACAACCAACGCCTCGGCGTGGGAGGGTTCCGAGGCTGAGATGAACCGAGTGGGCCGACGTGCGTCCGGTAGCCGAGGCAGGGGCCTGCACGGCCAACTCGTCCAGCAGCTCGGCCAGATGATCGTCTCGGGGGACCTGGGCGCGGACCGGCCGCTCGTCCCGGAAGAGATCGGCCAGCGCTTCGAGGTCTCGCGTACGGTCGTGCGCGAGTCCCTGCGCGTCCTCGAGGCGAAGGGGCTCGTCAGCGCGCGTCCCAACGTAGGCACCCGGGTCAGGCCCGTCAGCGACTGGAACCTCCTCGACCCCGACATCATCGAATGGCGGGCCTTCGGCCCCCAGCGGGAGGGGCAGCGGCGCGAACTGTGCGAGCTGCGCTGGGCCATCGAGCCCCTCGCCGCCCGCCTCGCCGCCGGACAGAGCCACGACGACGTACACCAGCGCCTCGGCGACATGGTGGAGATCATGGGCCACGCTCACGCCCAGGGCGACACCCTCACCTTCTCGCGTGCCGACGCCGAGTTCCACGGGCTGATCCTGCAGGCCGCGGGCAACCGGATGCTGGAGCATCTCTCCGGCATCGTCTCCTCGGCGCTTCAGGTCTCGGGCGGGCCGACCGCCTGCTGCGAGCAACCGACGGAGAACGCTGTGGGGCACCACCGCCGGGTCGTCGACGCGCTGGTCGCGGGGGAGGCGGCTGTTGCCGAGGCGGCCATGCGTCAGGTGCTGAGCGGGCCCGCCGAGTCGGTGGCCGCCGCGCAGCCCGCGCAGGGCGCACCTGCTCCGGCGGCCGCCTCCGGTCAGCCGGCCCAGGCGACGCCGCCCGCGCAGGCCGGTCAGCCGGGGACCCATGGGGTGCCCGCCGGGGCGGGTCAGCCGGGTCAGCCAGGCGGTGCCGGTGCCGCCGGCGGGGCGGATCATGTGGTGCCCGCCCCCCGCGAGCACTGACCGGCGCGGGCGCGCTCAGGGCCGGTCGGCCGTCTCCGGCAGCCTCCCTGGCGCCGTCCCCGGCGGCGGTTCGCGCCCGCGTCGCCTCCAGAGCTGTCTTCGGCGGCTCGGTCCGCGCGGGCAGGGCGCGGCCTCGGCGCGAGAGCGACGCAGCATCCATGCGGACGCCTGCCGGACCGGCCCGCATCCACGGTCGGCGCCGTGCGCCCGGAACGCCCCCGCGCCCTGCGGCCCGGCCTGCGCCAGTGGGGCCGGTTGCGTCCGCGGGTCCGGCTTCAGTTCGCTCCCGGGGCTCCGCACTCTGTGCGGCCGTGCTTCCGTCATCCGGTGGCACGGCCGCACGCACGGGCTCGGCTTCGCGTCGGCTCCGTCGGCGGTGGCCGGGCGTCGCGGTTCCAGTCCGGTCGAGGTCGTGCGTCCAGGCAGGCGGTCGGCTCGGCCCCGCGGCCGGGCTCCCCGCCCGAGCCTGCCTGCGTCGTACGGGTCCGAGAGTGTGTGCGGCACCTGCGGGCTCCGCAACCGGGTTGCCGTGCCCGAGTCGGCCAGCGCGAGCCGCAGCCGCGGGAACCGCGACCGGTCCGGGCCCCGAGCTCCGACGCCGAGATCCGGAAGGCCGAGCTCCGAGTCCGAGCCCCGCGCCCGCCTCCGGCCCCGGGCCACGCCCGCTCCGCGTACCCGGAGCCGACCGCATCGGATTCCGGCACCCCGAATGGGATGCGGTCGGCCCTGCCCCTCGCCCGCAACTGCCTCCGCAAACCTGCCCCGCACTCCGCGTCCGTCCCGAGTCCGCACCCGTTCCCGCACCCGCACCCGCACCTGCGCCCGGCTCCGCCCTGGACACCGGCGTTCGGCCCCTTGGGCTGTGGCCCCAAGCCAGGCACGAGCTCAACCCCGGCTTCCGGATCGCGGTGGGTCCGAGCAGCCCCACTCACCCACATGGGCAGCTGCGCTCACCCGCACGAGCACCCGGTTCATCCGGTTATCATCGCGGTTGTTCGGGTATGCGGTGTGACTCGGGCCACGTGAATTGGGCGTAACGCTTCCCGTTCCCATGCGATGACTCAAGAGGTGACAGCGGAGGAGGGAATACGGGCGCTCCGTCCGGGGCTCTTGTTCTTGCCTGTTGTTTCTCCACTGCTCCGCCCGCGCCGTCGGTTCATCCCCGCCGGCGGTCCGCCGTTTCCATCGTTCCGAGAGGTTGTTCGTGTCGGCCAGCACATCCCGTACTCTCCCCGCGGAGATCGCCGAGTCCGAGTCCGTGATGGCGCTCATCGAGCGGGGGAAGGCTGAGGGGCAGATCGCCGGCGACGACGTACGTCGGGCCTTCGAGGCTGACCAGATTCCGCCAACCCAGTGGAAGAACGTTCTGCGCAGCCTCAACCAGATCCTCGACGAGGAGGGTGTGACGCTGATGGTGAGTGCAGCCGAGGCGCCCAAACGCACCCGCAAGAGCGTCGCAGCGAAGACCCAGGCCAAGCGCACCGCCACCAAGACGGTCGCCGCCAAGACCACCCAGGCCAAGAAGGCCGCGCCCACGAGCGCGGCTCCCGCTGCCCCGGCCGCCCCCACCGCCTCCGTCGCGGGTACCGCTCCCGGGCAGGAGCCCGCAGTGGAGGAGGCCGCGCCGAAGCCCGCCAAGAAGGCCGCAGCCAAGAAGACCGCTGCGAAGAAGACTGCAGCGAAGAAGACAGCCGCCCCCAAGAAGACGGCGGCCAAGAAGTCCGTCGTCGACGAACTCCTCGAGGGCGACGAGGAACTGGCGGAGGACATCGCCGCCAAGTCCGCCGGCAAGCCCGGCCCCGAGGACGGCCCCGCTGCCGAGGTCAAGAACGAGAACGAGGGCTTCGTCATCTCCGACGATGACGAGGACGACGCACCGGCCCAGCAGGTCGCCGCTGCGGGGGCGACGGCAGACCCGGTCAAGGACTACCTCAAGCAGATCGGCAAGGTGCCGCTCCTCAACGCGGAGCAGGAGGTCGAGCTCGCCAAGCGGATCGAGGCCGGTCTCTTCGCCGAGGACAAGCTGGCCGCCGAGGAGAAGCTGGCTCCCAAGCTGCAGCGGGAGCTGGAGATCATCGCCGAGGACGGGCGCCGCGCCAAGAACCACCTGCTGGAGGCCAACCTCCGCCTCGTGGTCTCGCTGGCCAAGCGCTACACGGGCCGCGGCATGCTCTTCCTGGACCTGATCCAGGAGGGGAACCTCGGTCTGATCCGTGCGGTCGAGAAGTTCGACTACACGAAGGGCTACAAGTTCTCGACGTACGCGACGTGGTGGATCCGTCAGGCCATCACCCGCGCCATGGCCGACCAGGCCCGCACCATCCGTATCCCCGTGCACATGGTCGAGGTCATCAACAAGCTCGCCCGTGTGCAGCGCCAGATGCTCCAGGACCTGGGCCGCGAGCCCACCCCGGAGGAGCTGGCGAAGGAGCTGGACATGACGCCCGAGAAGGTCGTCGAGGTCCAGAAGTACGGCCGGGAGCCGATCTCGCTGCACACTCCGCTGGGTGAGGACGGGGACAGCGAGTTCGGTGATCTGATCGAGGACTCCGAGGCGGTCGTCCCGGCGGACGCGGTCAGCTTCACGCTGCTCCAGGAGCAGCTGCACTCAGTGCTCGACACGCTCAGCGAGCGTGAGGCGGGCGTCGTCTCGATGCGCTTCGGACTGACCGATGGCCAGCCCAAGACGCTGGACGAGATCGGCAAGGTCTACGGGGTGACGCGTGAGCGCATCCGTCAGATCGAGTCGAAGACGATGTCCAAGCTGCGCCACCCCTCCCGCTCCCAGGTCCTGCGGGACTACCTGGACTGACGGACGTCGGTGGTCTGCCGAGTCGGCACAGGCATACGCAGAGGCCGGTGAACCCGAACCACGGGTTCACCGGCCTCCGCCGTGCTGTGCCTGTTGTGCCGGTCGTACGGGCCGTCCCGAACGCGGGAAGCATCCACATCGCATGAGCCCCCGATACCCGTTCGTGTGAACGGTCCCCGGGCCCCATCTGAACGGTCCCTGGGCGCACGTCCCGGGTGGCCCGGGATGCGACCCGAGTGGACACGGAACACCCTGGGTAGTCAGACGATTCCGTATGGTCAGGAGGTCGGTCTCATGCGATCGATGCGCTGTAAGCGAACACGCGCCAGCCGCACCCCGGGGCGCCCGGGAAGTCGTCTCCTCGCCCTGGGGGCGGCGCTGATAGCGGCGCTGCTCGCTCAGGCGGCTCCACAGGCCGTCACACAGGGCGCCGCGCACGACAAGGGTCCCGACGACCGTGTCGTCATCGGTGGGGGCCCGGTGAGCGCCGAGGCGCACCCGTGGGTCGTGGCGCTCTCCAGCCGCGCCAGGTTCGGCCCGCAGCGCTCGGGACAGTTCTGCGGCGGCGCCATCGTCGGCCCGCGCACGGCGGTCACGGCGGCGCACTGCCTGAGCCGGGAGGTGCTGGGAGCGGAGCCCTCCCAGGTCGACGACCTGCGCGTGATCACGGGGCGTGGGGACCTGACGACCACGGTGGGCAAGGAGATCGCGGTGGAGTCGTCGAAGGTCAATCCGGGCTACGACTCCAGGAGCAACCGAGGCGACATCGCCGTGCTGCGGCTGGCCTCCCCCGTGCCGCAGGAGTCCGTCATTCCGATGGCCCATCATGGCGATCCCGCTTACCGTGCGGGCGCATCGGCCCAGGTCTTCGGGTGGGGCGACACCACGGGGCGGGGCAGCTACGCGAACACCCTGCACGCCACGCGCGTGAATGTGCTGCCGGATACGGACTGCCGGCGCGCCTATCCCGGCTCTGCGAACGGCACCTACGACCCGGACACCATGATGTGCGCGGGGCTGAAGCAGGGCGGCAAGGACGCCTGCCAGGGCGACAGCGGCGGCCCGCTGGTCGCCCAGGGCAAGCTTGTGGGCCTGGTCTCGTGGGGCATCGGCTGTGGCGAGCGGGGCCGTCCGGGCGTCTATACGCGGATCTCAGCGGTCGAATCGGTCATCCAGCCCCAGGAAGGCGCCCCCGCGCCCGCAGGGACCTGAAAGGCCCGCCGAGTGCGCTCGCGAACCTGGGCGTGCTCGGCGGCGCCGACGGGGCGGCCCTGGCGGGGGCGAGAGGCTGTCAGGCCAGCAGGCCGCTCGGACGAGCCGGCGCTCCGATGAACCGACGCTCAGACCGACCCGGACGGGGCACAGACCGCCGGCGCACGGAGCCGCGGCGCTGACGCCGGAAAATGGCAGGGCATGACCTCGGAAGACGACGCGATGGCGCCGGAAAATGACGAGGGCGGACGGTTCTCCCGGTCGGGAGGACCGTCCGCCGGTTCCGGCCTGTGCCGGGTTAGCTCGTCGGACGTGGACGCGAAGGCGTCGGATCAGCAGGTCATCGTTCGTCGTCGCCTGCGGTGGGAGGAGTCGCGGTGAGCTTCTCCGTCTCGTCCTGTATCTCCGCGGCGATCTTCTTGAGTTCTGGCTCGAACTTGCGGCCGTGGTGGGCGCAGAACAGCAGCTCTCCGCCGCTCGTAAGGACAACGCGCAGGTACGCCTGAGCGTTGCACCGGTCACAGCGGTCGGCTGCTGTCAGCGGAGTCGCTGGGGTCAGAACTGTAGTCACGTCGCCTCTTCTCTAGCTCGACGAGCTGTCGTACCAGGGTCAACATCCAACCAGGCCGAAAACGTTCCCGCACTGGCCTTCATTCCCGGACTTTTTTGGCCGGGAGGCCGGATAGTTGCCGGGTGGCGGCGAATGGGCCGTATTGCAGGGGTTGGGAGCTTTCCTTCGGTGGCCGTCGGTTGTGGTCCGTCGGTGTGTTCGGTCTTTTGTTGGATCTGTGACGGTGGGTGGTGGCGGGGTCTGCCAGTGGCGCTGGCAGGTCCTCGTCGTGCCGTTGTGTTGTCGTCCGACTCCGGGCCGTTCCAACCCTTCGTTGTGGAGGACGTGCCCGGAGCCTAAATGGTTCATGCCTGGATGGGAACGTGATGTGTGCGGCACCGGAGCCTGTTATCGAACAGAATATCGAAGGTGAGCTAGCATGACAGTTCCCCTGATCCGTCTCCTGGGTCGCACACTTCCGTCTCCTGGGTCGCGCAACACGTGCCGTCCTGGGCCTCGGTACCCTCTGACGCGGCAACCCAGCCGTCTCAAGCAGAATTCAGCGAGGAGCGAACCGCGTGACCGCCGACATGTCCGTGCCGTCCACCGCACTGCTGACCGGGGCAGACCGCGAGGGCGGTTCCAATTACACCGCGCGGCATCTGCTTGTCCTGGAAGGGCTGGAAGCTGTCCGCAAGCGGCCGGGCATGTACATCGGCTCGACCGACAGTCGTGGCCTGATGCACTGCCTCTGGGAGATTATCGACAACTCGGTTGACGAGGCACTGGGCGGGTACTGCGACCGCATCGAGGTCATTCTCCATGAGGACGGCTCGGTCGAGGTCGGTGACAACGGACGTGGCATTCCGGTCGACGTGGAGCCCAAGACAGGGCTCTCCGGTGTCGAGGTCGTGATGACCAAGCTGCACGCAGGCGGCAAGTTCGGTGGCGGCGCCTACGCGGCCTCCGGTGGTCTGCACGGTGTGGGCGCGTCTGTCGTCAACGCGCTCTCCTCCCGGCTGGACGTCGAGGTGGACCTCAACAGCAGGACCCACAGCATCAGCTTCCGCCGCGGTGTGCCCGGCATCTTCACCGAGTCCGGGCCCGACGCACCGTTCGACCCCTCCAGCGGCCTGCTCAAGGGCAAGAAGATCCCGAAGAACCGCACGGGCACCCGGGTGCGCTACTGGGCGGACCGGCAGATCTTCCTGAAGGACGCCAAGCTCTCCCTGGAGACGCTGCAGGCACGCGCCCGCCAGACCGCGTTCCTGGTGCCCGGACTGACGATCGTCGTACGGGACGAACGCGGGCTGGAGGACGAGGGCGTTGTCGAGGAGACGTTCCATTACGACGGCGGTATCAGCGAGTTCTGCGAGTACCTCGCGCCGGACAAGGCGGTCTGCGATGTGCTGCGGCTCCAGGGGCAGGGCACCTTCAAGGAGACGGTGCCGGTGCTGGACGACCGTGGTCACATGATCCCCACCGAGGTGCAGCGTGAGCTCGGCGTGGACATCGCGCTCCGTTGGGGCACCGGGTACGACACGACGCTCAAGTCGTTCGTGAACATCATCGCCACCCCCAAGGGCGGCACCCATGTCTCGGGCTTCGAGCGCTCGGTCACCAAGACGGTCAACGAGGCGCTGCGTACGCACCGGTTGCTGAAGGTCGCGGACGACGACGTCGTCAAGGACGACGCCCTCGAGGGACTGACCGCCGTGGTGACGGTGCGGCTGGCCGAGCCGCAGTTCGAAGGGCAGACCAAGGAGGTGCTGGGCACCTCGGCCGCCTCGCGCATCGTCGCGCAGGTCGTGGCCAAGGAGCTGAAGGCGTTTCTCACCTCCTCCAAGCGGGATGCCAAGGCGCAGGCCCGCGCCGTGCTGGAGAAGGTCGCCGCCGCTGCCCGTACGCGTATCGCCGCGCGGCAGCACAAGGAAGCGCAGCGCAGGAAGACGGCGCTGGAGTCCTCGGCGCTGCCCGCCAAACTGGCCGACTGCCGCGCTGACGACATCGACCGCACCGAACTGTTCATCGTCGAGGGTGACTCGGCGCTCGGCACCGCCAAGGTGGCGCGCAACTCCGAGTTCCAGGCGCTGCTGCCGATTCGCGGCAAGATCCTCAACGTGCAGAAGTCCTCCGTCTCGGACATGCTGAAGAACGCCGAGTGCGGGGCGATCATCCAGGTGATAGGAGCCGGGTCCGGGCGGACCTTCGACATCGACCAGGCCCGCTACGGGAAGGTCATCTTCCTTGCCGACGCGGACGTGGACGGCGCCCACATCCGCTGTCTGCTGCTCACGCTCTTCCAGCGCTACATGCGGCCGATGGTGGAGGAGGGCCGGGTCTTCTCCGCTGTGCCGCCGCTGCACCGGATCGAGCTGATCAACCCGAAGAAGGGGCAGGACAAGTACCTGTACACCTACTCGGACAACGAGCTGCGCCAGACGCTGCTGGAGCTGGAGAGGAAGAAGATCCGCTACAAGGAGTCCATCCAGCGCTACAAGGGCCTCGGTGAGATGGACGCCGACCAGCTGGCCGAGACGACCATGGACCCCCGGCACCGCACCCTGCGGCGGATCAACATCAGCGACCTGGAGGCGGCGGAGCAGGCGTTCGACCTGCTGATGGGCAGCGAGGTGGCGCCGCGCAGGGAGTTCATCAGCTCCTCCGCCGCGACACTGGACCGCTCGCGTATCGACGTCTGACCGGTTGCGGCTGCCACCGTCGCCGCCAAAGCCACCGCCACCTGTCGGTCCGTCTCCGGCTGGTGCGTCTCCGAACGGGCCCGGCTCTCCTCGGGGCCGGGCATGCGGGTGCCACCCGTCCCTTCGTCCCGTTGACAGGGCCGTCACCTGAAGGGGTGAAGGGACGGGATTGGGCTGAAGGTGATCTTGGGCCTGCGCCCATCCTGGGGCATGCGTATCGATGATCCCTGGTACGACGCTCTCGCCACAGGCGGCCCCGAGCCGGGCGATGCCTCCTACGGTCCGCCGTCCGGGCCACTGCGGCCGGCCCCGGCGGCGGCGCAGGACGTGTATCCGGTTGTCCAGCGCAGTGCGGCCTTTCAGCAGCTCCGACGCCGGTACCGGCGCTTCGTGCTGCCCGTCAGTGCGGTGTTCCTGCTGTGGTATCTCGGCTATCTCTTCCTCGCTGTGAGCGCACCCGGGGTGCTGGCGAGACCCGTGGCCGGCGTGCTGAACGTCGGCATGGCGGCCGGGCTCGCACAGTTCGCCGCAACGTTCCTGCTGGCCTGGCTGTACGCGCGCCACGCCCGGCGGCGCAGGGACCGGCTCGCGCTCGAACTGCGCTGGGAGACGCAGGAGATGACCCGCGGGGCGGTGTCCGCCGACCTGGCCGGCGGAACGGCGGCGCCTGTCGCGGCCGGGGAGGGCGGGCGATGAGCGGCAGCCATCGGATGCTGGCTCTCCTGCTGTTCGGCATCGTGGTCGTCGCCACGCTGGCGATCACCAGATGGGCGGGCAGCAGACGGCAGAGTTCCCCGGAGGAGTTCTACGCGGGTGGCAGGCTCTTCACCCCCATGGAGAATGGTTTCGCCATCGCGGGTGACTACATGTCCGCCGCCGCCTTCCTGGGCACGGCCGGACTGATCGCGCTCTACGGGTACGACGGAATGCTCTATTCCGTGGGCTTCCTGGTGGCGTGGTTGTTCGTTCTGCTACTGGTTGCAGAATTGGTGCGCAACTGCGGGCGCTTCACCCTCGCCGATGTGATCGCCGTACGGATGCGTGAACGGCCGGTCCGGATCGCGCTGGGGTGCTCCTCGGTGACCGTTTCGGTGCTGTACCTGGTGGCGCAGTTGGTCGGAGCGGGCAGCCTGGTGGCTCTCCTGCTGGGCGGTCATGGGGGAGCGGTGCGCACCTGGACGGTGCTGGGCGTGGGTGCGCTCATGACCTTCTCCATCGTCTGTGGCGGGATGCGGGCGACAACCTGGATCCAGATCGGCAAGGCGCTGCTGCTGATGGGCGGTGCGCTCGCGCTCTGTGTGCTGGTGCTGCTGCGCTTCGGTGGCGACCTGGGCGCGCTGCTCAGCAGCGCGGCCGAACGCAGCGGCCACGGCAAGGACTTCCTCGCCCCTGGCCTGCGCTATGGCGGCGCAGGCTGGTACACCCGGCTCGACGTGCTCAGTCTGGGGCTGGCGCTGATGCTCGGTACGGCCGGACTGCCGCACATTCTGGCGCGCTTCTGCACCGTGCCGACCGCGCGGGCCGCCCGTCGTTCAGCAGTGTGGGCGATCGGGCTCGTCGGCGGCTTCTATCTGATGACCATCGTCCTCGGCGCCGGTGCGGCAGCGCTGGTGGGCACCGGTGCGGTACGTGGGGCGGACCCGTCAGGGAACGCCGCCGTTCCGCTGCTGGCGGCCGAGTTGGGCGGCGGGGTGGACTCCACCGGCGGAGCCGCACTGGCAGCGCTGGTCGCCGCCGTCGCATTCGCCACCATCCTGGCCGTCGTCGCGGGCCTCACCCTGGCCGCATCCGCTGCCGCGGCCCGCGACCTGTACGGGGCGCTCACGCGGCGGGAGCGGCCCGAAGGGTGGCTGCGTGAGGACAGGTGGCGGCGGGAGGACGGGCCTCGGCGTCCGCGCGGCTGGGAGCCGGCCGTGGACCAGGGAGGGCAGGGGCCGGGGCGCAGGGAGGTGACCGTGGCACGGGTGGCCGCCCTCGTCGTCGGCGCCGTCGCCGTAGGGGTGAGCCTGCTCGCGCAGCAGCTGAATGTTGCGTTCCTGGTGGGCCTCGCCTTCGCCGTTGCCGCCTCGGCCAACCTGCCCGTGCTGCTGTACGGCCTCTTCTGGCGGCGCTTCACCTCGCGGGGCGCTGTCTGGTCGGTCTATGGGGGCTTGACTGCCGCAGTGGCACTGATGGTGCTCTCGCCGGTTGTTTCGGGCGGCCCTCAGGCGCTGTTCCCCGGACGCGACTTCGCGTACTTCCCGCTGGAGAACCCCGGGCTCGTCTCCGTCCCGCTGGGCTTCCTCGCGGGCTGGCTGGGCACGCTCCTTTCCCGTCGCGGGAGCGCCGACGCTGCCGCGTACGCCGAGGCGGAGGTGCGCTCCCTCACGGGCGCGGGCGCGGTCTGAGACCCCGGAACCCCGCAGGAACCTCACCGGCGCGGCGTGACGTCCTCCGGGTGGAGCGCTTCGGGGAGCACGACAGTGAACTCCGCGCCGCCGTCCGGGCCCTGGCCCACCCGCGCGGTGCCGCCATGGCGCTCCGCGAGCCGTCGTACGAGTACCAGACCGAGCCCACGGCGGCCGTGTGCGGGTGGTTCCTTGGTGGACCAGCCCTCTGTGAAGACGGCTTCCCGGTGCTGCGGCGGGACACCGGGGCCGCTGTCGCTCACCCGCAAGGTGAGCCCGGTCTGCCGGGTGCCGGCGTCCGGGACGAGTGCCACCGTCACCCGCGCACCAGGCGAGCCGGCCGCCGCGTCCAGGGCGTTGTCGACCAGATTGCCCAGCACGGTGGCCAGCTCCGGCGGATCCACCAGACGGTCGGGCAGCAGGGTGCCAGGGGCGATGCGCAGGGCGACCGAGCGCTCGGCGGCCACCGCCGCCTTGCCGGTCAGCAGCGCGGCGAGCATCGGGTCGCGTATGTGCTCGGAGAGCTCCTCGGACGTCGCCCGGTGCACCCCGACCGCCTCGCTCAGATAGCTCACCGCGTCCTCGATCATGCCCAGTTGCAGCAGTCCGAGCAGGATGTGCATCCGGTTGGCGTGTTCGTGGTCCTGGGCGCGCAGTGCGTCGATCAGCCCCTGGGAGCCGTCGAGTTCCCGGCCCAGAAGCTCCAGTTCGGTCCGGTCGCGCAGGGTGGCGACGGCCCCTCCGTCGGCGGTCGGCATCCGGTTGGCGACCAGTACCCGGCCGCCGCTGACGGTCAGCAGGTCGGAGCCCGGCACCTCACCGGCCAGCACCCTGGCCGTACGCCCGGCGCCCAGGGCGTCCTGCGGGGACAGTCCGATGTGCTGCTCACCCAGGTCGAGCAGCCGCTGCGCCTCGTCGTTGACCAGCCGGATACGCCCTGTGGAGTCCAGCGCGACGACGCCTTCCCGGATGCCGTGCAGAACGGCTTCCCGTTCGGCCAGCAGCGCGGTGATGTCCGAGAACGCCAGGTCGTGTGTGCGCTTCTGGAGTCTGCGGAAGACCAGCAGCGCGGCGAGTGCGCCCACGCCGAGCGCCCCGCCCGCGTACGCCAGCAGTCCGGGGACGGCGCGGGTGAAGCGGTCGCGCACGCTGTCGTAGGCGATGCCGACCGAGACGGCGCCGACGACCTTCCCCGACTCGTCGCGCAGCGGCACTTTGCCCCGTGCCGATCTGCCCAGTGTGCCCTCGTCGATGTGATGCACCTCCCGGCCGGCGAGCGCCGGTCCCGGGTCCGTGGAGACCCGGTGGCCGAGGCGGTCGGGCTCCGCGTGCGACCAGCGGATGCCGCGGGTGTCCAGCACCACGATGTAGCTCGCGCCGGTGGCGTGCCGGGTGCGCTCGGCCAGATGCTGCACGGGTCCGTTGCGGGAGGGGCCGGCGCCGTCGGCCAGCAGGTCGTCCAGGCCGGGTTGGGCAGCTGTCGCCTGGGCGATGGCCAGCGCCCGGCGGGATGCCTGGTCGTCGAGCTGGTTGCTGAACGGCGCCAGGAACAGCCCGGTCGCCACGGCGGTCACCCCGGTGACGACCGCCAGCTGCATGAGCAGCACCTGGGAGGACACACGTCGCGGCCAGCCGGGAAGACGCAGCTGCTGCCGGGGACCGCGGCGTGCGCGTTGCTGAGGGCGTACGCGGAACATGCGGCGGAACGGTATCCGCCGGGAGCCACCGGTGCACCAGGCCGGAGGCGGCGCACTGTTCGGTGGTGCGGTCGCTTTGACTCAGGCAGGGGGAGCGGTCGGCAGCTGCTCGATCCGTACGACGTCCAGCCGAACCGGGCCGGCCGGTGCGGCACCGCAGCTCGCGGGTACGGGAGGTCCGTCGGCGGTCTCGGTCAGGGTGACGCACCAGTGGCGCCCGTCCACATGGGCGACGGTCACGCTCCAGTGGGCACTTTTCGGCTCCTGCTGCGCGGCCTGCGAGCCACGCACAGTCAGCGCGTGCGCGCGGCTCTCCCCTGTGTGCTCCCTTACGGCCAGTTCGGCCGCCTGCCCCGGGCGGTCCCAGGCCGAGCGGCCGCGGCAGCCGTCCGTCAGCACATGGCCGTCCCGTACGGCGTCCAGTACGCCCTTCACCGCGGGGGCGCCGAGCCGTCCGTACGCGTAGCCGTAGGGCAGCACCAGCAGGGTGGGCGCGAAGCGGTGGCCGCCAATGTGGGTGATCTCCCAGACGTTCGCACCGCCGGACGCTTCGAGTTCGGCCGCGAGCGGTCGGCCGAGCAGGGCGCAGCAGCGGTCCCGTTTGCCGTTGGTGCACACCAGCGCCAGGGGGTCGCCCTCGTACGGCTCCCAGCCGTCACCGCGTACCGGCGCGCCCTCCAGGGTCGCGAAATCCAGCTCGCGCAACTCGTGCAACCTGTCGCTCGGCAGCACCTTCGTGCGGATCCAGGAGGCGCCCGGAACCGTGCAGGCCAGATAGACACGGTGCGGGGCGCTCGGGGAAGAGCTGTCGGCATGCCGCCCGGGGCGGCGGATCAGCGCGACCCGGCCACCATGTGCGCCGGCCGCATCGTCGAGCGCCTGCCCGAGCTCCGGGTCGAGATGGCTCTGGACCAGCGCCTTCTTGCCCCAGGGGCCCGGCTGCTCGATCAGCAGCCAGGTACGGGCCGTCGCCGCCGTCCCCGCGAGGGGTTCGGCAAGGGCCCGGGAGGCCGTCGCACACGTGCTCACACAGGTGAGCCTAACCTGGGCTGCCATGCGGCGCGCGGGCATGCGCCCGCGCGCCGCGCCACCCCTTGCCCGCCCGCGCGCTTGCCTGCTTGCACGCCTGTCCGCATGCGCGTCTGTCCGCCTGCGCGCCTACGCGGCTGCCCGCACGCCCTTCGCTGTCGCACTGCCTGCCGCTTCCACCCTCGGCCCGACGTGATCCTGAGCCGAGGCCCGGGCAGTCCGCTTCGGTACGATCGGCAGCCGTCTCGGGGCCACGGGTCGCAGGTCACAGGGAATCCGGAGCCGCGAGGCCGTGGGGACACGAACCAGGCAGGAGGGGCGGAACGCGTGGGCGATGCGGAGGCCGGTGCACGGGTCGGCACGGAGGCCGGTACACGGAGCGGCACGGAGACCGGCGAGGGGGTCAGCACGGGGAGTGGTGCGGCGACCGGCGAGGAGGTCAGGACGGAGAGCGGTACGCAGACCGATGCCCGGCGGGGCGCGGTGGGCGGCCGGATCCCGGTCCTCGTACTGGCCGGGTTCCTCGGCTCCGGGAAGACCACCCTGCTCAACCATCTGCTGCGCCGCGCCAGAGGCACCCGCATCGGAGCGATCGTCAACGACTTCGGCAGCATCGAGATCGACGCCATGGCGGTCTCAGGGCAGGTGGATTCGATGGTCTCCATCGGGGACGGCTGTCTGTGCTGCGCGGTGGACACCAGTGACATGGACGAGGTCCTGGATGTCCTCGCACGCCCCGCTGCGGGTATGGACGTCATCGTGATCGAGGCCAGCGGGGTGGCCGAGCCGGAGACGCTGATCCGGATGGTGCTGGCCAGCCGCAGCCCGTACATCGTCTACGGCGGACTGGTGGAGGTCGTCGACGCGGCGGAGTTCGAGGCCGTACGCGCGCGCCATCCCGAGCTGGAGCGCCATGTCGGTGCGGCCGACCTGCTCGTCCTCAACAAGGCCGACCGGGTGACCGGAGAGAGCCGGGAAGCGCTCCATGCGGAACTGCGGCGGCTCAGCCCCGGCACGCCCGTCGTCCCCGCTTCGTTCGGCCGCGTCGATCCCGCGCTGCTGTTCGACCGCGTACGGCGCGAGAGGCCACCGGTCGAACAGCTCTCGTTCGACTCGCTGCTCTACGGAGATGGAGACGGGGACGGCGACAGCGACGGCGGTGACGAGTGCGGCCACGGCGAGTGCGGCCACGGCGAGGGCGAGTGCCACGCGGAGCACCTGCACGCCGCCTACGAGACGGTGGAGTTCGTCTCGGACGCGCCGCTGGACCCGCGCCGCTTTCTGGAGTTCCTGGATGCCAGGCCGGAGGGTCTGTACCGGATCAAGGGCTACGTGGACTTCGGCGCGGCCGACCCGGACAACCGCTACGTGGTGCACGCGGTGGGCGGTTTCCTCCGGTTCGCGCCGGAGCGGTGGCCCCGCTCGGCCGGGCGGCGTACGGAACTGGTGATGATCGGCGCCGGGATCGAGGACGCCGCCTTGCGCGCCGGGCTCCACGTGTGCGTCGCCGGACCCGAGGGGCCGGACGAGCGCGCCGTGTGGGGCGTGCTGCGGTACGTGGACAGTGCGGGGGAGGAGGAGCCGGACGCGCTGGTTGCGGCCGCCGAAGAAGCGGCCGAAGAAGCCACCGATGACGCGGCTGATTACGCGGCAGATGACGCTGCCGAAGGCGCCGCCGAACCCTCGCCGTTGTAGGCCGTTGTAGCCGCGCGCCGTCGCCGCGGGAGGGGTGCTGGGGGCATCGCCCCAGCACCCCAGGGCCCCTGGCCGCTACACCGGTCCGGCCACCGCCGCGATCTGCTTCTTCAGCGGCAGCCCCGAACCGTCCCTGCGGGGGTCGGGTTCGGGCAGCTCGGCGGGGGTGCCGGTCCTGGTCGCCGCCAACGCCGGTGTGGCGCCCGCCCAGGCCAGCCGCAGCCGGTCCTCGCCCTTGAGGAAGCGCTGGCAGCGCACGCCGCCCGTCGCGCGCCCCTTGCGCGGGTACTGATCGAAGGGGGTGAACTTGGCAGTGCTCAGCGCGTCGTCGAGGGTGCCTTCGGAGCCGGCCGCCGTGAACACGGCCCCCTCGGTGCCCGGGTCGACGGCGCCGAAGAAGATCACCTTCGCGTCCTGGGCGAGCTTGATGCCTGCCACGCCGCCCGCGGGGCGGCCCTGCGGGCGTACCTGGCTCGCCTGGAAGCGCAGCAGCTGCGCGTCGTCGGTGACGAAGACCAGATCCTCCTCGCCGGTGCGCAGCTCGGCGCCGCCGACGATGCGGTCGCCCTCCCTGAGGGTGATGACCTCCAACTCGCCCCGGTTCGCCGGATAGTCGGGCACCACGCGCTTGACGACGCCTTGTTCGGTGCCGATCGCCAGGCCAGGTGAGGACTCGTCCAGCGTGGTGAGGCAGATCAGCGTCTCATCGCCCTCCAGCGTGAGGAACTCCGAAATCTGGGCCCCACCTGCCAGATTGGGCGAGGTCGCCGTCTCCGGCAGCTGCGGCAGATCGACCACCTGCAGCCGCAGCAGGCGGCCCGCCGAGGTCACAGCGCCGACTTCGCCGCGGGTGGTGGCCGGCACGGCCGAGACGATCACGTCGTGCTTGACGCGCTTGGCCGCCTCCCCGAACTCCATACCGCCGTTGGCCGTACGGGCCAGCAGCCCGGTGGAGGAGAGCAGCACCCGGCACGGGTCGTCGGCGACCTCCAGCGGTACGGCGGCCACCGGCACCTCAGCGGAGTCCAGCAGTTCGGTGCGGCGCGGGGTGCCGTACTTCTTGGCGACGGCGGACAGTTCGGAGGAGACGAGCTTGCGCAGCTCCGTGTCCGACTCCAGGATCCGGGTCAGCTGCTCGATCTCGCCCTTGAGCCGGTCCCGCTCGTCCTCCAGCTCGATGCGGTCGAACTTGGTGAGCCTGCGCAGCGGGGTGTCGAGGATGTACTGGGTCTGGATCTCGCTGAGGCCGAAGCGCTCGATGAGGGACGCTTTGGCCTCGGCGGCGTTCTCACTCGACCGGATGATTCTGATGACCTCGTCGATGTCGACGAGCGCCACCAGCAGACCCTCCACCAGGTGCAGCCGGTCGCGCCGCTTGCCGCGCCGGAACTCGCTGCGCCGCCGCACCACCTCGAACCGGTGGTCGACGTAGACCTCCAGCAGCTCCTTGAGGCCGAGGGTGAGCGGCTGGCCGTCCACCAGCGCGACGTTGTTGATGCCGAAGGACTCCTCCATCGGCGTCAGCTTGTACAGCTGGGAGAGGACGGCCTCCGGGTTGAAGCCGTTCTTGACCTCGATCACCAGGCGCAGCCCGTGCTCGCGGTCGGTGAGGTCCTTCACGTCCGCGATGCCCTGGAGCTTCTTGGCGTTGACCAGGTCCTTGATCTTGGAGATGACCTTCTCGGGCCCGACGGCGAACGGCAGCTCGGTGACCACCAGACCCTTGCGGCGGGCCGTGACCTGCTCGATGGACACCGTGGCCCGGATCTTGAAGGAGCCGCGCCCGGAGCGGTAGGCGTCCTCGATGCCCTCCCGGCCGACGATCTTGCCGCCGGTCGGCAGATCGGGACCCGGGATGAAGTTCATCAGGGTCTGCAGGTCGGCGCCCGGGTGCTTGATCAGGTGCCGGGCCGCTGAGATGACCTCCGTGAGGTTGTGCGGCGGCATGTTCGTCGCCATGCCGACGGCGATCCCCGACGAGCCGTTCACCAGCAGGTTGGGGTAGGCGGCCGGCAGGGTGACAGGCTCTTCCTCGCTGCCGTCGTAGTTGGCGCCGAAGTCGACGGTCTCCTCGTCGATCGACTCCACCATCAGCCCGGCGGCCGGCGCGGAACGGCACTCCGTGTAGCGCATCGCCGCGGGCGGGTCGTCGTTGCCCAGCGAACCGAAGTTGCCGTGCCCGTCCACCAGTGGCAGCCGCATGGAGAAGTCCTGCGCCATGCGCACCAGGGCATCGTAGATGGGGGAGTCACCGTGCGGGTGGAGCTTTCCCATCACCTCGCCCACCACACGGGCGCACTTCACATACGACCTGTCGGGGCGCAGGCCCATCTCGTGCATCTGGTACAGGATCCGGCGCTGCACGGGTTTCATCCCGTCGCGGGCGTCGGGGAGCGCGCGCGAGTAGATGACCGAATACGCATACTCCAGGTAGGAGCCCTGCATCTCGTCGACGACGTCGATGTCGACGATGCGCTCCTCGAAGTCCTCTCCCGGCTCCGGGGCCGGTGTACGGCTTTTACTGCGGCGGGCCATCGCGGCTGCGGCTCCTTCGCTGCTTCGTGCTTCGCTCTTGTGCTCTCGGGTCGTGCTGTGGGACCGACGTGCTTCCGGCTCTTGGCCGACGGCGGCTCGGCGACCGACGGTTCTCGGTCGACCATTGTGGACCGCCCCACTGACAGGGCTGTCGCTCGGTAGACCGTACGGGAACTTCGCACCTTGTCGGCGTGGTTGCATACAGTGACAGGGCCGCCGGTCGCGTGAGGCGCCAGGCGGTCGGCAGTTCCCGGCGCCCGGCCGGGATATCCCCGCAAGCGAAGGGACTCCACGCCCATGGGTCACACGGCCACGCCCCCGCCGGCCACCGGTGGGCTGACAGCGACGGAGCACCGGCTGGCCAACGGCCTGCGGGTGGTGCTCTCCGAGGATCATCTGACCCCCGTCGCCGCTGTCTGCCTCTGGTACGACGTCGGTTCCCGTCACGAGGCCAAGGGCCGCACCGGCCTGGCCCATCTCTTCGAGCACCTGATGTTCCAGGGCTCGGCGCAGGTGAAGGGCAACGGACACTTCGAGCTGGTGCAGGGCGCGGGCGGTTCGTTGAACGGCACCACCAGCTTCGAGCGCACCAACTACTTCGAGACGATGCCGGCCCACGAGCTGGAGCTCGCCCTGTGGCTGGAGGCCGACCGGATGGGCTCGCTGCTGGCCGCCCTGGACGAGGAGTCCATGGAGAACCAGCGCGACGTGGTCAAGAACGAGCGCCGCCAGCGCTATGACAACGTGCCCTACGGCACCGCCTTCGAGCGGATGACCGCCATGGTCTACCCCGAGGGCCACCCCTACCACCACACGCCGATCGGCTCCATGGAGGACCTGGACGCGGCCTCCCTCCAGGACGCGCAGGAGTTCTTCCGTACGTACTACGCGCCCAACAACGCGGTGCTGTCCGTGGTCGGCGACATCGACCCGGAGCAGACCCTCGCCTGGATCGAGAAGTACTTCGGCTCCATCCCCGGCCACGACGGCAAGCGCCCCCCGCGGGACGGCGCGCTGGCCGAGCTGATGGGCGAGGAGAAGCGCGAGGTCGTCGAGGAGGATGTGCCCTCCCGCGCGCTGATGAACGGCTACCGCCTGCCGCACGACGGCACCCGCGAGGCCGACGCGGCGGACCTGGCGCTCACCGCGCTCGGTGGCGGTGAGTCCTCCCGTCTCTACACGCGGCTGGTGCGGCACGACCGCAGCGCTGTGGCGGCCGGTTTCGGGCTGCTCCGGCTGGCCGGCGCGCCCTCCCTGGGCTGGCTGGACATCAAGGCGTCCAGCGGTGCGGAGATCGCCGACATCCAGGCGGCGGTCGACGAGGAGCTGCGCCGCTTCGCCGAGGAGGGGCCCGGCGAGGAGGAGATGGAGCGGGCCCAGGCCCAGTTGGAGCGCGAGTGGCTGGACCGGCTGGCCACGGTCGGCGGACGCGCGGACGAACTGTGCCGGTACGCAGTGCTCTTCGGCGACCCGCAGCTCGCACTGAGCGCCGTCGGACGGGTGCTTGAGGTGACCCGCGAGGAGGTGCGCCAGGTGGCGGCCCAGCGGCTGCGCTCCGACAACCGCGCCGTGCTCGTGTACGAACCGCTGGCGGAGGGCGAGGCGGGGACGGCGGACGCGCACGAGGCGGCGAACGAGGACGAGGAGGCCGGGCAGTGAGCGAGACACCGGCGAGCGCGGACCGGAGCGCCGCACAGACGGCGAGCACGAGCCAGAGCCCGGCGGGAGCGGCGGGCACGAGCCCCGCGGGAATCGCGGAGACAGCAGGGAAGAGCATGGAGTTCCACCCCCAGCCGCTCAGCGGCACCCCGAAGCCGTGGGCCTTCCCCACCCCGGAGCGCAGCACACTGCCCAACGGGCTGACGGTGCTGCGCTGCCACCGTCCGGGCCAGGAAGTCGTCGCCGTCGAGGTGAACCTGCAGGCGCCGCTGGACGCGGAGCCCGAGGGCCTCGACGGGGTCGCCACCATCATGGCCCGCGCGCTGAGCGAGGGCACGGACAAGCACACGGCCGAGGAGTTCGCCGCCGAGCTGGAGCGCTGCGGGGCCACGCTCGACTCGAACGCCGACCACCCGGGTGTGCGGGTCTCGCTGGAGGTGCCGGCCTCCCGGCTGCCCAAGGCGCTAGGCCTGCTCGCCGACGCGCTGCGCGCCCCCGCCTTCCCGGACAGCGAGGTCGAACGGCTGGTCGCCAACCGGCTGGACGAGATCCCGCACGAGCTGGCCAACCCGGCCCGCCGCGCCGCCAAGGAGCTCTCCCGCGAGCTGTTCCCCGCCACCTCGCGGATGTCGCGGCCCAGACAGGGCACCGAGGAGACGGTGCGGAGCATCGACGCGGCAGCGGTGCGCGCCTTCTACGAAGCCCATGTGCACCCGGCGACGGCCACGGTCGTCGTGGTCGGCGATCTGCAGGGGGTGGACCTCGAGGCAGCGCTCGCCGAGAGCCTGGGCAGCTGGACGGGTGCAGCCGTGGCGCCGCGCCCGATGCCCCCGATCACCGCGGACGACACCGGCCGGGTCGTCATCGTGGACCGGCCAGGAGCGGTGCAGACGCAGCTGCTGATCGGCCGCGTCGGCCCCGACCGGCACGACCGGGTGTGGCCCGCGCAGCTGTTGGGCGTCTACTGCCTGGGCGGCACCCTCACCTCCCGGCTGGACCGGGTGCTGCGCGAGGAGAAGGGCTACACCTACGGCGTGCGCGCTTTCGGCCAGGTGCTGCGCTCAGCCGAGGACGGCAGCGGCGCCGCGCTGCTGGCCATCAGCGGCTCGGTGGCCACCGATGTGACGGGGCCCGCGCTGGACGACCTGTGGCAGGTGCTGCGGAAGCTGGCGGCCGAGGGGCTGACCGACGAGGAACGGGACGTCGCGGTCCGGAACCTGGTGGGTGTCGCGCCGCTGCGCTACGAGACGGCAGCGGCCGTCGCCGGGACGCTGGCCGACCAGGTCGAGCAGTATCTGCCGGACGACCATCAGGCCCGGCTCTACGCCCAACTCGCCGAGACAGGCACGGTGGAGGCCACGGCGGCCGCCGTCAGTGCGCTGCCCGCCGACCGGCTGGTGACGGTGCTCGTCGGTGACGCGTCCCAGATTGCCGATCCAGTACGGGAGTTGGGGATCGGCGACGTCAAGGTGGTCTCCGGTTCCTGAGCCTTCGGGCGGGGCACGAGAGGCGGTCAGAAGTGGGGCCCGGGAGGAGGAATCACTCCTTCCGGGCCCTTCTCGATGTCCGTTTCTGTCGCGGTTGCTGGCGAGTTGGAGTGTGGCGTAGGTGACAAACCCCGGGTTTCGTTTGCCGCTCGGAGTTGGCCCCGTTTAGCGTCGGTGCCGCTGTCCGTCAGAAGTGACCGCACCCGCGGCCGACGGACAGACATCGCCGAATCCCCGAGGCGCACCTGCCGAGGGGGACCGGGGACCCAGGTCCCATTGGGGTGAATCGGACGGCCTCGCAAGAGGCGGCCCGTAGGAGACCTTCCTGCTCCGAACCCGTCAGCTAACCCGGTAGGCGAGAAGGAAGGAAAGGAGTACGCCTCCGTATGGCGTTCACCCGTGCCACTGGCAAGCACAGGCGTCCGAGCAAGGCCCGCAACAGGGCCGCTGGGGGAGCGGCAGGCATAGCCGGTCTCGCCACCGTGGGCGTCGTCGGGTCCATCGCCTCCCCCGCCTTCGCCGCGAGCGGTGGGCAGGGCAACGCCCCCGTCCAGCACGACGCCAAGATCAGCGAGGTTGTCGGCGGCCCGATCTCCGACACGCTGGACCAGCAGGCGTACGAGCAGGCCCTCCAGGCCGAGCAGACCAAGGCCGAGTCCGACGCCAGGGAAGCGGCGGCCAAGGCGAAGGCCGACGCCAAGCGGAAGGCCGACGAGGCCAGGCGCAAGGCGGCCGCCGAGAAGGCGGAGAAGGAGCGCGAGGCCAAGGAGAAGGCCGCGCGGGAGGCCAGGCGGGCGAAGCTCAACGCCTATGTGCTGCCCGTCGAGGGCTCGTACGTCTCCACCGGTTACAAGCAGGGCGGCGGCATGTGGTCGTCCGGCAGCCACACCGGCATCGACTTCCACGCGGGCATGAACACCCCGGTCCACTCCGTGGCCGCCGGCGAGGTCGTGGAGGCCGGCAACGGCGGTGCTTATGGCAACAACATCGTCATCAAGCACAAGGACGGCACGTACACGCAGTACGGCCACCTCAACTCGATCGGCGTCTCGGTCGGCCAGCAGGTCAAGCCGGGCCAGCAGATCGGCCTCTCCGGCTCCACGGGCAACTCCTCGGGCCCCCACCTGCACTTCGAGGCGCGCACCTCGGCCGAGTACGGCTCGGACATCGACCCGGTCGCCTACCTCCGCCAGCACGGTGTGAAGGTCTGACCCGACGCGAGGGCCCGCGCCCGGCGCCGCAGCACACAAAGGGCGCGCACCATCGGGTGCGCGCCCCTTGTCGATGTCGGCTGTCGATGTCGGCCGTTGTCGCTGTTCGCCGTGACGGCGTAAGCCCTTCACCTCCGGTCGGACGGTCAGACCGTCTCGGGCAGCTCATCCAGCCCTTCGGAGACCAGCTTCGCGAGCCGGTCGAGGGCTTCCTCGGCACCTTCCGCCTCGGAGGCGAGGACGATCTCCTCGCCCCCCTCCGCACCCAGGCCGAGCACACCGAGCATGGAGGCCGCGTTGACGGGGTTGCCCTCCCCCTTCCGGACGGTGACCGGAACCCCGGCCTCCGAGGCGGCACGGACGAATGTGGAGGCGGGGCGGGCGTGCAGGCCCTCGGCCCAGCCGACGGTGACGCGGCGCTCAACCATGGTGTTGCCCTTCGATCGTCGGTCTTGTCTGGTTGCCATGACTGCCGAGGTGCCCCGTGAGCCGGCGGGTGCGGGCCAGGAAGCGACGGCGTTCATGTCAGCGACGATACGACGCATCCCCGCACCCGTGAGCACGTGCCCTCCCTCCGCCGTACGCTGGCCCCATGCCGAGCCCCGAGGAGCGCGCCTACCCGGCCCACTGGGAAGCGGACGTCGTGCTGCGCGACGGCGGTACGGCCAGGGTCAGGCCGATCACTCCCGATGACGCGGAGCGGCTGGTCAGCTTCTACGAGCAGGTGTCCGACGAGTCGAAGTACTACCGCTTCTTCTCGCCCTACCCGAAGCTGTCCGACCGCGATGTGCGCCGCTTCACGCACCACGACTACGTCGACCGGGTCGGGCTGGCGGCGACGATCGCCGGCGAGTTCATCGCGACCGTCCGCTACGACCGCATCGACCACCTCGGCCGCCCCGCGAGCGAGCCGGCCGACGAGGCCGAGGTCGCCTTCCTGGTCCGCGACGACCAGCAGGGCAGGGGAGTGGCCTCGGCGCTGCTCGAACACATCGGCGCCGTCGCCCGGGAGCGCGGCATCCGCCGCTTCGCCGCCGAGGTGCTGCCCGCCAACACCAAGATGATCAAGGTGTTCACGGACGCCGGCTACTCCCAGAAGCGCAGCTTCGAGGACGGCTCGGTCCACCTCACCTTCGACCTGGAGCCCACCGAGCGCTCCCTGGCCGTCATGCGGGCCCGCGAACAGCGCGCCGAGGGCCGCTCCGTCGCCCGGCTGCTGGCCCCCGGCTCCGTCGCCGTCATCGGGGCCAGCCGTACGCCGGGCGGCGCGGGGCGCGCGGTGCTGGGCAGCCTGCGCACCGGCGGCTTCCCAGGGCCGCTGTACGCGGTCAACCACGCGCTGGACCCGGCGGCGGCGCCCACCCTGGCCGGGGTGCCCGGCCACCGGTCGGTGCGGGAAATCCCCGAGCACGTCGACCTGGCCGTACTCGCCGTCCCCGCCGATCAGCTGCACACCGTCGTCGCCGAGTGCGGCGAGGCGGCGGTGCAGGGGCTGATCGTTCTCACCGAGGGGGTCGGCCGGGACGAGCAGCGCGAGCTGGTCCGGCTGGCCCGCTCCTACGGCATGCGGCTGATCGGCCCAGGGGCCCTCGGCCTGATCAACACCGGCGAGGACGTACGGCTCAACGCCACCCCCTCCCAGCGGATGCCGGCCCGGGGCAGGATCGGCGTCTTCACCCAGTCCGGCGCCATCGGCATCGCCCTGCTCGACGGGCTGGACCGGCGCGGCAGCGGACCCTCCTCCTTCGTCTCGGCGGGCAACAGGGCCGACGTCTCCGGAAACGATCTCCTCCAGCACTGGGACGAGGACCCGGCGACCGATGTCGTGCTGATGTATCTGGAGTCCATCGGCAACCCGCGCAAGTTCACCCGGCTCGCCCGGCGCACCGCTGCCCGCAAGCCGGTCGTCGTGGTCAAGGGCGCACGGCAGCGCGGCAGCGCGCCCCCGCCGGGCCACGCGGCGCCCGCCTCCCGCACCCCCGACGCCACCGTCTACGCGCTGCTGCGCCAGGCGGGCGTCCTGATGGTGGACACCTTCACCGAGCTGCTGGACACCGGGGTGCTCCTCGCCGAGCAGCCGCCGCCAGCGGGCCCGCACGTCGGCATCCTCGGCAACACCGAAGCGATGAGCCTGCTGACCTACGACGCCTGCCTCACCGACGGGCTGCGCCCCCGCCCCGTCGTGGCGCTGCCCACCTCGGCAGGACCCGGCGACTTCGGCAGGGCGCTGCGGGAGGCGCTCAGCGATGCGGCCACGGACGCGGTGCTGGTCACCGTCATCCCCGCCGTCCCCGCCGAGCTGCCGGGCGGCACCGGCACGGCCGGTGACCAGACGCCGCCCGACGGCCAGGTCGAGGCGCTCGCCGACGCACTGCGCGAAGCCGTCGAGGCCGTCGCCGCCGCCGAGGGAGCGCCGCGCAAGCCGGTGGCCGTCGTCCACCTGGCGATGGAGGGCCTGCAGAAGGAACTCGCCAAGCGCGGACTGCCCTCCTACCCGACGCCGGAGCGGGCGGCGCGCGCCCTGGCCGAGGCAGTGCGCTACTCCCGGTGGCGGGCGGAGGCCGGCGACCCGGGCAAGGTGCCCGACCTCGACGTGGACGAGTCCGCCGCCGCTCAGCTGCTGGCCGACGCGACGCCGGCGACGCCCGAGCGCGGCCGCACCCTCCCGGACGAGGAGACGGCCCGGCTGCTGCACAGCTACGGCATCGCCGTCCAGCCCACCTTGCCCGCACCGGACGCCGAGACGGCCGTCGAGGCGGCCCGCACCCTCGGCTTCCCCGTCGCCCTCAAGACCACGGCACCCCATCTGCGGCACCGCGCCGACCTGGGGGGCGTACGGCTGGACATCGCGGGCGAGTCCGGGCTGCGCCGCGCCTACGAGGAGCTGACCCAGGCGCTGGGCGCACCCCAGGAGCTGCGGCCGGTCGTCCAGGCGATGGCACCGCGCGGCGTGGGCACCGTCGTGCGCGCCACGCTCGACCCGGCCATCGGCGCCGTGCTCTCGTTCGGTCTCGCGGGCACGCCCTCGGAGCTGCTGGGCGATACGGCGCACCGGCTGGTGCCCGTCACCGACAAGGAGGCCGCCGGGCTGGTGAGGGCGATCCGCTCGGCGCCGCTGCTGTTCGGCTGGCGCGGCGCGGAGCCCTCGGACACCGCAGCGCTGGAAGAGGTGTTGCTGCGGGTCTCGCTGCTGATGGACGATCATCCACAGGTGGTCGCCGTCGAACTCGACCCGGTCGTGGTGGCGCCCCGGGGTGTGACAGTGCTGGGCGCCTCGGTCCGCGTCGCCGAGCCGGGAACCCGCCCCGACCTGGGGGCTCGTCGCCTCCCGGCGTACTGACCGTGCGCCGGGGGCGTACGGTGGGGAGCGGGCCGGAGCTGCGCCGCCTCACGGCCCTTAGGATGGCTGTCATGGCGAAGACCGGTACGACGACGCAGGGTCTGCGTGAGGCGATCGAGCGCAGCGGCTACTACCCGGCCCTCGTAGCCGAGGCTGTCGAGGCAGCGGTGGGTGGCGAGCCAGTGGCCTCGTACCTCGTGCATCAAGAGACGACGTTCGACTCCAACGAGGTCCGCCGCCACGTCACGGTCCTGGTGCTCACCCGCACCCGCTTCCTCGTCAGCCACACCGATGAGCAGGCGGCTGACGGCACCTCGCCCTCGCCCTACGCGACCACCTCCACCGAGTCGGTGAAGCTGGAGCGGATCTCCTCCGTGGTGCTCTCCCGGGTGGTGGCCAACCCCGAGTCCTACACCCCCGGCACCCTGCCCCGCGAGGTCGTACTGACCATCGGCTGGGGCGCCGTCTCCCGCCTCGACATGGAGCCCGCCACCTGCGGCGACCCCAACTGCGAGGCCGACCACGGCTACACCGGCTCCGCGACCGCCGACGATCTCTCGCTGCGGGTCAGCGAGGCCGGTGACGGCCCGGACACCGTGCGCCAGACCCTCGCCTTCGCACAGGCGCTGTCCGAGGCCACCGCCGGAACCACCCGGGTCGGACCCCCGCAGTGACCGCTGAGAACATCCCGCACCCGCTCCCGACGGCCCCGCACCCGCTCCCCGACGGCGCCTTTCCGGACGCACCGCTCGACCCGCGCACCGCGCCCGTCCCCCGCTACGGCACCGCCTCACTGGCCGACCTGCTGCCCTCCCTCGCCGCCGGACTCGGCGTCCCCGGCATGACGGCAGGACTGGCGCTCCCGCCCGCCGACCGGGTCTGCGTCTTCCTGGTGGACGGCATGGGCTGGGAGGCTCTTCGGGCGCACCCGGACGAAGCACCGTTCCTCACCTCGCTGCTGCCGAGCTCGACCGCCGGCACCGGTGAGCCGATCACCTCGGGCTTCCCCTCCACCACGGCCACCTCGCTGGCCTCCGTCGGCACCGGCCGGGTCCCGGGCGAGCACGGACTGCCCGGCTACACCGCGCTGGACCCGGCCACCGGCCGGCTGATGAACCAGCTCCGCTGGCAGCCCTGGACCGACCCGCACGTCTGGCAGCCGTACCCCACCGTCTTCCAGCAGGCCGAGGCCGCCGGAGTGGCCACCTGCCAGGTGACGGCGCCGCACTTCGAGCACACGCCGCTCACCAAGATCGCACTGTCCGGCGGCACCTTCCTCGGCCGGCTCTCGGCCGAGGACCGCATGGACCTGGCGGCCCAGCGGCTCGCCGCCTCCGACCGCGCCCTCGTCTACACCTACTACGCGGAGCTCGACGGCAACGGCCACCGCTACGGCATGGACTCGGACGCCTGGCGCGGCCAGCTGATGTACGTCGACCGGCTCGCGCAGCGCCTGGCCGAGCAGCTTCCACCGCGCTCGGCGCTCTACATCACCGCGGACCACGGCATGGTCGACATCCCCGAAAGCCCCGAGGCCCGGATCGACTTCGACGAGGACTGGGAGCTGAGCGCCGGAGTCGGCCAGCTGGGCGGCGAGGGCCGGATGCGGCACGTCTACGCCGTCCCCGGCGCGGCGGGCGACGTGTACGCCGTCTGGCGCGAGGTGCTGGCCGAGCAGGCGTGGGTGGCCACCCGCGAAGAGGCCATCTCCCTCGGCTGGTTCGGGCCCGGCGTGGAGCCGCGGGTGCACGGCAGGCTCGGCGACGTCATCGCCGCGATGCGCGACGACGTCGCCGTCATCGCCACCCGGCGCGAGCCCAAGGAGTCCGAGCTGATCGGCATGCACGGCTCGGCGACCGCCGCCGAACAGCTCGTGCCACTCCTGGAGGTCCGCACCTGAAACGCCGCGCCCCGCGCCCGCGTCCGTACGCGTGCGCCCCCCGGCGTTCGATACGCGCCGCCCCGCCCGGGGGATCGCACTGAGGAACCGCACCGAGGAACCGCACCGAGAAAGGCCGAACCTCCCATGCCAGAGCTGGTGTTCTTCTCCGGAACGATGGACTGCGGAAAGAGCACGCTCGCGCTCCAGATCGAGCACAATCGTTCGGCGCGCGGACTGCAGGGCATGATCTTCACCCGGGACGACCGCGCGGGTACCGGCAGGCTCTCCTCCCGGCTCGGCCTGGTCGCCGAGGCCGTCGAGGTGGCCGAGGACCTCAACTTCCAGCAGCACCTGGTCCGCCATCTGACCGCCGGCGGACGCACCGACTACGTCATCGTCGACGAGGCGCAGTTCCTCTCGCCCGAACAGGTCGAGCAGCTGGCCCGGGTCGTGGACGACCTGGGCATCGACGTCTACGCGTTCGGCATCGCCACCGACTTCCGCACCCGCCTCTTCCCCGGCTCCCAGCGGCTGATGGAGCTCGCCGACCGGCTGGAGACCCTTCAGGTGGAGGCGCTGTGCTGGTGCGGGGCCCGCGCCACCCACAACGCGCGCACCGTCGGCGGCCGGATGGTGGTCGAGGGCGCGCAGGTGGTCGTGGGCGACGTGGGCGAACCCAGCGGCGAGGTCGGCTACGAAGTGCTGTGCAGGCGCCACCACCGCAGGCGGCTGACCGCGGCCTCGGCGGGCGCCGGTGCGCTCTCGCCCGACGTCCTCCCGGTGGACGAGCCCACCGCCGCACCGAAGGTGCCGCCCGGGCGCGGGCTCAGCGATCCGCTGCGACGGGCCGGATCACACTGAAGTGCGCGCCCTCCGGGTCCGCGAGCGTCGCCAGCCGCCCGTACGGTGAGTCGTCCGGGCCGCGCACCACCCGGCCTCCCAGCTCCGTGGCGCGCTGTGCCATCCCGTCCGGGTCCTCCACCGCGAAGTACGTGCGCCAGTGCGGCCCCCGGTCGCGCGGCAGTGCGTCGCCGACCCCGTGGATTCCGGCCACTGGTGCACCGTCCGCGCACAGCGTCAGATAGTCGGAGCCCGGCGCGTCGATGCTCTCCGCGTCGTAACCGAACACCGCCTGGTAGAACTTGACCACCGTGCCGGTCTCCCGGGTGACGAGCTCGAACCAGACCGGAGCCCCCAACGTCCCGCGCGGCGCCGTCCCCAGGGCCGGAACGTGCGCGTCCTGCCACAGCCCGAACGGGGCACCGTGCGGATCCGCGACGATGGCCATCCGCCCCGCCGTCTCCGCGTCCAGCGGCCCGACCGCGACCGTACCGCCGTACGAACGGACGGCCGACGCCGTCTCGTCGGCGTCGGCCGTCGCCAGATAGGGCAGCCACGCGGTCGGCAGCTGTCTGCCGTCCGCCTTCTTCCCCAGCCCCGCGACCTCGTTCCCACCCGCGACCGCCCGCACATACGGGCCCAGCTGCTGTGGTCCGGCCCGGAACTCCCAGCCGAACAGCCCCTGGTAGAACTCCTTGCCGACCTCCAGCCCGTGCACCATCAGGCTCGCCCACGCGGGTGCGCCGGGCGTGTGCCGTAGCCGAGTCGCTGCCTCGGTCATCTGCTTCGCTCCTTGACCATCATCGATGCGGTCGTGCGGGTGGAATTGCCCCGGCGTCCTTGCCGGAGCTGCGTGACTACTCGCCAGTGCAGATGCTGTCACCACCTGTCGCGCCGCGCTCCCCGGCCGCGCCGCTTTTTTGCCGCTTCCAGACGGAGAATCCCCGATCCGTGTGCCGTCACCAGGCCACCGACCCGGCGGACCGGGGGCTGCGCGAAGATGGCGCCATGACAGCCATCATCTCCGTACCGGCGCTCGCGGGCGACCTCGCGGCCGGGGCCGCACCCGTGCTGCTCGACGTGCGCTACAAGCCGGGCGACCCCCCGGGCCTGCCCGCGTACCAGAAGGGCCACCTGCCGGGAGCCGTCTACATCGACCTGGAGAGCGAGCTCGCCGCCGAGCCGGGAGAGGGCACCGGCCGCCACCCGCTTCCCCCGCTGGACGTCTTCGGCGCCGCCATGCGCCGTGCGGGTGTCCGTGCCGACCGTCCCGTCGTCGTCTACGACGCGGGCGGCCTGGGCGGCGGCTGGGCGGCGGCCCGCTGCTGGTGGCTGCTCCGCTGGGCGGGCCACCCCGATGTGCGGGTACTGGACGGCGGCCTGGAGGCGTGGCAGAGCTACCGCGACCCGGAGGGCGGGGAAGCGCTGCCGGTCAGCACCGAGACCCCTGACCCCTCACCCGGCGACTTCACCCCCTCACCCGGCGGCCTGCCCACCCTGGATGCGGACGAGGCCGCCGCGCTGGCCCGGCGCGGAGTGCTGCTGGACGCGCGCGCCGCGGAGCGCTATCGCGGTGAGGTCGAGCCCATCGACCCGGTGGCAGGCCACATTCCGGGCGCCGTCTCGGCCCCCACCACGGAGAACCTGACCGACGCCGGTACGTTCCGGTCCCCGAGCGCCCTCGCGGAGCGCTTCGAGGCCCTTGGCGCAGGACGCGACACCGAGGTCGGCGTCTACTGCGGCTCCGGCGTCTCAGCGGCGCAGGAGGTGCTGGCGCTGCACCTCGCCGGCATCGAGGCAGCCCTCTATGTGGGTTCTTGGAGCGAGTGGACGGCCGATCACGCGCGTCCGGTGGCCACCGGACCGGAACGGGGCTGAGGCTGCCGGCGATTCCGCGTATGCGGATTCAGGGAGCACGAGGGGCGCTGGGCCGACAGGCCCGGCGCCCCTACTCAAGTCCGCCGCATGGGTGCGCGACCCCGGACGGCCCGGTCACTCCTTCTTGCGGCGGGTGCCGAAGACGATCTCGTCCCAGCTGGGCACGGCGGCGCGCCGCCCGGGGCGCACGCCGTCCGCCTCGGCCTGCCGGTCCGTGTTGCCCTTCAGCCGGTCCCGGTGGGAGCCGACCGACCGCGGCATCAGCACGTCCGCGTACGCCGACCCGGCGCTCGCGGCGGGAGCGGGCGGCTCCACGGCCTCCTGCTCCTCCTCGCGCTCGCTCTCGGCGTCCTCCACGCTCTTGGCGGAGGCGGCGGCAGCCTCGTCGTCCTCGTCCCCCGCTGCGGGCCTGGACTCCGGGACCACCAGGTCGCCCCGGAAGCTGGGCACCGCCTCCAGCAGGCTGGTCAGCGAGTCCGGGGTGCCGCTGCCGTCCTCGGCGCCGGGCAGCTGATCGTCCTCGTCGCCCGGCGCCGGCGCGGGTGCCAGCGCGGCGGGCTCCAGTTCGTTCCGGCCGGAACCGGAGCGCTCGCCCCGGTCCGTGCGTTCCCGCGGCAGCCGGGCGATCCGGGGCACGAACGGGAAGCTGGGCTCCGGGGTGTCGTCGGTCTCGCCGATGAGCGCCCTGGCCTCGTCGTCCACCGCCTGCACCAGCCGGCGCGGCGGGTCGTAGGTCCAGGTCGCCGAGTGCGGCTGGGCCGCGACGCGGTAGGCGAGCAGCACTTCCCAGGTGCCGTCGTCGCGCCGCCAGGAGTCCCAGTGCACGGAGTCCTTGTCGGCGCCGCGCAGCAGCAGCCGCTCGGCGACGGCCTCACCGAGCTGCGGTCCGACGTTCTCGCCGGGGCGTCGCACGGGGGTCTTGCGGGCGCGCTCGGCCATGAACGCGCGCTCGGCGAGCACGGGGCCCTCGAAACGGCGCACGCGGTCCACGGGGATACCCGCGAGGGACGCGACCTCCTCAGCGGAGGCACCGGCTCGTATACGCGCCTGGATGTCCCGAGGCCGCAGGTGGCTCTCCACCTCGATCTCGATCTGGCCCAGCCGCGCCCGGTCGTTCCGGACGGCGGCGCGCAGCCGCTCGTCGATCGGAAGCGTGTATTCCGTGCTGTCGGCAGCTTTGAGCACCAGTCGTGTGCCGTCGTTGCTGACGGCCACGACACGCAGTTCGGGCATGGGGACCTCCCGGGTGGTGCCTGCCGACGTCACGTGCGTCGCTGCTCCCGCTAGACGAGTGTGGCCTGCCCGGGTGCAGCCTGCCACAACCTTGCCGACTTCCTCGGGGTCCGAGGCTGTGTCCAGATCGTTGTTCGAATCGTTTGGAACTGCCCGGAACCGCCGCTACGGCACGGTTACCTCCTCACAACGCACAGTGACCGCGGTGGTCACCGTGTGCAGCCAGCGCCGGGTCAGAACCGAGACCAGGGCTCGTCACACTACTCCATTAGGGCCACCCGGGTGGACCGCCGCGCCACCGAAGTTGCTCCGGAGTAAGGGAGTTGACGCCCCAAGAGTCCATTTGGCCTGGATACGGGGGTGGGAAGCGTCACAGAACCACCCGAAATGGAACCTTCGCCTTCGCTCGAAAGTCCCCTATTCGTGCACAGTGCTTGGAGTGTGCGATCAAGGGCGGTAGATGGACAAGAGCGACAAGCGATCGATATCCGGCAATGCACCCGGAAAACAGGAAGGGAGCACGAGTGCCAAGAAGCTGGATCTGAGCGTGGCCCAGGTGCTGGGCAGTGCGGTCGCCGCGGTGGTCGCCGCGTTCGCGGCCGGTCAGCTCGGGGTGTACGGCACCTTCCTGGGAGCCGGCGTCGTGAGCCTGGTCGCCACCAGTGGCGGTCCGATCTTCCAGCACTTCTTCAGCAGAACGGGCGAGCAGCTCAAGGAAGTCACCGTCCCGCCCAAGGCACGGCAGGTCCCCGTACGGGACCCGGCCGCGGGCTGGAAGCCGGAGAGCGCTGACGGCACCCGGGTGCTGCCCAACGCGGCCGCCACCCAGGCGCTGCGTACCGACGACGCGACCCGGATGCTGCACGGCGACGACGCGACCCGGATGCTGCGCCGCGACGACGCGACCCGGGTGCTGGGAACCGTCAAGCGGCCCGCGGGCGCGGACGGCGCACAGGAGCATGCCGGGGAGCGTGCCGCGGACCGTCCCGAGGGGCTGCCGGGGAACGGGGAGTTCACGCCGGCCACCACCCACGGCACCAAGTGGCGCGGATGGCGGCGCACGCTGCTGCCCGCTGTCGTGGTGTTCGTGATCGCGATCGGCGGCATCACCCTGTACGAGGCGATCTCGGGTCACAGCGTGTCCGGCGGAAAGGGCACCTCCCTCAGTGACGTCCTCCGGCCGGGCCACGGCTCGTCCACCGGGAACTCGCCCGAGGGATCCGACGCGACCCCGACCCCGGAAAGCTCGCAGGACGGCGAGAGCCCGACCCCCACGCCGGAGAGCTCGCAGCAGTCCACCGATCCGAGTGACAGCGGCAGCAGCGAGAGCGGGAGCACCGATTCCGGTGACAGCGGCAAGTCGACACCGACCCCGGACCCCTCCCCCTCCCAGCCCGGCGGAACGCAGGACCCCGGCAGCACGGACACCGGCACCGGGGACACCAGCGGCTCGGACAGCCAGAACGGAACAGAAGCGCCCCAGAGCGACAGCGCGGGCAGTGGCTCGCAGCCCTCACAGGGGTGACCCGCTTCCGGTTCGGCAGCAGGGCCGTGCGGTACGTCCCCGCGGATGTACCGCACGGCCCTCTCGGTGTCCGGATCAGTCGCCCAGCACGCGCCGCAGATAGTCGTTGCCGAAGACCCGGTCTGGGTCCAGACGGTCGCGCAGCGCCGTGAATTCGGCGAACCGCGGATAGACCTCCGCCAGATACTCGGCGTCCCTGCTGTGCAGCTTTCCCCAGTGCGGGCGCCCGGCGTGCGCCGTCATGATCCGCTCGACCGCGCTGAAGTACGCCTCATGGGGCGTGCCCCGGTACATGTGCACCGCCACATACGCCGTCCCGCGACCGCTCGCGGTGGACAGCGGTATGTCGTCGGCGGGGGCCGTACGCACCTCCACGGGGAAGCTCACCCGGAAGTCGGACCGCTCCACCAGCGCCTTCAGTTCCCGCAGCGCCGGTACCAGCGCGTCCCGCGGTATCGCGTACTCCATCTCCACAAAGCGCACCCTGCGCGGGCTGGTGAAGACCTTGTAGGGGATGTCCGTGTAGCTGCGGGCCGACAGGGCGCGGCTGGAGATGCGGGCGATGCCGGGAACGGTGGTGGGCACGGCCTTGCCGAGCGCGCAGGCGGCCTGGAAGACGCCGTTGGACAGCAGTTCGTCGTCGACCCAGCCGCGCACCCGGGGGAGCGGTGCGGCGGGCCCCGCGCTGCGGTTGTTGCGTTTGGTGTTGCAGCTGTCGGTGTGCGGAAACCAGTAGAACTCGAAGTGTTCGTTCTCGGCCACGAGTTGATCGAATTCTTCGGCGACCCGGTCGAACGGCATCGGCTCCTCGCGTGCCGTCAACAGGAACTCCGGCTCCACCGCGAAAGTGATCTCGGTGACTATGCCCAGCGCCCCGAGCCCCACCCTGGCCGCTGCGAAGACGGCCTGCTCCTCCTCGGTGCCGTCCGCCGAGCAGTGCAGCACGGAGCCGTCGGCGAGCACCAGCTCGAGCCCTTTGATCTGCCCGGCCACCGAGGCGGAGTCGCGGCCGGTGCCGTGGGTGCCGGTGCTGACCGCGCCGGAGACGGTCTGCTCCATGATGTCGCCCATGTTCGTCAGCGACAGGCCGCGTGCCGCCAGCGCGACGTTCAGCTCCTTCAGCGGCGTGCCCGCCGCCACGGTGACCGTGCTGGCGGCCCGGTCGACAGCGCGTATCCCGGTCAGCCGCTCGGGCCGGATGAGCACGCCGTCCGTGACGGCGGCAGCCGTGAACGAGTGACCTGTGCCCGCTGCCTTCACCCGCAGCCCGTCGGCGGCGGCGCGGCGCACCACCTCGGCGAGGGCTTCCGTGGTGGAGGGTGAGACCGTGCGCTGCGGTGCGGCTGTCACATTGCCCGCCCAGTTGCGCCACGTCGCCGCCCGGCCGTCCGTCGTCGACCGCATGCCTGACCGCACGCTCATCCGTGACCGTCCCCTCTCGCCGCGGCGCCGGCCGAGAGCTCGGCCGGCGGTGGCCGGGGAACCCGCCACGACCGCCGGCGCCCCCGCCCCAGCGGGCCCCCACCAGTTGGAGAGGGATCATACTCACGGCCGTCGCACAGCGACCCGGCCGTGTTCAGGCCGAGGGCGGCGGTTTTCCGCACCTGCCGGATGGCAGGATCGAGACATGTCCGATGTGCTGCCCACCGAACCTCCCGGCGCCGGGTCCGACTCCTCTCCGGCCCCCTACGACGCGCTCCTGCTGCTCTCCTTCGGCGGCCCCGAAGGGCTGGACGACGTCGTCCCGTTCCTCCAGAACGTCACCCGGGGGCGCGGTATCCCCACCGAGCGCCTCGAAGAGGTGGGTCAGCACTACTACCTCTTCGACGGGGTCAGCCCGATCAACGACCAGAACCGCGCACTGCTGGCAGCGCTCCGCGAGGACTTCGCCGCCAACGGCCTCGACCTGCCCGTCTACTGGGGCAACCGCAACTGGTCGCCGTATCTGACCGACACCCTGCGCGAGGTGGTCCGCGACGGACACCAGCGGGTGCTCACGCTGGCGACCAGCGCGTACGCGTCCTACTCGGGCTGCCGCCAGTACCGCGAGAACCTCGCCGAATCGCTCGCGGCGCTGCGCGACGAGGGACTGTCCGTACCGCGGGTGGACAAACTCCGGCACTACTTCAACCACCCGGGCTTCATCGAGCCCGTGGTCGACGGAGTGCTCGCCTGTCTCGACGACCTCCCCGCCGATGTGCGCAACAGTGCCCACCTCGCCTTCACCACCCACTCCATCCCCACCGCCGCCGCCGACACCTCAGGCCCCGTCGAGGAGCACGGCGACGGCGGCGCTTATGTGGGGCAGCACCGCGACGTCGCCGCCCTGATCACCGAGGCCGTCCGCGAGCGCACAGGCACGCAGCACCCCTGGAGCCTCGTCTACCAGTCGCGCAGCGGCCCCCCTTCGGTGCCGTGGCTGGAGCCGGACATCTGCGACCACCTGGAGGAGCTGCACGGGAAGGGGGTGCCCGGTGTGGTGATGGTGCCGATCGGTTTCGTCTCGGACCACATGGAGGTCCGCTACGACCTGGACACCGAAGCCATGGCCAAGGCGTCCGAACTGGGCCTGCCCGCGCGCCGCTCGCCCACCGTCGGCGCCGACCCGCGGTTCGCCGCAGCCGTCCGGGAGCTGGTGCTGGAGCGGGCCGCCGCTGAGCGGGGCGAGACGCCCACCCGGTGCGCGCTGGGTGCGCTGGGCCCCAGCCACGACGTGTGCCCGGTGGGCTGCTGTCCTGCGCGGTCGCCGAAACCGGCGGCGGCCGGCGCCGACGCACCCGCCCTGTGAACGGTGGCCGGTTCGCCACCCGCACCCGCCACATACCGATGACTGGAGCAGCGACAACAGTGACTGACACCTCGCCGTCCGCACCCGAGCGTGCCGACGACGCGCTCAAGGCCGAACTGCTCGCCCTCGCCCAGGAGGCAGCAGCCCGCGCGGGCGCCCTCCTGCGGGACGGCCGACCCGCCGATCTGGGCGTGGCCGCGACCAAGACCAGCCCCATCGACGTGGTCACCGAGATGGACCTGGCCTCCGAGAAGCTGATCACCGGCTATCTGACCGAGCACCGCCCGCACGACGGCTTCCTCGGCGAGGAGGGTGCCACCAGCGACGGCACCTCCGGCGTCCGCTGGGTGATCGACCCGGTGGACGGCACCGTCAACTATCTGTACGGCCGCCCCGACTGGTCCGTCTCCATCGCCGCCGAGTACCACGGCGAGCGCGTCGTGGGCGTCGTGGCGGCCCCCGTGCTCGGGGAGACCTGGCACGCGGTGAGCGGCCAGGGCGCCTTTCTGAACGGGCACCGGCTGCGCTGCCGCCCGTCGCCTCCGCTGGAACAGGCGCTGATCGGCACCGGCTTCGGCTACATCACCGAGCGGCGGGTCGCCCAGGCCGCCGTTCTCCAGGAACTCCTGCCACGGGTGCGCGACATCCGCCGCGCCGGGTCGGCCGCCGTCGACCTGTGCGATGTCGCCACCGGACGGCTGGACGGCTACTACGAGCGCGGCCTCAACCCCTGGGACCTCGCAGCGGGGGAGCTCATCGCCCGCGAGGCCGGTGCCGTCACGGGCGGCCGCCCCGGACAGCCCGCCGACGGCGACCTCACCATCGCCGCCTCCCCTGGCGTCTTCGAGGCCCTCCAGCCCCTGCTGGAGCGCCTGGGCGCCTGGCACGACTAGGGAGCACAAAAAGGTGCGGCCCCCATCCGGGGGGCCGCACCGTGGTGGAGTGGAACTCGCCGTCAGGCGACCTGTACGCCGTGTTCGGCGGCGAGGCGGTGGAGGTCTTCCAGTTCCGACTGCTCGACGTCCACGAGGAAGTCGTCGCCCGATTCACGTGCGCGGTGCAGGTCGGACTCGGTGGTCCGTATACGCTGCAGGATGCCTGCGGTGAATGCGTCCATGGTGTGCCCCCTCGTCGCGGGTCGGTGGCACCGGGGAGTGCCGAGGGTTTGTGGTGCTTCCGCGATCACGGCGTGGTCCCCGCATCTTGCGTCAGCGGTGCGTCGTGGCACGCTGCGCACAGGGCGTGATCGTGGGTGGTGCTCAGGTCCTCCCCAACGGGAACCTCAGAGAAACCTCAAGCGCTGCGAAAAAGTGCCAGGGTCCCGTGCCGGAGTCCGCTCCCAGCCTCTCACCTCGGCTCTTACCGCCGATTTACCGGGGCCCGGTGCACGATGGGAAGCAGGGTCCCCGTCCATGTCCAGGGGATCCCGCATCCGTACCCAGGAAGGAACAGCGCCGTGCGCGTACTCGTCGTCGAGGACGAGCAGCTGCTCGCCGATGCCGTGGCGATGGGTCTCCGCAGGGAGGCCATGGCCGTCGATGTGGTCTACGACGGCGAGGCGGCGCAGGAGCGTATCGACGTCAACGACTACGACGTGGTCGTACTCGACCGCGACCTGCCCCTCGTCCACGGCGACGACGTCTGCCGCCGGATCGTCGAGCTCGGCCTGGCCACGCGGGTGCTGATGCTCACGGCCTCCGGTGACGTCAGCGACCGGGTGGAGGGCCTGGAGCTGGGTGCGGACGACTATCTGCCCAAGCCCTTCGCCTTCTCCGAGCTGACGGCCCGCGTGCGCGCGCTGGGGCGGCGTACGACGACGCCGCTGCCGCCGGTGCTGGAACGTGCCGGGATCCGGCTGGACCCGGGCCGCCGCGAGGTCTTCCGGGACGGTGAGGAGATCCAGCTGGCGCCCAAGGAGTTCGCCGTGCTGGAGGTGCTGATGCGCGGAGAGGGCACCGTCGTCTCCGCCGAGCAGCTGCTGGAGAAGGCGTGGGACGAGAACACCGACCCGTTCACCAACGTGGTGCGGGTGACGGTGATGACGCTGCGCCGCAAGCTGGGTGAGCCGCCGGTCATCGTCACCGTGCCGGGCGCCGGGTACCGGATCTGACGTCGATGGCCTCCTCCACCTCCTCCACCGGGGCAGGACCGGGCGCGAGCGGCGGCCCGGGGAACGGCCAGGGCAGCGGCGGCGCCGGCGGCGGCCAGGTGCCTCCGGCTCCGCCCAAGCCGAACTGGGACCCGCGCGAGACGCCCCGCTCCTCGCCCTGGCTGCGGCCCACCATCCGGATAAGGCTCACGCTGCTGTACGGCGGCATGTTCCTGATCGCCGGCATGCTGCTGCTGACGATCATCTATCTGCTGGCCGCGCAGGCGCTGGACGACGCCAGCCAGCTGCCGTTCCGCATCCTCAACGGGAACGCGCAGCCGACCTCCGACCGCTGTCCGGGGCTGACCGGAACGCTCCCCAGCGATGTGTTCATGCAGCGGCTGTCGGCGTGTGCCGAGGAGCAGCGCAGGATGGCGCTGGACGGGCTGTTGCGCCGCTCCCTGCTGGCGCTGCTCGGGCTGGCGGTGGCCGCTTTCGCCTTCGGCTATGTGATGGCGGGCCGTGTGCTCTCGCCGCTGGGCCGCATCACCCGAACGGCGCGTCAGGTCGCCGGTTCCGATCTGCACAAGAGGATCGAGCTGGAGGGCCCGGACGACGAGCTGAAGGAGCTGTCGGACACCTTCGACGAGATGCTGGACCGCCTGGAGCGGGCCTTCACCGCGCAGCAGCGCTTCGTGGGCAACGCCTCGCACGAGCTGCGCACCCCCCTGGCGATCAACCGCACGCTGCTGGAGGTGCAGCTCGCCGACCCGGACGCGTCGCCGGAGCTGCAACAGCTGGCCAAGACGCTGCTGGCCACCAACGAGCGCAGCGAGCAGCTGGTGGAGGGGCTGCTGCTGCTCGCGCGGAGCGAGAACGAGCTGGTGGACCGCAAGCCCGTGGACCTGGCCGAGGTGGCCTCGCAGGCCGTCGAGCAGGCGCGTGGCGAGGCCGACACCAAGGGCATCGAATTGCGCGGCGTGCGTCAGCCCACATATGTGCAGGGCAACGGGGTACTCCTGGAGCGCGTCGCACTGAACCTGGTGCAGAATGCCGTGCGCTACAACCTGCGTGAGGGCGGCTGGGTCTCGGTGAGTACTCAGGCGCAGCCGGGGCAGGCGGTGCTGGTCGTCGAGAACACCGGTCCCGTCGTCCCCGCCTACGAGGTGGACAACCTCTTCGAGCCGTTCCGGCGTCTTCGCACGGAGCGGACGGGCAGCGACAAGGGCGTCGGGCTCGGGTTGTCGATCGTGCGCTCGGTGGCGCGGGCGCACGGCGGTGCGGTCTCGGCCGTGCCGCGCGAGGACGGTGGCCTGGTGATGCGGGTGACGCTGCCGCTGTGAGAGACGTGGAGGTGACGAAAAGTGGCCAGAAATAGCCCAACGTAGGGTGAGCAGCCCGGAAGCCTGTTCGCTATATGCGGAATTATCGGCCTTCCCGCACCTTACGGCCGAGCTGTGATCGATCACACACACGATTTCTCGGGTGGGTGCGCAGCGTGGCCGACGAGCGGGAAGAAATCCCGGAAAGTCCGGGTTTTCGCAGGTGGAGATCGTGGGCAGTACCCGGGATGGCGTGTGCGGAGCACCACCGGGGACCGTTTATGGTCCTCCTCGACAACCGACATGATCACCTCTTCAGGGGTGCGGTTGGGTGTCGATTGAGTAACAGACCTTGATGTGAGGCAAAATCTCCGCCTCGGGCCGGGCACAAGTCCGGCCTCTCACGCGTTACGTGCGCTGGAGACACCACAGACACCCAGAGGGGGAGAGCGACAATGGCTACGGATTACGACACTCCACGCAAGACCGACGACGACGTCAACGAAGACAGCATCGAGGAGCTGAAGGCCCGGCGGAACGACAAGTCCGCGTCCAATGTCGACGTGGACGAGTTCGAGCAGGCCGAGGGCCTCGAGCTGCCCGGCGCCGATCTCTCCAACGAAGAACTGTCCGTGCGGGTCCTGCCCCGCCAGGCGGACGAGTTCACGTGCATGAGCTGCTTCCTGGTGCACCACCGCTCCCAGCTCGCCGCGGAGAAGAACGGCCAGCCGATCTGCCGCGACTGCGCGGCCTGAGAACGGACCGACTGCTCGTGGCGGTCGAAGGCGCGCGTGACGACGAGCGAGGCCCTCATGACCGGTCGGCCTCGCTCGAGTCGTACGAGCCCGGGTCGTACGAGCCCGTGGCGTACGAGCACGGCCTCGTACCGCGCGGAAGCGGCCGTGAGCCGCACCGGCGCGGCCCAAAGCCGTGCGAGGGCGGGAGGGGGCCGTCCGCACTGCCCGGGGGCGATCCGCAGGGGGCCGCGAGCGATCGGCGCGGCACCGGCTTGTGGCGCACACGGGGGCGCCGCACTCAGGCGTTTCTGCGCACTGTCGCCGAGCGCGTCATCGAGACCGCACCCTGCGTGCCGGTACGGGATCTGGAAACGCTCCGCTCGCAGTTCCCTGGGCTGAGCACCGAGGAGCTGGCGGACAAACTGGTCGCAGGAGCCACCAAGGGCGCTGCGACCGTGGGTGCCGGTGTCGGTGCGGGGGCGATGCTGCCGGTGCCGCCCGCGATGCCCGCCGAACTGGCGGCGGAGATCGTCGGCCTAGCCGCTGTCGAGCTCAAACTGATCGCCGAGCTGCACGAGGTCTACGGCCGCCGCGCGCCCGGCAACGCCCGCGAGCGGGCCACCGCCTATCTGGGGTCCTGGGCCTGGGAGCGCGGTATCGAGGCCATCAGGCCCGGCAGCCTGAGCGCGGCCGTGGGCGGGGAGCTCCGCCGTCGGCTGCAGCACCGGATCATGAAGCGCATGCTGCGCAATCTGCCGAACCTTACGCCGTTTCTGATCGGCGCCGCCGTCGGCGCCTTCACCAACCACCAGGACACCGCGAAGCTCGCCGCCCGCGTCCGCGCCGACCTGCGCGGCACCACCGAGCTGCGCGCGGAGCTGCGCGGCACTGCGGACGAGGCGGGGCAACTGCCCGGCGCCTGAGCTACGAAGCGGACGTCTCCCGGGCCGCGCGCAGGGCCGCCGCCAGCTGCTCCGGGTGCCGGGTGGAGACGTAGACGTACGGCGTCGGGTCCTCCGGGTCGGTCACCTCGATCCGCACCGCTGTCGGAACGTAGCCGCGCAGCACCATGTGTGCGCGCATGTCCGCCTTGTGGGTACGCCAGGCGCGCGCCTCGTCGGCGTCCAGCGGCTCGGCTTCGCCCAGCGCCGACACCGGAATCCGCGCGTCCCCCGCGACCAGCGAGCCCGCAACCACGCGTACCCGCACGCTGCCGTAGGCGCTCACGCACACCGCTGCCAGCGCGGTGCCGGCCACCAGCCCGCACAGCAGCGGCAGCGGGCCGAAGGGGAACAGCATCAGGGCGCAGGCGACACCGAAACCGGCGGCGATCAGCCACCAGGAGCGGGGAGCCGTCAGGCGTTCGTCGTAGGGCGGGGCGGCGGGAACCATGTGTCCAGCTTGGCACGGCGCCCTGGGGCCGCTCGCGCGGCGGTAAGGTCTGCACCCGTGAGTTCCGTCAATCCCCCCAGTCCCCCGAAGACCTCGCTGGAGCCGCCGCCCGACGCCGTGGCGCCGGTACGGCACCCCGAGGCCCCCGCACCCGGTGAGCCGCTGGGTGCCCACTACGAGATGTGCTTCGGCTGCGGCGGGGGACAGCCGCACGGGCTGCACTTGGTGGCACGGGCCGGCGACGGCGTGAGCGTCACAGCCGAGTTCACCGTCAAGCCCGCCCACCAGGGCGCTCCGGGGCTCGCCCACGGCGGGGTGCTGACCAGCGCGCTGGACGAGACGCTGGGCTCGCTCGGCTGGCTGATGCATGTGATCGCGGTGACGGGCCGGCTGGAAACCGACTTCGTGCGTCCGGTTCCGGTGGACACGCTGCTGCACATCGAGGCACACGCCACCGCCGTGCACGGGCGCAAGATCTACTCCACGGCCACCGGCCGGATCGGCGGCCCCGACGGGCCGGTGGCCGTACGCGCCGACGCCGTCTTCATAGAGGTGAAGGTGGACCACTTCATCGAGAACGGCCGCGAGGAGGAGATCCGGGCGGCCATGGACGACCCCGACCAGATCAGGCGCACCCGCGCCTTCGAGGTGAACCCATGAGCGACAGCGTCGAGATCCTGCTGCGGCGTACGGACCCGGAGGTGCCGATTCCGTCCTACCAGCACCCCGGGGACGCCGGCTGCGATCTGGTGACCACCGAGAGTGCGGAGTTGGCGCCCGGGGAGCGGGCCGTACTGCCCACCGGTATCTCCCTCGCCCTGCCCGAGGGCTACGCCGCGTTCGTCCACCCGCGTTCCGGTCTCGCGGCCCGCTGTGGCGTCTCGCTGGTGAATGCACCGGGAACGGTGGATGCCGGGTACCGTGGTGAGATCAAGGTGATTGTGGCCAATCTGGATCCGCGCGAGGCTGTGCGGTTCGAGCGGTTCGACCGTATCGCCCAACTCGTCGTCCAGCAGGTGGAGAAGGTGCGTTTCCGCGAGGTTGAGGAGCTGCCCGGCTCGGTACGTGCGACGGGCGGGTTCGGCTCCACGGGCGGCCACGCGGCAGGCCGCCCGGCCCGGCAGAACGCCTCTGCCGACGAGCCGGGCGTCGCCCGGCAGACAGCCGCACAGCAGAAGGATTACGTTGCGGTCGGTGCCGATCGAGCTTCCGACCTGAGAGGACAGTGACGTGTTCGGACGTCGTCGCAAGAAGAGCGAAGAGCCTGAGGGCACCTCGGACGAGTTCGAGACGGAACAGGACGGCCAGGACGAGCCGCAGGACGGCGTGGAAGCCGACGCCGCAGGGAGCGGCGAGACCCGCATCAAGCTGCCCCCGGCCCCCCGTCCGGACGGCCCCTGGGACATCGAGGAAGTCACCGACCCCAGCTCCGGCAGGGTCGACCTGGGCGGCCTCTTCATCCCCGGTGTCGAGGGGATGGAGCTGCGGGTCGAGGTCGCCGGTGACGCGATCGTCGCGGCGACCGTCGTGCTGCAGGACAGCGCCATCCAGCTCCAGGCCTTCGCCGCGCCCAAGCGCGAGGGCATCTGGGACGAGGTGCGCGAGGAGATCGCCACGGGGATCACCCAGCAGGGCGGCGTCATCGACGAGGCCGACGGCCCGCTGGGCTGGGAGCTGCGGGCCCAGGTGCCGGTGCAGCTGCCCGACGGCACGGGCGGCGTCCAGGTCGTGCGGTTCGTCGGCGTGGACGGGCCGCGGTGGTTCCTGCGGGGCGTGATCTCCGGCCAGGGCGCGGTGCAGCCGCAGGCGGCCGGGGTGCTGGAGCAGATCTTCCGGGACACGGTCGTGGTGCGGGGCGACGGGCCGATGGCGCCGCGCGACCCGATCGTGCTGAAGCTGCCGGAGGACGCGCAGATGGTGCCGGACGGCGTGCAGCAGGAGACCGTCGAGGAGGGCTCCCGCTTCGCGGGCGGCCTCGACAAGCTGCAGCGCGGACCGGAGATCTCCGAGGTGCGTTGAGCGGGTGCGTCCAGCGGGCGCGCTGAGCGCCCAGCGCTTGAACGGGCGGGGATGAAGGTTCCAAGTCTTGGAACCTCTGACTCTGAGCCCCCAGCGCGCGCAAAGGCCGGGCCTTTTTCGGGGCCCGGCCTTTGTTGTCCGCCTTGCCGTGCGCGATGGGCCTTGGCGCGGTGATCCATACGGAACCCTGACGGCCGGTGGGCCCGCACGCGGGCAGGTTGGCCCGCGCAGCGAGGACAATGGGGTCATGTCGTCTGGAGTGCAGCCGCGCCGGGGTCGGCTGCGGGTCTTCCTCGGCGCCGCGCCCGGTGTCGGTAAGACCTATGCCGTGCTCTCCGAGGCGCACCGCCGGGTGGAGCGGGGCACCGACGTGGTGGTCGGGTTCGTCGAGCACCACGACCGGCCGCGCACCGAGGTGCTGCTGCACGGGCTCGAGCAGGTGCCGCGCCGCGAGATCACCTACCGTGGCGCGGTGCTCACCGAGATGGACACGGACGCGGTGCTCGCGCGCCGTCCCGCCGTGGCCGTCGTGGACGAGCTGGCGCACACCAACGTGCCGGGCTCCCGGAACCACAAGCGCTGGCAGGACGTCGAGGAGCTGCTGGCCGCCGGGGTAGACGTCGTCTCCACCGTCAACATCCAGCACTTGGAGTCGCTCGGCGACGTGGTGGAGTCGATCACGGGCGTACGGCAGCGGGAGACCGTGCCGGACGAGGTGGTGCGGCGTGCCGACCAGATCGAGCTGGTCGACATGTCGCCGCAGTCGCTGCGCCGCCGCATGGCGCACGGCAACATCTACGCGCCCGACAAGGTCGACGCCGCGCTCTCCAACTACTTCCGGCCCGGCAATCTGACCGCCCTGCGGGAGCTGGCGCTGCTGTGGACCGCCGACCGGGTCGACGAATACCTCCAGCAGTACCGCTCCGAGCACCGCATACGCTCCACCTGGCAGGCCCGGGAGCGCATAGTCGTCGGCCTCACCGGCGGGCCCGAGGGCCGCACCCTCATCCGCCGCGCCTCCCGGATGGCGGCCAAGGGCTCGGGCAGTGAGATCCTGGCCGTCCACATCTCCCGCGCCGACGGCCTCACTTCCGCCTCGCCCCAGGAACTGGCCGTCCAGCGCACCCTGGTGGAGGACCTGGGCGGCACCTACCACCACGTCATCGGGGACGACATCCCCCAGGCCCTGCTGGAGTTCGCGCGCGGCGTCAACGCGACCCAGATCGTGCTCGGTTCCTCGCGCCGCAAGGCATGGCAGTACGTCTTCGGGCCCGGAGTGGGCGCAACCGTCGCCCGGGACTCGGGCCCCGACCTGGACGTGCACATCGTCACCCACGAAGAGGTCGCCAAGGGGCGCGGACTGCCGGGGGCGCGCGCGGCACGGCTGGGCACGGCACGGGTCGTCGCCGGGTGGCTGACCGCGTTCGGAGCCCCACCGCTGCTGACGTTCCTGATGCTGGCCTCCGACCCGGGCATCGGCTTCGCCAACGACGTACTGCTCTTCCTGGTGCTCACAGTCGCCGCGGGGATGGTGGGCGGGCTGCTGCCCGCGCTCGCCTCGGCCACGGTCTGCTCGGCGCTGCTGAACTTCTACTTCACCGATCCGGTGCGTACGTGGACGATCAGCGACGGCCGCAACGTGGTCTCGATCGCGGTCTTCTTCGGCGTCGCCGTCGCCGTCGCCTCGGTGGTGGACCTGGCGGCCCGGCGTACCCAGCAGGCGGCCAGGCTGCGCGCCGAGTCGGAGATACTCTCCGTGCTGGCGGGCAGCGTGCTGCGCGGCGAGGCACAGCACGGCACCGGAGCGCCCGGCAGCGGGTCCAGCCTTGAGGCGCTGCTGGAGCGGGTGCGGGAGACCTTCGCCATGGACTGCGTCGCGCTGCTGGAGCGGGCCGACGAGCGGGCCGCCTGGACGTGTGCGGGCAGCGTCGGCACCACCGAGTCCGACAAGCGGCTGGCCCTCCCCGAGCACGGCGACACGGACATGCCCGTAGGCGACAACATGATGCTGGTGCTCTCCGGACGGGTGCTGCCCGCGGAGGACCGCAGGGTGCTCGCCGCCTTCGCCGCGCAGGCCGCCGGGGTGCTCGACAGGCAGCGTCTGCTGGGTGAGGCGGAGCAGGCGCGGGAGCTGGCAGAGGGCAACCGCATCCGCACCGCACTGCTGGCCGCCGTCTCGCACGACCTGCGCACCCCGCTGGCCGCCATCAAGGCGTCCGTCTCCTCGCTGCGCTCCGGCGACGTCGAGTGGTCGGCGGAGGACGAGGCGGAGCTGCTGGGCGCCATTGAGGAAGGCGCGGACAAGCTGGACAACCTCGTCGGCAATCTGCTGGACATGTCCCGGCTGCAGACCGGCACCGTCAAGCCCCACATCAAGGACATCAGCCTTGAGGAGGTCGTCCCCAAGGCGCTGGGCTCGGTGCCCGAGGGCAGCGTCCGGCTGGCCGTCGCCGAGGCGCTGCCGCTGGTCGCGGTCGATCCGGGACTGCTGGAGCGCACCGTGGCCAACCTGGTGGAGAACGCGGTCAAGTACAGCCCGGACGGCAAGAAGGTGCTGGTGAGGGCGAGCGCCCTGGCCGACCGGGTGGAGGTGCGGGTCACAGACCGCGGCCCCGGAGTGCCCGACAGCGACAAGGACCGCATCTTCGAGCCTTTCCAGCGCTACGGCGACGCCCCCGGCGGCGCCGGAGTCGGACTCGGACTCGCCGTCGCCCGCGGCTTCGCCGAGGCGATGGGCGGCACCTTGGAGGCGGAGGACACCCCGGGCGGCGGGATGACCATGGTGCTCACCCTGTGCGCGGCGCACGGGCGCGGGCCGGTGCGCCCCCGGCCGTCCGCGCGTACCGGCGCGCCACCCGGGTTGCAGGCCCAGCAGCAGTCGCAGCCCCAGCCGCAGCGCTCCGGCGCCTGAGCGGCCACAACGGAATCGAGAGGAAGCAAGCATGCACCGGGTGCTCGTGGTCGACGACGAACCGCAGATCGTCCGCGCCCTCGTGATCAACCTCAAGGCCCGCAAGTACGAGGTGGACGCCGCGCACGACGGCGCCACCGCGCTGCGCATGGTCGCCGACCGGCACCCCGACGTCGTCGTCCTGGACCTTGGCCTGCCCGACATGGACGGAGTGGATGTCATCCGCGGCATCCGCGGCTGGACCCGGGTGCCGGTCCTGGTGCTCTCCGCGCGGCAGACGTCCGACGAGAAGGTGGAGGCGCTGGACGCCGGGGCCGACGACTACGTCACCAAGCCGTTCGGCATGGACGAACTGCTGGCCCGGCTGCGCGCCGCTGTCCGGCGTGCCGAGCCGCCGGCCGGGATGCCGGACGGTGTCGGCGTCATCGAGACCGACACCTTCACCGTCGACCTCGCCGCGAAGAAGGTGCACCGTGACGGCGGCGACGTACGGCTCACCCCCACCGAGTGGCACCTGCTGGAGGTGCTGGTCCGCAACCCCGGCCGCCTGGTGAGCCAGAAGCAGCTCCTCAAGGAGGTCTGGGGCCCCTCGTACGGCACCGAGACCAACTATCTGCGCGTCTACATAGCCCAGCTCCGCCGCAAACTGGAGACCGACCCCTCGCATCCGCGGCACTTCGTCACAGAGGCGGGGATGGGGTACCGGTTCGAGAGGTGAGAACCCTTTCGGCTGTGGATCCGTGTTCAAGGGCGGGGGAACCGGGGCGGCATGCGGCGGTACCCTGGCGGTTATGACTGGCGCCACCCGAGAACAGCGGGGCACGGGAAGCGGGCGGTTCCGGAGGTTCCTGGAACGGCTCTCCTCCTCCGAGGAGGACCTGCGCTCGGCCGAGCTGCGTGAGGAAGCGGAGGTCACGGGCTGTGCCCGTATCGCCGAATGCAGCGACCGCGACATGGTGCGGGTAACCGGTACGCTGCGCACCGTGACGCTGCGGCCACGTGCCGGAGTCCCGACTCTGGAGGCCGAGCTGTTCGACGGGTCGGCCTCGCTGGACGTCGTCTGGCTGGGCCGCCGTTCCATCGCGGGGATCGAACCGGGCCGCAAGCTGATCGCCTGGGGGCGGATCACCGTCAACCACGGCCGTCCCGTGATGTTCAACCCCAAATACGAGCTGCGACCCCTCGGACAGGAGTAGCGGGTGACCCCTCCCGACAAGCAGACCGAAGCGGAGGCGCCGGACGGTCGGCAGGCCGGCGCTGCCGGATCGCAGGCCGTGACGGAAGCGGCGCTGTTCGAGGCGTTCGGCGGTGTGCGGGGCCTGGTCGAGACGACCGTGCCAGGACTGGTGTTCATCGCGATGTACACGGTGACCCAGGACATCCACCTACCCGCCATCACCGCTCTGGCGATCTCCGCCGTGATGGTCGTCTTCCGGCTGTTCCGCAAGGACACCGTCAAGCACGCGTTCAGCGGGATCTTCGGAGTCGGCTTCGGTGTGCTGTTCGCGATGATGACCGGCAACGCCAAGGACTTCTATCTGCCGGGCATGCTGTACACCCTCGGCCTGGCGCTCGCCTACCTCGTCACCTCCATGGCCGGTGTGCCGCTGCTCGGGCTGGTGCTCGGGCCGGTGTTCAAGGAGAACCTCTCCTGGCGCAAGCGCAACCCCGGCCGCAAGAAGGCGTACACCAAGGCGAGTTACGCCTGGGGCCTCATCCTGCTCGGCAAGTGCGCCGTGCTCTTCCCGCTGTACTTCTGGGGCGACACCACGCAGTTCGGCTGGGTGACCGTCATCCTGAAGATCCCCCCGTTCCTGCTTGCGGTCTACCTCACCTGGATCTTCCTGGCCAAGGCGCCGCCGCCGATCAACGTCATCGCGGAGATGGAGGCCGAGGAGGAGGCCGCCAAGGCCGCCAGCTCCTGAGAGCGGGCGCGCTCGTCACGGGCGCGCTCCTCGCGGTCGCGCCCAGCCGCCGAGGGGCGAGTGTCCGGTGGTCCTTCGTCGCCGCTGCCAGTACGCTCGGTGACGGAGGCGACACGGTATGGCAGAGCCCATCCGGGCCGGGCGGCCCGCACACGGAGCGACACGGCGCAGGACGCTGCTGCGTACCGCGCTGGCGATCGGCGCCGGCGGAGCCCTCGCCGCCTGCCGGTCCGGCGACGACGGGGAGGACGCGTCCCCGTTCACCGGCGAGCGGCGCACGGGCGACCACGTACTGGCCGTGAAGGTCGACAACGTGGCAGCCGCCCGCCCGCAGACCGGGCTCCAGCACGCCGACATCGTCTACACCGAGGAAGTCGAGGCGGGCCTCAGCCGGATACTGGCCGTCTTCGCCTCCGACGTCCCCGCCACCGTCGGGCCCGTCCGCAGCGCACGGGAGTCCGACATCGAGCTGCTGCGCCAGTTCGACCACCCCGCGCTCGCCTTCTCCGGCGTACAGGGCAAGCTCCTGCCGACCCTGGAAGCGGCCCCGCTGCGGCTGCTGCCACCCGGCGAACTGAGCGACGGCTACGAACGGGACCCGGCCCGCCGCGCCCCGCACAACCTCTACCTCAAGGCCCGGCGCGCCGAGCGGGCCGCTGACGACGCCTCGGCGCCCCGTGACATCGGCTTCCGCTTCGGCGCCGCGCCCAAGGGCGGCCGGTCGACGGCCGGGGAGACGGTCAGCTATCCAGCGGCCCGCTTCGATTTCACCTGGTCGCAGGAGCGCCGCCGCTGGCTGGTGACGATGGACGGCACCCCGGCCCGCTCCCGCGGGGACGGCCGGCTGGCGCCCGCGACGGTGGTGATCCAGCACGTGACCGTGCGCCAGTCGCGCTTCCACGACCGCTCCGGCAGCAACACCCCGTTCACCGAGACGGTGGGCTCGGGCGACGCGCTGGTGCTGCGGGACGGCAAGGCGTACGAGGCGCACTGGTCGCGCCCGTCGGCGAGCGGCGGCACCACCTTCACCGAGGCCGAGAGCGGGCGCCGACTGCCCTTCGCCCGCGGCCAGGTGTGGATCGCGCTGGTGAAGAAGGGCTGACGGCGCCCGGCCCGAACAGGCTGCTGCGCGGGCCTTGTCCCCGGGCCTCGTCCGCGGGTCTCACCCCCCGGGCTTCACCCCCGGGCCGAGAGCAGCTCCTCCAGCTGTTCCTCGCGGGCGGGTGCGGCGACGAAGAGGAGCTCGTCGCCCGCCTCCAAGGCGTCGTCCGGGTCCGGCGTCAGCACCCGGGTGCCGCGGATGATGGTCACCAGCGCGGTGTCCTCCGGCCAGCTCACATCGCCCACGCGGGTGCCGGCCAGGGTGGACTCGGGCGGCAGCGTCAGCTCGACCAGGTTCGCGTCGCCCTGCGAGAAGCGCATCAGCCGCACCAGGTCACCGACGCTGACCGCCTCCTCCACCAGCGCCGACATCAGGCGCGGCGTCGAGACGGCGACGTCCACGCCCCACGACTCGTTGAACAGCCACTCGTTCTTCGGGTTGTTGACCCGGGCCACGACGCGCGGCACGCCGTACTCCGTCTTGGCCAGCAGGGAGACCACCAGGTTGACCTTGTCGTCACCCGTCGCGGCGATCACCACATGGCAGCGCTCCAGCGCCGCCTCGTCGAGCGAGGTGATCTCGCACGCGTCGGCCAGCAGCCACTCGGCCTGCGGCACCCGCTCGACCGAGATGGCCGTCGGCGCCTTGTCGATGAGCAGCACCTCGTGCCCGTTCTCCAGCAGCTCGCCCGCGATGGAGCGGCCCACCGCGCCGGCTCCGGCAATAGCGACCCTCACGACTCCGGCCCCCCAGTGAAAACTTCCTCGACCCGCGCGACCTCGTCGCAGCGCATCATCACATGCACCAGGTCGCCTTCCTGGAGGACGGTTTGGGACGTGGGCAGTATGGCCTCGCCCAGCCGGGTGAGGAAGGCGATGCGCACTCCGGCTTCCTCCTGGAGCTTGCTGACGCGTTCACCGACCCACGCCGGGGAGGTGTGCACCTCGGCGAGCTGTACGGCGCCGCTCGGGTCCCGCCACAGTGGTTCGGAGCCGGACGGCAGCAGCCTGCGCAGCATCTGGTCGGCGGTCCAGCGCACGGTGGCCACCGTGGGGATGCCGAGCCGCTGGTAGACCTCGGCGCGCCGGGGGTCGTAGATCCGCGCGGCCACGTGCTGTGTGCCGAACATCTCACGTGCCACCCGGGCCGCGATGATGTTCGAGTTGTCGCCGCTGCTGACCGCTGCGAATGCGCCCGCTTCCTCTATACCGGCCTCGCGCAGGGTGTCCTGGTCGAAGCCGATGCCTGTGACCCGGCGGCCGCCGAAGCCCGAGCCGAGGCGCCGGAATGCGGTGGGGTCCCGGTCGATGACCGCGACCGTGTGGCCCTGTCGCTCCAGGGTCTGCGCGAGCTCTGCTCCTACTCGTCCGCAGCCCATGATCACAATGTGCAACGCCCGTCCCTTCATCCCGTACAGCGGGCCGTATCAGCATCGCACGACTGACCGCATACGATCCTCTGCGTGTCCAGGATGACCGACGTACCGAAACGACTCCTCCTCGGGAGGGCGCTGCGCAGCGACAGGCTCTCCGAGACGCTGCTGCCCAAGCGTCTCGCCCTTCCGGTGTTCGCCTCGGACCCGCTTTCCTCCGTCGCGTACGCGCCTGGTGAGGTACTGCTGGTCCTCTCGGTGGCAGGGGTCTCCGCCTACAGCTTCAGCCCGTGGATCGCCGTCGCGGTCGTCGTGCTGATGTTCACGGTGGTGACCTCCTACCGGCAGAACGTCCGCGCCTACCCGAGCGGTGGCGGGGACTACGAGGTGGCGACCACCAACCTCGGCCGCAGAGCGGGCCTGACGGTCGCCAGCGCGCTGCTGGTCGACTACGTACTGACCGTGGCGGTGTCCATCTCCTCCGGGGTGGAGAACCTCGGCTCGGCCATCCCGTTCGTCGTCGAGCACAAGACACTCTGCGCGGTCGTGGTGATCGTGCTGCTGACGCTGATGAACCTGCGGGGCGTACGCGAGTCCGGCAAGCTCTTCGCCGTTCCGACCTACTGCTTCGTCGTCGGTGTGCTCGGGCTCCTGATCTGGGGGGCGGTGCGCGGCGTCATCCTGGGCGACGAGATGCGCGCCCCGACCGCGGACTACGAGATCCACACCGAGCAGTCCGGGGTCGCCGGTTTCGCGCTGGCGTTCCTGCTGCTGCGCGCCTTCTCCTCCGGCTGTGCGGCGCTGACCGGTGTCGAGGCGATCAGCAACGGCGTGCCCGCCTTCCGCAAGCCCAAGTCGAAGAACGCAGCGACGACGCTGGCGATGATGGGCCTGATCGCCGTCACCATGTTCTGCGGCGTCATAGCCCTGGCCCTGAGCACCCATGTGCGGATGGCCGAGGACCCGGCCAAGGACCTGCTGATCAACGGTCACCCGGCGGGTGCTGACTACACCCAGAACCCGGTCATCTCCCAGGTCGCGGCAGCGGTGTTCGGCGACGGGACGCTTCCGTTCGTCTACCTGGCGGCGGCCACCGCACTGGTGCTGTTCCTGGCCGCCAACACCGCATACAACGGCTTCCCGCTGCTCGGCTCGATCCTGGCGCAGGACCGCTATCTGCCGCGCCAGCTGCACACCCGCGGCGACCGGCTCGCCTTCTCCAACGGCATCGTGCTGCTGGCCGGGGCCGCGACGATACTCGTGGTGGTCTACGGAGCCGACTCCACCCGCCTGATCCAGCTCTACATCGTGGGCGTGTTCGTCTCGTTCACGCTCAGCCAGACGGGCATGGTCCGGCACTGGAACCGGCTGCTGACCACCGAGACCGACCGCGCGCGCCGCCGCCACATGTACCGCTCGCGCGCCATCAACGCCTTCGGAGCCTTCTTCACCGGGCTGGTGCTCGTGGTGGTGCTGGTGACCAAGTTCACCCACGGGGCCTGGGTCTCCCTGGTGGGCATGGCGCTCTTCTACGCAGTGATGACCGGCATCCGCCGGCACTACGACGGCGTCGCCGAGGAACTGGCGGCCGAGGACCCGGCCGAGGCCAAGCTGCGCCCCTCGCGGGTGCACTCCTTCGTACTCGTATCGAAGATCCACAAGCCGACGCTGCGCGCCCTGCGCTACGCCAAGCTGCTGCGCTCCGACACCCTCGAGGCCGTCACCGTCAACATGGACCCGCACGAGACGGAGCAGCTGCGCCGGGAGTGGGACGAGAGCGGCATCGACATCCCGCTCACCATCCTCGACTCGCCCTACCGGGAGATCTCGCGCCCGGTCATCGCCTACGTGAAGCGGCTGCGCCAGGAGCAGCCCCGCGACGTGGTCAGCGTCTTCATCCCCGAGTACGTGGTCGGCCGCTGGTACGAGCACCTGCTGCACAACCAGAGCGCCCTTCGGCTCAAGGGGCGGCTGCTGTTCACACCGGGCGTCATGGTCACGTCGGTGCCCTACCAGCTGGAGTCCTCCGAGGTCGCCAAGAAACGGGCCCGGCGGCGCGAGCAGTGGAACGCCCCCGGCTCGGTGCGCCGCGGCCCCGTCATCCAGCCGCGGAAGGCGCAGAAGGACGGCAGGAACGGGAAGAGCGGCAAGGGCGCCAAGGAGGGCGAGAGCGTCAAGAGCGCCCGGACCGGCGAGGGCGCCAAGGCCGGCGAAGGCACCGGGAGCGGGCCGGAGGCGGCCGGGGGCCTGACCCGGCAGCGGGGGAAGTAGCCGCGAAGTAGACTCGGCAGCTGCGGCCACGTCTGCCCAGCTCCCCGCAGCCCCATAGTTCTCTGGAGTCACCCCCTGATGCCCGAAGCCAGCGCGTCAGCGCCCGCGTCCGACCAGCTCGCCGCCTCCCTGGTGGGGGAGGAGTACGAGGTCGAGGTCGGTCCTGTGGCGCACGGCGGCCACTGCGTCGCCCGTACGGAGAGCGGCCAGGTGCTCTTCGTACGGCACACGCTGCCCGGCGAGCGGGTGGTGGCACGGGTGACCGAGGGCCGCGCCGACTCCCGCTTCCTGCGGGCCGACGCGGTGCGGATCCTCGACCCCGCGAAGGACCGTGTCGAGGCCCCCTGCCCCTTCTCCGGCCCCGGACGCTGCGGCGGCTGCGACTGGCAGCACGTCAAGCCCGGCGCACAGCGCCGGTTCAAGGCCGAGGTGCTCACCGAACAGCTGCAGCGGCTGGCCGGTATGACCCCCGAGGACGTCTCCTGGGACGGCACCGTCGAGCCCGCGCCCGGTGACAAGGTCGCTCCCGGCGAGGTACCCGCCTGGCGCACCCGGGTGCGCTACACCATCGACGACGAGGGCCACGCCGGGCTGCTCAAGCACCGCTCGCATGAGGTCCAGCGCATCGACCACTGCCTGATCGCCGCGCCCGGCGTGGAGGAGCTGGGCATCGAGGCCCGCGAGTGGCCGCAGATCGCCACCGTCGACGCGATCGCCGCCACCGGCTCCGCCGACCGGCAGGTCGTCCTCACCCCGCGCCCCGGCGGCCGGCTTCCGCTGGTGGAGCTGAACCGCGAGGTTTCCGTGCTTCGCGTCGGCGAGAAGGACCGGGCCGTGCACCGCGTACACGGCCGGGACTTCGTCCGCGAGCGCGCGGACGGCCGCACCTGGCGGGTCGGCGAGGGCGGCTTCTGGCAGGTGCACCCGCAAGCCGCCGATCTCCTCGTCGACGCCGTGATGCGCGGGCTGACCCCGCGCAAGGGCGAGACGGCGCTCGATCTGTACTGCGGCGTCGGCCTGTTCGCTGGAGCGCTGGCCGACCGCATCGGCGAGAAGGGCGCGGTGCTCGGCATCGAGGCGGGCAAGCGGGCCGTGGCCGACGCCCGCAAGAACCTCCAGGACTTCCCGCGCGTCCGCATCGAGCACGGCAAGGTCGAGAAGGTCCTCCCGCGCACCGGCATCACCGAGGCCGACCTCGTCGTCCTCGACCCGCCCCGCACCGGCGCCGGCAAGCAACTCGTCAACCACGTCGCGGGCCTCGGCCCCCGCCGCATCGCCTACGTCGCCTGCGACCCGGCCGCCCTCGCCCGCGACCTCTCCTACTTCGCCACCGCCGGCTACCGCCCCCGCTTCCTCCGCGCCTTCGACCTCTTCCCGATGACGCAGCACATGGAGTGCGTGGCGATTCTGGAGCCTGCCGGGAAAGCGGCCTGACCTGCGGGTTCATAGCGTAGGTGAGTCGCTCGACCTGTTCCGTTCCGTGCAGCGTTCGAGCGAACGAATTGCCCGTTGAGACCTTCCTGACCTGCGAATTCGTAAGGGAGACACCTGCATCGGCGGCGCCTTCTCGCCGCGTCGACCGTCTCACCCACGCCGTCGAGCGCGGCGACGAGCACCTCGTGGCACTGTCTGCGGAGGGCGAGGATCCGGGTGCCGTCGTTGACCGGGCCAGCGGAAACCGGGCCCCGCTTCGCGTACCGGGACAGCCCGGCGCACGGGCCGGTCGTCGAGCTGATCAAACAGGCCGGCCCGTGATCGTCAGCCCGCGGACGGACTCGGTTCGGGGCGCCGTCCCGGGACGGCCTCCCACTCCTCTGCGATGCGCATGAGTGGTCCGTTCCCCCGCTCGTACGGAGCCCAGCCCGGGTCTCCGGTCGTGGCGAAGGCGATCCATGCCGCGTGTGTGCGGGTGGCGAGTTCGGCCGGCGGCGTCCCGGCACCGAGCAGGTTGTGGGGACCGAGCAGACCGGGCTGGTCGGTCACATCGAAGACGAAGGGCACCTCGACGGTGTGCGCCGCGCCCAGTTCACCGCCCAGAGCGGGAGAACGCCAGGCGAACTCGTAGCGGAAGGTACGGGAACCCTTGTGTGCGGCATGCGCGTCGGCGAGGTCGCGGCTGCCGGCGACGAACAGGGCCTCGGCGATGAGGGCGGAGCGCAGTTCGCCGGCCGTGCCTCCTGGACGGCTGCGGCGGAAGGACGCGACATACCGCGCGGGGTCGGGGCGGAACAGGGCGGCGGTGGCCTCCACATCGGCCATGGTCGACGTGCCGAGCGCGCCGAACGGGGCCAGGTAGAGATTGCCCTCCTCGGCGTTCGTGCCGATCAGCAAGTCCACGCTCGCGCCCGCTCCGTCGGCGACGGCGTCGGCGGGCTGACGGTCGAGCACCACGCTGAACGGGCTGAGCCCGATGAGCGGATCGCCGGCGGTCGTCGTGCGCAAGTCGATCCCTGACAGGCCCGGCATGATTTCGACGAGACGTTCGTCGGTGATTCGCGCGAACGCCTCGGCGTACGGTGCGACACCCAGCTTCACGGCCGCGGCGGCCGTCACCCGCGCCGCCTGCTCGGGCGTGAACGCCCCCCGTCCGTTGCCGCTCTGGACGATCGCGCGCGCGACGAGTCCCTCTGCCGCGGGATCGGCCAGGACGGCACAGGTGAGGGTGGCACCGGCCGACTGACCGAACAGCGTGACGTTCCCGGGATCCCCGCCGAAGGCGGCGATGTTCTCCCGCACCCAGCGCAGGGCTTGGAGCACGTCGAGCAGACCCCGGTTGCGGGGGGCTCCGGACAGGTCGAGGAAGCCGGGGATGCCGAGCCGGTAGTTCACGGTGACCAGCACGACGCCGTCACGGGCGAAGCGGCTGCCGTCGTAGAGGGACGACCGGTTGGAACCGGCGACGAAGGCGCCGCCGTGCACGAACACCATGACCGGCGCACCGGGCCGCGCGGTCCGGGGTGCCCAGACGTTGACGGTGAGGTATTCCGGCCCTCGTACCCATCCGGACCCGAAGTAGGCCGTCATCTCCAGTGTGCCGAGGCGGCGCGGCGCCTGCGGCGCGGTCGGTCCCCATTTCGTGGCGTCCAGAACCCCCTCCCACGGATCGTGCGGTCGCGGGGCCGCGAAACGGGCCGCGCCGACGGGAGGCGCGGCGTAGGGAACACCGAGGAACACGGCGTGGTCGTCGCTCAGGGTGCCACGGACCGCGCCCTGCGCGGTTTGCACGACGAGGTTGCGGTCGGTCAACGGAATCTCCTTGCCGGTCGGTGAGTCGGTGAGTCCGGCAGGGCTGTCCGGGGAGGCTGCCGGGTGCGTGACGGTGCGGTCTCAGACCGCCGGGTTGCCGAAGACCCAGCGGGCGATGTTCGAGACGGTGCTCAGCAGGTCGTACGCCCGCCCTGGACAGCCGCGACCCAGGCTCGTCGGGTGACGCGGTAGCCGGACATGTCGAGGACCGCGGTCGTGTTCTCCGGGTTCCTGGGCAACGTGGTGGACGAGGGGGTTCCTCCTTGCAGGACGGGCGGTCGGATCAGGTGCGGGAGAACGGCGCCCAGTTGGTCAGCTCGAAGCCGGAACCCCGGCGGCGCATTTCGAAGGCACCGTGTCCGGGCAGGTGCGCCGGGAGCACGAGGGCGTTGTTGTCCGCGGCGTGCGCGAACATGCGCGCACGGCTGGCGCGAGCACCGTCCTCGTCCTCTTCGAAGCAGCTGTTGATGTGCGGCTCGTGCACCTGGATCGCGCCGTGCAGAAGGTCGCCGGCGAAGATCGCGCGGTCGCCCCCGGACTCCAGGTGGATGATCGAGGCGCCGGGGGTGTGGCCGGGTGCCGATTCGAGGCGGAGGTGGGAGTCGATGGTGTAGGACTCGTCCCAGGTCTCCACCAGACCGGCCTCGACGACCGGGTCGATGCTGTCCTCGTAGACGTTCTGGTTGCCCCGCCCGAATACCGTGTTGTGGAGGTTCTCGGGCCTCCAGTACTCGAAGTCACGCTGCGGCATGAGGTAGGTCGCGTTGGGGAAGGTGGGGACCCAGTCGCGGCCTTCTAGCCGGGTGTTCCAGCCGACGTGGTCGTCGTGCAGGTGGGTGTTGACGACGATGTCGACGTCTTCGGGCCGCACGCCGACAGCGGCGAGATTCGCCAGGTAGTCGGTGCTCAGATAGGACCAGATCGGTTGCAGCGGGCGGTACTTGTCATTACCCGCGCCGGTGTCGATCAGGATGATCCTGCCCTCGCTGCGCAGCACCCAGGACTGGGTGGCGGCTCGGGTGAGATCGGTGTCCGGCTCCCAGTGGTGGGGCGCCAGCATCTCGGTGTGCCGCTGCCACTCCTCGGGCTTGCTGCCGGGGAAGAAGACATCCGTCGTCATCGGAGTGGTGTCGGAGTACTCCATGACGCGGTGGATCCGCACCTCACCGAGTTCGATGGTGCTCACCGTCGGCGTCCCGGTCTCGGTGGACGGGGAGGAATGGGGGGTCATTGTTCTCCTTCGAAGGTTCGGACGTCTTCCAGCCTGCGAGCATGCGGTGCCTCGGAGGTATCGGACACATGACTGCACTTCTCCGGGGTGGCGGGCCCGCGGCCGTCCCCGGTGCGGACGGGCAGGCGCGCGTGGGGCTTCATGTCCACGGTGGCCCGCAGGGTCCTGGGCGCCGACCGCAGGCGCCGTCCGTCATGTGACTGCACCCGGGGTACACCGAGAACGCCCTGGTAGCGTCGATGCGCGGGATGCGGTGATCGGAGGCGTAGCGCCCTGGAAGATCCCGCCACATCTGGAGAACCGGTGGACGAGTACACAGTGACAACCGCCTGCGGCCTCAGCGGCACCGCCGTGATCAGAGAAGCCGAGTTGGACAGGCTGGTCGCAGCGGTGACCACGCCGCGTGCGGCGGAGTCCGTGACGAGGCCGGTGGACGCTCTGCTGACCGTGGTGGGAGAGTTCGGAGCGGGCAAGACCACCCTGGTGGAGGCGGTCGTGGAGCGTTTCGCCGCGGACGGCGGCCGGGTACTCAGGGCCGACAGCAGCCAGTCCGAGACCCACCTGGCGTTGTCGGGGCTGCACCAGCTGCTACGTCCGGTCCGCGGGCGGATCGACGCCCTGCCTCTCAGGCAGCGCGGGGCGCTGCACGTCGCTTTCGGAATGGCGGAGCGAAGCGAGGCGCCGGACCCGATGCTCATCGGGACAGCGGTCCTCACCATGCTGTCGGACCTCGCCGCCGAGCGCCCGCTGCTGGTGGTCGTGGACGGCGCCCAGTGGGCCGACCGCGCCTCGCTGGACGCTCTCTCCTTCGCCGCCCGGCGTCTGGCCGGCGAACCGGTGACGCTGCTGGTCGCCACCAGGGACCCCACGTTGCGCGGGCTCGCCGCTCAGGAACCGACCCTCACCCTGGAGCCCCTCGACCGCGGCGCGGCGGAACGGCTGCTGGACCTCCAACCGCGGGTGCCCGCCGGACTCACCCGGGCATCCATCCTCGACCAGGCCGAGGGCAACCCCCTCGCCCTGGTGGAACTGGCCCGGGCCGTCGGCGACCACGACAGCACGTCCCGCGCGATGCACGGCCCGCTTCCGGTCACCGAACGGCTGGGGCGGGTCTACGCCGACCGGCTGGCCGCACTGCCCGCCGAGACGCGCCGCGCGGTGGTGCGCCTGGCCACCGTCGACAACGAGGACCCGTCGCACACCGTGCTGTCCTGGCTTCCCGACATCGGCGATCCGGTGTGGGCGCCCGCCGAGGAGGCCGGACTCGTCCGGCGAAGCGGGGGACGACTGCGCTGCGACCATCCGCTCTCCCGCCTCGCGATCTACCACACGGCCCCTGCCGAGGAGCGGCGCGCGGCGCACCTGGGGCTGGCCGAGCTGTTCGGCGACCAGGATCCCGACCGGCACGCCTGGCACCTTGCCGCCGCTGCCTCCGGCCCGAGCGCGGCGGTTTCGGCCCGGCTCGAAGGCAGTGCGAACCGGGCACGTCACCGCAGTGGCTACGCGGCTGCCGCCCACATGCTGGAACGGGCCGCGGACCTGCACCCCGACCGGGGGGAGAGCACCCGGCTGCTGGCCGCCGCGACCAGTGCGGCGGTCCTGACCGGCAGGCTCGCCTCCGTCGAACGGCTGGCCGCACGCACCCGCGCCGCCACCGACGACCCGACGGCCGCTGCCCTCGCCGCCCTCCAGGTCGGCCGGCTCATGACACTGACCAGCTCGCACAACGCCGCCTTCGGACAGCTGATGCGCCCCGCCGCCGCCCTGGCCGACACCGATCCCGCGGCGGCGTCGGAGGCCCTGGCCGCCGCCGCTGTGGTGCGCTTCTACTCCGGTGACCCGGCCCAGTTGTACGAGATCGAACGCCTGCTGCCCCTGGCCTCGGCGCCCCCCGACCACCGGCTCGGAGAGCGGGAGAGACTCCTGGCGGGCTGGGCCGGGGCCGTCGCGCATCCGGAGGCCGCCGACGCGCGCTTCGCTCTGCGGCTGCCCGCCCTGGCCGCGGTCGCGCGAGAGGAACCGCAGACGCTGATCCTGCTCGCCGCCGCGGCCTGGCTGCTGGACGAGACAGAACTGGCCGCGCGCACGTACGACGCGGCGCTCGCCTCGTGGACCGCGCAGGGACCGCTGCCGGACGGCCTCGGCGGGGCAGCCGCCCTCGCCTATCTGGAGCAGGGCCGGTGGGCCCGTGCGCAGACGGCCTGCGCCGAACTCGCGGCCGTCGCGTCGTCGGCCGGTCTCGATCACGCCGCAGCCTGTGCCGCGGCGACGGAGGCGCTGCTGTGCGCGCTGCGCGGTGACGTGGCCGGGGCCCACGCCCGGGCGCGGTACGCCCTCTCGCTCGTCGACCCGCGGGAGAGCCGTTCCGTCCTCGTTCTCGCCCACCGCGCGCTGGGCACCGCCGCCGCCGCGGAAGGCGATCACGAGACCGCCTACCAGCACTGTCGTGTGCTCTTCGACGACCGGGGCAACCCCACGCACTACCACCTCTCCTACCCGGCGTTGCCCGAGCTGGCGGCTGCCGCGGCCCGGGTCGGCCGTCGCGAGGAGGCCACCCGGATCGTGGACGGAGCCGAGCGGTCATTGGCGGACGCGGGCGCGCTGGCGCCGCGCAGGGCCGCGCTGGTCCGTCTGAGCCGGGCGGCGCTCGCCCCGGCCGAGGAGGCCGAGCACCACTTCACGGCGGCTCTGGAGAATCCCGCGCTCGCCCGCCGGCCTTTCGAGCGAGGCCAGGCGCTGCTCGCGTACGGGGAGTGGCTGCGCCGCCGCCGCCGTATCTCCGATGCCCGTCCGCCACTGGTCGACGCCGAGGCCGTCTTCCGGCGGCTGGCCGCGCAGCCCTGGGTGGCGCGGGCCCAGTCCGAACTCAGGGCCGCCGGTGCCCAGAGCGGCACCACGAGACCGGACTCCTTCGCCGGCCTCACGCCACAGCAGCAGCAGATCGTGCGGCTGGCGGCGCTCGGACTCACCAACCGTGAGGTGGCCGAGAAGCTGCATCTGTCCCCGCGTACCGTCAGCTCGCACCTTTACCGAGCGTTTCCCAAGCTGGGCATCACCGTGCGCTCCCAACTCAGGCATGTGGTCGATGCCATGACCGCCGGCAGCGAGGCGGGTCGGGACACCGACGCGAGGGGCAGGGCATGATCGCCGCGCACCACGGCTGGCGGTCCAGCCGGGATCTCGGGAGAAGAGGCAGTCCTGTCGGCACCGCGCCGTGAGCGGACGAGCAATGTGCGGGAGGCATGACGCTCGTTTGACGCTCCGAGCCTTGACACGTGGGAAGTGGGGGCGAAGCATGGGCGTGACCTGCGGTTTTGTTGCAGTGCACGCTGCGACGTCTTCCCGATGACGCAGCACATGGAGTGCGTGGCGATTCTGGAACCGGTGGCCAAGGACTCCTGAACTGCGTATACGGACTGCTCACAGCCGCCCTCACCTCATGTGCTCAGCCTCGGGGTTGTAATGTCCGCGGGGATGGACGGCTCAGCAGGAGAACCTCAGCCGCCGTGGGATGCCGTGGCCGGGCTGGTGCGGGCGGCGCGGGCAGGCGATGCGCTGGCGATGGACGAGGTGCTGACCGTGGTGACGCCGTATGTGACCCGGCTGTGCCGGCCGATCGCCCTGTCGCATTGCGAGGATGCCGTCCAGGATGCGCTGACCGCGGTCTTCGTCGGGATGCGGGGGCTGCGCGATCCCCAGGCGTTCTACGGCTGGGTACGCACCGTCACCGTGCGCGAGGCGGTGCGGGTGGCGCGGCGCACCGCCGTCGAGCAGGCCGTCGACCCCGACGAAGTCGCCCGCCTGCGCGGTCTCGTCGGCGTCGGTGACGCCGAGCTGTCGGCACAGGTGAGGGATGTGCTTGCGCGGATGCCCGTGCATCACCGCGCCGTGCTCGTCCTGCGCGAGCTTGAGGAGCTTGATGAACGAAGTGCGGCCGAGGTACTGGGCATCGCGCCGGGCACCGTCAAGTCGCGGCTGCACCGCGCCCGTTCGGCATTCCGGAAGGCGTGGCAGCAATGAGCGTTGATACCGTCACCCGGCTGCGGCTGCTGGCCGCGGGCCTGCACACCACGTTGTACGCGGAGGAGCGCCTGGAGCTGCCGTACGACAAGGTATGGGCGGTCGCCTCGGATCTGGCGGGCGAGCTGCCGCACCTCGTGCCTCTGTTGCGCGAGTTCCGCGTCCCGCCCGGCGACGCCGATCGCAAGCGCGCCCTGGCGGTGGGTCCCCTGGGCTGCCGCAGCGCCTTCGAGGTGCGGCTGGCTCCCGGCTGGTGTCTGATGCAGTCGCGGCTGGTGGTGGGGGGTATGGCTGCCGAACCTGAGGGTGACGGCACGCGCTTCGCCATGCTCGGCGCGGCACGTCCCGCCGCCCTGCGGCCGGTTCAGTGGGCGTACGCTCTCGGTGGCCGCCGCAGCCGGGCCTTCATCCGGAAGGTCGCGCTGCGGGCGGCCTTGCGCCCCTAGTCTTTCAACGCCCCGTCACGAACAGCTCCCGCATCGCCCCGGCGACGACGTGGGGACTCTCCCGAGGCAGAAAGTGGCCGACGCCCGGCACGATCCGCACGGTGAGATCGTCCGCGTGACTCTCGCCCCCGGCCAGCATCGACGGCGGGAACACGTTGTCCCGCTCGCCGCCCAGCAGCACGGTCGGGACGGTCAGCCGCTCCCCGCGCCATCTGCCGCGCAGCAGCGCCGGGATCTCCCGGACCACGTACTGCCAGAACATGGCCTGCCCGGCATGCGCGCCGGCCTGGGCCGCAGCGCTGAACTCCGCGAGCTCGTCGGCCTGCCAGACCGACTGGCCGGCGACCTGGTGACGCAGCAGGAAGCGGCAGAACCCCGGCCAGCGGCGCAGCACGGCCCGGCCGATCACCGGATACTCGACGAACGCGGTGTACCACTGCCGCCACAGGTTCGGCAGGATGGCCCGCTGCCGGGCCCACGGGTGCGCCACATTGAGCGCCAGGTAACCACGGAACCGCTCCGGTGCCCGCAGGCACAGCCGGAAGCCGACGTGGGCACCCCAGTCGTGCCCGACCAGATCCACGCGATCGAGCCCGAGTGCGTCCAGCAGCGCGAGCATGTCGTCGGACAAGCCATCGATGTCGTAGCCGCGCCGGGTCTGCTCCGACCAGCCGAAGCCCCGCAGATCCGGGCAGATCAGCCGTCGTCCGGCCGACAGGACGGCGACCCGGTGCCAGGCGAACCAGTGCTGCGGGAAGCCGTGCAGCAGCAGGACCGGCGCCCCGGTCCCGTACTCGGCGATATGCAAGCGGACGCCGCGCACCTCCAGCCAGCTGTGCTTCGCCCCTTCAGCGTTCGGGAGCGGTCTGTCGACGGCAGCCGTGACCGAGGTCGTGCTCGATGTCATGGGAACACCTCTCGCCTCCGGCGGGTCTCCTGAGGGCCCGCTTCGGCATGACAGGAGGCAGGACCGGGTCAAAACGTTCCCCCGCTTTTCCTGGTTGAGAGCTGTCCCGCAATGCCGGACAGGGGAAGGGGCGGTGGTCACCGTGCCGGGAAGGGGGCACCCCAGGCTTCCTCCTCCAGAAGGAGCCCGTTGGCCAGGTCTGCCCAGGGATCTGCCTTTGGTTGCCGATCGCGCACGGCCTCGTCGGAAGACCACGTACCACTTCGTCAGGAGAAGCTGACCGGCAGGTGATCGAGCCGGGTTTCCCAGGTGGAGGCGGTGTCCGTGAGGTCGGTGGGGTCGGCGTCGAGGCGGAGACCGGGGAGCCGTCGGAGCAGCACCTCCACGGCCGCCTCGATGATGGTTTGGCCGATGGCCTGGCCCGGGCATTCGTGCGGGCCGCTGCTGAACGCCAGGTGGGCCTGGTTGCCCTGCACCGTGGTACCCGTGTGCGGGCGGATCTCCGGGTCCAGGTTCCCCGCGGCCAGGCCGAGGATGAGCAGGTCTCCGATCTTCAGATGCTGACCGCCGAGTTCGCAGTCGGCGGTGGCGAACCGGCCGGGGAGCACGGCCAGCGGCGGCGAGTTCCACATCATCTCCTCGATGATCGCCGAGACGGTCAGCTGTCCGCTCACCACCTTGGCGAGGTGCGAGTCGTCGCTGAGGATCATCTGCAGCACCCGCGCCAGCAGGTTGCTCGTTGTGGTGTGGGCCGCGATCAGTACGAGGCGCAGGTGGTTCTGGACCTCGTCGTCGTCCAGGCAGGCAGGGTGCTGAATCAGCCCCGTGGCGAAGTCCGGGCCGGGTTCGGCGCGTTTGTGCGAGGTGAGCTCGGCGAGCACCCGGCCGATCCGGTCGTTGTGCGCGATGGCGTCCTCGCCGCCCTTCATCATCTGCGCGCAGGACGTCACCAGGCCCTTGCCCTCGCTCTCCGGGAGCCCGAAGAGCCGCGTCAGGACGAGCATCGGCAGGTACTGGGCGTACTGGAGCACCAGATCGGCGCGTCCGGTGTCGGCGAAAGCGTCGATCTGCTGGTGGGCGAAGTGGAGGACATGGCGCCGTATCCCGCGATCGGCGACTGTCCGCATGCTTTCGGTGACCGCCGTGCGCAGCCGCTGATGCGGCTCCCCGTCCTGCGAGAGACAGTCCGGACGCCAGCCCAGCATCGGAATGAGCGGCGAGGTCTCCGCGATCCGCCCTTCCTGCCAGTCCCGCCATCTGCGCGAGTCCCGGCTGAACTGATCGGGGTTGTCCAGCACCCGCCGGTTCTCCCGGTAACCGAGTACGAGCCAGGCGGGCACGTCGCCCTCCAGCAGCACCGGCGCGACCTGCCCGTACTGCTTGCGCAGCCGCGAGTAGGTTCCGTACGGGTCGACCGTGGTCTCCGCCGCGTACAGCCTCGTCGGGGCGCCGGCGTGCCGCACAGGACAGCCTGCGGACGGGTTCGGCGGGTCAAGGCGCTGACCGTCGGAGGGCTCGGCGTTCATCGCGGCTCCAATGCGGCAGCAGACCGTTCCTTGATGTGGCGGATGAGCGCGATCAGAACATCGCGGCTCGAAGCCCGGTCGCGCGCGTCACAGGTGAGGATCGGTGTGTGCGGGTCGATGGCCAGGGCCTCCCGCACCTCCTCGGCGGGGTAGCTGCGGGCGTCGGGGAACATGTTGAGGGCGATGACGAACGGTACGTTCAGCCTCTCCATCTCCTCGATGGCCCGGAAGCTGGACTGCAACCGCCGTGTGTCCACCAGGACGACCGCGCCGAGAGCGCCCTTGAACAGGCCGTTCCACAGAAACCAGAACCGCTCCTGCCCCGGCGTGCCGAACAGATACAGCACCAGTTGCTCGTTGAGGCTGATCCGGCCGAAGTCGAGGCTGACGGTGGTGCTCTTCTTGTCCGCCACGCCGACCAGGTCGTCGACGCCGACGGTGGCCTGCGTGAGGGTTTCCTCGGTGGTGAGCGGCACGATGTCGCTGACCGAGCCGACCATGGTCGTCTTGCCCGTGCCGAAGCCGCCGGCGACCATCACTTTGACCGACCGGCTTCCCGCGTGCAGCGCTCCCGCCCGTTGCGGAAATGCCGGCCGGTCAAAGCCGTTGAAGTCCACTGAGTACCTCCTCAAGGAGCGCGAGGTCGGGCGCGCCGTCGCGCGTACCTGCGATGGGATCACGGGCTTCCACGCCGCCTGCGTTGAGCAGGTCGGCCACCAGCACCGAGAGAACGTTGAAGGGAAGCTCCAGATACGCGCCCAGCTCGGCCACCGACAACGGGTCGCGGCAGTTCCGGAGGATGGCTTCGTGCTCGGGTCTGCTCCCCGGTTCGGGCGCGGAGCGGGCGACGATGAGGGTGGCCACATCGAGGCCCGTCGCCTCAACGGTGGGCGCGCTGCGGCCATCGGTGAGTATGTAGTAACGCTCCAGCCCGGACGGCACCGGGCCCGGCTTCCGTCCGGTCATCCAGGCTGCTCCTGGCGCGGAACGGTGCCGAGGAGGTCGCCCATCCTGCGGGCGCAGTCCCTCATCTGGTGCCCCAGCAGCCCCTGGTCGATCCCCGTTTTGGCCAGCACGCCCAGGTACGTCTCGTTCCCTGCGCGTACGACGAAGAGGTGTCCGCCGTCGACCTCGATCCCGGCGAGCCGCAACTGGCCCCTGTGCTTGGGGAACTGTTCGGCGACGGGCTGGGCCAGCGACTGCAGGCCGGCGACGATGGCGGCGAACCGGTCGGCGTCGTCGGGGTCGGCGCCGAACGCGGTGATGGCCTTTCCGTCCGAGGACGCCACCACGGCGAAGCGGATTTCCGGGATGCTGTCCGCCAGGTCGCGAAGCGCCCAGCTCAAGTCGGGCTGATGCTGCGTCATGTGGCTAATCACTCTCTTGTTGCTCGTCGAGGCGGTCGTGCGTGGCGGGCCCGTTCACCGGGCTGCTGTTGCCGGACACATCTGCCGGGCTGTTGCTGGACACGAAGGCGGCCAGTCCGGCGAACGACTCCTCGGGCGGAACGCTGGAGGTGTCCACTCCCGGCGCGGCATGGACGCCGTTGCCGGGGCCCGGTACGCCCATGGCCGGTTTGCTGCGCTTGGGCAGGCCGCCCGGCGTGGTGCCGTCCGGGACCGGATCCTCGTCCAGGGTGTCCGGACGGTCCTGACCGGCTGTTGCCGTCGGGCCGCCCGGTGCGGCGTCGGAGCCGGCCGGGACGGGTTCGGGCCGGGCCGCGGCGGGTTCGGGCCGAGCCGGGACGGCGGGGTGGGGGCGCCGCTGGAGCCTGGCGGCCCGGGGCGGGTCGGAGTACATGGGCTTGTCGAGAGGCTTGAAGTACTTGTGGGGGACCACAACGACCGCGGCGGTGCCGAGCCATGGCGAGTCGTCGAAGGTGACCGTGATGCCGTACTTGCGGGCGAGGTTGCCCACCACGCGCAGGCCGATCTGCGCGTCCTCCGCCAGCCCGCCGGGCCCGGAGCCGATGGCCACGCCGTTCAGCAGCCGCATCGCCTGCTGCCGCTTCTCCGCCCTGAGCCCGGTGCCGGCGTCCTGGATCTGGATGCCCAGACCGTTGGGCACTTCCTTGGCGGAGACGATCACCGGTTCCGCAGGGGGCGAGTACCGCGTCGCGTTGTCCATGAGGTGGGCGAAGATCAGCGTGAGGTGGTCGACCAGACTGCCGTCCACACCCAGCTGGGGCAGCCGGCGCAGCTGAATCCGCTTGTACTCCTTGATGCGCCCCATGCCGCCGCGGACCACGCTGATCAGCGGCTGATGGGTCTGCCACTGCCTGCCGGGGTGGTCAGCGCCGCCGAGTACGACGATGCTGGCGGCCAGGCAGTCGGCCGGGCCGAGCTCCTGGTCGAGCTGCATCAGGTCACGGGCGACCGTCGGAAGCCTGCAGTGCACGCCCTGCATCTCGTGCAGATCGGCACGGATCTTGTTCGTGTAGACCTGCATCCTGCTGCCGATGCTCACCACCGAGTTGCGGGCGGAGGAGCTGCGGTCGAACTCCTCCTCGATGGCGAGCATGGCGGACCGCAGCAGCTTCCTGAGCGTGGGCTTGAACTCCTGCGGTACGTCGGGGTCGTCGGCGAGCGGACGCAGCAGATCGTCCATCGCCTCGCCGGCGCGCAGTTCGTCGACGGCCTTGGGCAGGAACTCCTCCGCGATCCTGACCAGTTGCGCCTTGTGGAACTCGGTCAGCTGGGAGAGCTGCGAATGCAGCGCGGAGACCTCGGCGGCGTGCTTCTGCTGTACGGAGGCCAGCCAGTGCTCCGCCTGCACTTTGTCCGCCGCCGCCTGCGCGTGGTGGTTCCCGGCGGCCTGCCGGGCGCGGCGTTCGCAGTTCAGCAGGCGCTCGACGCAGATGGCCGTGGCCGCGGTGGCCGGCGCTCCGACGAGAAGAACGGTCGGCCGGTCTTGGGGCGCCCCCACGACCAGCACCACGGCCGTGGCCAAACATATCGCTACGGGCAGTGACCACCACGCGTGCCAGGCAGCGGGCAGCCGGGCCGCGGGTGCGTTCGTGGCTCGTTCCATCTGGGTCCTCAACCATTTTTCAAGCGGGGCTGGGTCGGAAACGCACTCGTCGCACGGCAACTGCCGTACAGGTAGGCGGCGCGCTCACCGAATGGCCTGCTGGCGGTTCTGGTTCCTTTTCACTGCGACACCAAGTCGTTGACGGCAGGCCGACGGCGCCCTGCGAGTGCGTCAACTCGCCGGGAGTCGGGGAGCTTAACGAGAAGACGGACCGCCTCGCAGGAGATGCTGTGTTCTGCCATCCGTATCGGATTTCCGTTCGAATGCGGCAAGGGAAATCCCAGGTGCCGTGTGGTGCGGTGTGTTGTCGGCGACTCATTTTTATGTTGGCGGCAGCGCTTTCCGACTTCCTTTGTCCGTGAAATGCCAACCGCTTGACCGCCTTTGCTCATTATTGATCGGTCACGGCAGCGAGCGTGCACCTGTCGTACAGCTGACCTGGACACCTCGCATATTTCTGAGGAAACTGCCTAGGGCAGGTGGCTACCCCCCACGCCAGTCGTGTGACCTGGCCCAACAGATCGTCAGTCGACAAGTGCACCCGACAGTGCTCCCCCCGACGGAGGGGAGTGCTGCGCCACCGCACGCCCGCGCACCACGCGGGACCGGCATGTACCGCAGCACCGACGTGAGCGTTTCCACGAGTAGGAGGACTCACCGATGGGACGAAGCGGAATCAGCACCGAACTGGCAGGCATGGTCAGAAACTCTGTCAAGAGCTGCACGGACGATTACAAGCGGCGCGAGGAATCCGGTGTCGCGCGGAGCAACAGGGCCGCGGGCGGAGAGGAGCCGTACGGCGGCGGCCTGACGTTTCCGGTGGAAGGGGTGCTGGTCCGCGCGCCCAGGGAATTTCCCGCACCCGATGCTCACGGTGTGGAACGCCTGCGCGAGCTGGACGCGTGTCTCGCCGTCATAGAGCGGGCATTCCCCGGCGTGCAGTCCAGCCTCCGTCTGTGCCGGCTCTCCTGCGAACTACTGGAAGGTGCCTGGCGCGAGCGGGCGGAGAGCACGGATGTCGCGCCCGATGACGACTCGTGCGGCTGCACGCTGTGCGCCCATTTACCCAAGCCGCTCATACGCAGTCTGGACGACTACGACTGGCGTAGAAGTGATGGACGCCCGCTCCCGGTCAAAACATGGCCCTTCCGAAAAGAACTGGACAGCGTGTTGACCGGCGGCTGGGTGTGGACCAGAAAGATGAACGACTCCGACCGGGACCTCGGACTCCGCTTCCGGCACGAGGACGACATCCTGGTGCTCCACGAGTACAAGCGCGTCGAGGCGGCGATCCAGGTGTCCGACACCGCCCGGGTTGTCGAGCAGCGCCTCGCCGAGGACCGTACGACCAACGGGGCGCGCGCCCTGATATCCGGGCTCTACGCCGCCTACAAGCGGTCCGTCGACGAACACTGGCTCAGGCAGCACGTGGCGGGCACCGTCGAGCTGCCCCCGACCACGCCGCTCGACCACTCGACCTACTCCCTGCTCCAGCTCATGGACTGCCTGTTCTGGCACGTCTCGCCCGAGGCCGAACTCTGGCAGGAGGAGCACCTCGCCTCGCTGGTGCTGTGCCGGGTGCTCAACGACATGACCGACGTACGCGCGGACGCCGTCACCGGGGAGGCCAGCAACTTCTGGCTGAGCTCCATGTCCACGCACGAGAAGGCCCTCTACGGGGCGTGCGTCGTCGCGCTGATCAAGTACGGGTGCATGCCGGAAGCGCATGGCCTGCTGTGGAACACGTGGCTGATGGACACCACGATCGTCTGGGAAGGGCTGACCGGCCGGCATGCCCTGTGGTTCGACGGCATCACCAACGGCCTGCCCCCAAGGGACGGTTGCCCACTGTGCGGCATCGAGCCCAACGCCTGCACCGGCCTGCTGACCGACGGCGTCACCTTGCGCATCGGCCGTACGCCCATGGTGGACGGTCTCGGCGAACGCGCGGCCCGCCTCTCGGCCCGCTGCCGGAGCGAACACCCGGAAGTGTGGCGGCTGTTCGACCAGGAGCTCGCCGTTTTCGAGGCGCTGCACGGGGAATGGCACGGTGACGTCGGTACCGTTTGGGTGATATTGCGCCGCACCTACATAGCCGCCGTCCTCGCCTCCCTGGCGGGCGGCGAGGGGGCGCGCGACGTTCAGGTCGACTCCGGCAACGTCGGAGCGGACCTGTTCCACGCGCTGCACCGGCCGCCCACCTGGAAGGAGGACACGGCCCTGCTGGCCTACATGTTCGGCTGCGCGCACCCGCACTTCCTGTGGAACGCCCAGTCATTCGCATCGGCCACTGTGGGCGGTGACTGGCTGGACGGCTGACCGGAGCCCAGCGGCGCGGCCGGCTTGGGGAAGAATGCGGCACGCGTGCCTCCCGTCCGACCGGCGGAACCCGCGGCACGACGCGAACCCTGCGAAGAAGAGAACCGTATGAGCGAGGACGAGCGGCGCGAGCAGTACGCGGTGGCGCTGTACAGCACTCTCGGGCACAGCGCGGAGCGCCATCCCTGGGCCGGGCTGTCCCCGGCCCGGCGCGAGGTCTGGTATGTCCGCGCCGACGCGGCCATGGCCGTCGCAGACAGGGAGATCGCAGAAGCGTTGCGTACTTCCGGGTCGAACGGGTGAACCGCTGCCGCACGGCCGGAGTCGCGGGAGCCGTTTGATCTCTTCTGCGACTGGTGAGGCGGTCAGGGTGTACGGAAGCCGCGGAAGGTCACGGGCCGGCGCACCTTGAAGCCGAGGTGTTCGTAGAGCGCGACGGCCGCGGTGTTGGCCGCGGCCACATGCAGGAAGGGGCGTTCGTTCCGTGACTCGATGCGCGCGACCAGGGCGCGTACCAGCCGGGCGGCGTGACCGCGGCCGCGTGCCTCGGCGGCGGTGCAGACCGCGCTGATCTCGGTCCAGCCAGGCGGTCGCAGCCGCTCGCCGGCCATGGCGACCAGTGCCCCGTTCTCGCGGATGCCCAAGTAGGTGCCGAGTTCGTGCGTGCGGGGCCAGAACGGTCCCGGGCTCGCCCGTGCGACGAGGGCGAGCATCTCCGGGACGTCGCCGGGCCCGAGCTCGACCGGCTCGGGTCCCTGCGCGGGGGCGGGAGCGCCGGCCGCAAGGTGGATCATCTGGAGGCCGTCGAGGGAGAAGACCGGCTCCCAGCCGTCCGGGGGCTGCGCGGGGCAGCTGAACATGTCGGCGAGCTCGCCGTGCCCGAGCAGGGAGGCGAGATCGGCCCATGCGGAGGAGCCCGGTTCCAAGGGGACCGTGGCGAAGGTCGCGACGTCCGGCAGGTAGGTGGCCGCCCCACCGAGCCGGCGGGCCAGGTGGGCATGGCAGCCGCGGAGCGACGCGCCGACAGGGTCGTCCAGTGCCGGGTCGTCATGGGGGATGTGCATCCTGTGGCCTGCTCCTCCTGCTTCCCTTCTGCCTTCCTTCAGCGGTCCATCCGATCCATGCGTGCCCTCCGCGATCGTTCTGCGTGCGGTCGTGCCCTCCCAGCAGGGCGCCCGGCGATCGCCGTCAGCCCTTCAGTGCTGCGGCGATGCTGTCGGCGAGCGGGGTCGTCGGGCGGCCGATCAAGCGGCGCAGATCGTCGCTGCCGCCCTGGAGCAGACCGCGGCGGATGCCGTTGACGTCCACGTCGACCAGGATCTCGGCGAACGGTTCCGGCATCCCGGCGCCGACGAGGACCTGCCGGAACGCCTCGGGCGCCAAGTCATGGTAGGCGACGGAAGTGCGGGACTGACGGGAGAGTTCAGCGGCGTACTCGGCGAGGGTCCACGCCTGGTCGCCGCTGAGTTCGTACGCCCTCCCCTCGTGGCCCCCGGTGGTGAGGACGACCGCCGCGGCTGCCGCGAAGTCGGCGCGGGCCGCCGAGCCGACGCGTCCCTCACCCGCACTGCCGGCCACGCCGTGCTGGAGCTGGACGGGGATCTGCTCGGTGTAGTTCTCGGTGTACCAGCCGTTGCGCAGGAAGGTGTGGGGCAGGCCCGAGCCGAGGACGGCCTCCTCGGTCTCGGTGTGCTCGGCGGCGAGCGCGAAGTCGGCGGCGGGCCCGCCGAGGACGCCGGTGTAGACCAGGCGCGCCACGTCGGCGGTCTTCGCGGCTTCGATGATCGCGGTGTGCTGCGGGGTACGCCTGCCCACCTCGTTGCCGGAGATGAGCAGGACGGTGTCGCCGGGCCGGAAGGCGTCGGCCAGGGTCTGCGGCTCGTTGTAGTCGGCCACGCGCAGCTGGATGCCGCGCTCCGTCAGTGACGCGCCTTTGGCCCGGTCGCGGACGACGGCGGCCACCTGGTCCGCGGGCACCCTGGCCAGCAGCTCGTCGATGACGAGGCGGCCCAGCTGCCCGGTGGCTCCGGTGACGACGATGCTCATGGTGGTGCTCCTGTGGTTGCGTGCGGTTGTTGTGGGGCAATGCGCCCGGCTGCGCGCTGTTGCGCCGTGCGGCGCGGTTGAGCGTGCACTAACCGTAGGTGGGCTACTAACCGAAAGGTAGTACCCACCTTCACGTAAGCTACTGGTATGAAGGAGAGTACGGAGACGGCCGCGGCGCCGGGCCGGCTGCCCGATGTGACCGCGGCGGACTGCCCCTCACGGCTGGTCCTGGAGCACGTCACCAGCCGCTGGGGCGTCCTCGTCCTGTGCGTGCTGCTCGAGGAGACGCGGCGCTTCAGTGAGCTGCGCCGGCTGATCGGCGGCGTCAGCGAGAAGATGCTCGCGCACACCCTCCAGACCCTGCAGCGGGACGGACTGGTGCACCGCGAGGCGTACCCGGTGATCCCGCCCCGCGTCGAGTACTCCCTCACCCCGCTCGGCGTCGCCGCCGCCCGGCAGGTGGCGGCCCTCACCCACTGGGTGGAGGAGCACCTGCCCGACGTTCAGGCCGCGTGGGGAAGCTACGACGCCGCCAAGCAGGCCGGGACGGCGTGAGGGCACCGACCGTGTGGGCACCGGCCCGGCGCCGCCTGCGGTTGCGGATCCCCGGCGCGGTGAGACGCTGAATCCGACGGTCGCCATGTCCCACCCGGGGGGCCTTTTTGGAGGCTTCATGTACAGCAAGGCCACGATCGCCGGTCACCCCGTTCACCCCATGCTGGTCGGCTTCCCGGTCGCCTGCTACACCGGGACCCTCGTGGGGTTCGCCGTCTACGCGGCGAACGGGGCCCAGTTCTGGCTCAATCTGGCGATCGCGCTGAACGTCGTGGGCGTCGGCAGCGCACTGCTCGCCGCGCTCCCCGGCTTTGTGGACTGGGCTTTCGGCATCCCGCGCGGTTCGGCGGCCAAGACCGTCGGTCGGGCTCATGCGGGCCTCAACGTCGCCGCGCTCGCGCTGTTCGCCGTCAGCCTGGGCACCCATGTGACCCACTGGAACGGGCCGGCCACCGGGGCAACTCTCGGCCTGGCGCTCTCCTCGGCAGGTGTCGCCTGCACCGTCGCCGCCGGGTTCCTCGGCTGGATGCTGGTGCAGGACTACCACATCGGTATCCGCCTCACCCCCACCCAGGAGCGCGACGAGCCCGCGGTGCAGAACGTGCACCGGATGGAAGCCCGCCGCGAGGACCGCGCGGCCTGACCCGTCTGACTGCCTGACCGACCGCGTCCCGTGGTGCGGCTGCTGCGAGGCGGCGCGCGAGGGCGGCCCAGCAGGGTGCGGTTGTCCAGTGCCGTGCGTATCTCGTCCCGGAGGGCGGCCGTTCGGCCGGGTGCGGCAGCGACGAGTACGGCGTCGGTGCGCGGCTCCCGCGCGGACGCATCGGCCTGTGGCTGCGGTACGGCATCCAGCGGCAGCAGCGCGGGGGTGAGGGAGCCGGGGCTCGTAGATCGCGACGACCGGGAGGGCGAGTTCCGTTCGGGTGCCGTCGACGGGTGCCGTCGACGGTGCCGGTGACGCGGGAGCCGGCCTGCCAGTTGTGGGCCCGTGCCTCCTGCCGGGTGACCGCGATGCCGCGACCGTGCGGGGGTCGACGGCGGTGGCGTCCAGATAGCCGTCCCGGGGCAGTTTCACGGGTGCGGAGACGGCGGGGGGCGGTGACGGCGGCGGTGTCCGGCAGCCGGGCGACGCGCTCCGCGGTACCGGGGCCGATCTCCGCGTGCTCGACGGGGGTCACTTCCAGGTCGGGGACCATCGCCTGCCGCGCCTGCTCGGCGGCGGCACGGCTGCGCGTCGCGGTCGCCACCGTGGCGGCGCTGACCAGGGCGAGCCCGATCATCAGGGTGGCGGCAGTGGCAGCCGTACGGCGGGGATTGCGGCGGGTGTTCTCCACGGCGAGCGTGCCGTGGACGCCGAACGGCCGGGTCAGCGGACGGCGGAGCAGCCGCGTGACGCCGAGGGCGAGGGCCGGGGTGAGCACGATGAGGCCGAGCAGCAGGACCGCGTCGGCGAGGGCGACGACACCGAGGTCGTCGGTGCCGGACGCCGCCGCGGTCAGGAGCGCGCCCGCGGCGGTGACGGCCACGCCGGCGAGGGTGCGGCGCCGTAGCGAGGCGGGGCCGGGGGTTCGCCGCTGCGCAGCGCCGCCACGGGCGGTACGGCTGCCGCGCGGCGGGCCGGCAGAAAGGCGGCGAGCGCGGTGACCACGACACCTATGCCGAAGGCGGCGACCGCGGGCTGCGGCGCGAGGAGGCGCAGTGGGACACCTGGCCCGTCGGTGGTACCGAACAGCCGGGCCGGCACGGCCGCCACCCCCCCATGCCGAGCAGATGGCCGAGGACGGCGGCGACGGTCCCCACCAGCACGGCCTCCGTGAGGACCAGGCGCAGCACATGGCGGCGGGTCGCGCCGATCGCCCGCAGCAGCGCGTGCTCGCCGGCGCGGGCCGCGCTGAGCATGGCGAAGGCGTTGGCGACCAGGAAGGTGGCGACGAACAGCGCGATCCCGGCGAAGCTCAGCAGGACGGAGGTGAGTTTCCGCTGGTCGTTGCCGGCCGTCGCGGTGGCCTCCGCGTCCAGGGCCTGCCGGGTGACGGCTCGCAGCCCGTCCGGCAGCGCTGCCTGTGCCCGCGCGGCGAGCCGACTCTCGGCGACGCCGGGGTCCGCTGTGAGGGTCAAAGCGGTGTAGTTGCCCGGGCCCGTGGCGAAGTACCGCTGTGCGGTGGCCGTGTGGAGAAGGGGCAGCGTTCCGCCGGAGACCAGCCGGAGTCATGGGCGGTGAAGATACCGACCAGCCGGTCCGTGCGGGCACTGCCGCCGACGACGATCCCTACCCGGCCGCCGACGCGGAGCCCGGCGCGCCGCGTGGGCCGATCAGCTCGCCGCCGGGGCCGACGACGAAGGCGGTGCCCTCCGCCGTACCGCGAACGGCCGCCGCGCCGGGCAGCGTACGCAGCCGGTTCAGGAGCCGGTCGTCGAGCCGGGCGCGTGCACCGCGCGCCGCGTCGTCGGCGGAGGTGTCCGGCCGCACCGCCACGGAGACATCGGGCTGCGCGGTGGCCTGTGCCTGTTCCAGTGCCGTACGGACGGACTGGGTGTACAGGAGCGAGCCCGAGGTGAAGGCCACCCCGAGCACGACTGCCACGGCCGGCAGTTGGAAACGGCGTTTGTGGGCGTGCAGATCGCGCAAGGCGGAGTGGAACATCGGCGACTTCCGGACGGGTCGGAGGCAGGAGCGGGCCCGGCGAACACGGCCCGCGGCTCGATCTTCCGGTCCGGACGGCATCCGGCGGATCAGCCGTATTGCCGACCCGGCGCCGCTGCAACAGCGCTTCGGCCGGCCGAAAGACCGACGCCGGCCGCGCGTCTGCGTCGTAGCGTGAGGTGCCATGATCGAAGCGCTCCGGACTCGTCCGCTCCTCCGGCAGGCCCTGTTCTGGGCGGCTGGTGCCGCCGTACTCGCCCTGCTCGTCGCCGAGGGCATGGAGACCGGCTTCCTCCCGACGACCGTGGCGACCGTGGTGACCGGCGCGCTGTGCGTGGCGGCCCTGGCCCTGCCCACCCCGCGCTTCTGACTCGTCGCGGCCGCTGCGGTGGCCGCGTCCGGCACCCTGACCGTCGTCACCGTGCAGCTGGCCCAGCGGCGGAGACCACGCCGGGCATGACCGAGGTGGGTGCACTGCTGCTGATCGTCACCCGGGCCGTGCGCCGGCTGCCGCTGCTGCGGGCCGCCGTCCTCGCCGCCGCGAGCGCCTTCGCCGCCGAACTGCTGCTGTTGCGGCTGCCGGAGACCGACTGGGACATCGCCGGGGCGTTTTCTCGGGCCGCTCGTCCTCGTCGCTGCCGTCCTGACGCTCGTCCTGGGCCTTTATCTCCGCCTGCTGGACACACTGCGCGAGCGTCAGCGGCTCGCGGACCGGCAGGACCAACGTCTGGAGTACGCACGCGAGTTGCACGACTTCGTGGCCCACCACGTCACCGCGATCGTCGCCCAGACCAAGGCCGTACGGTTCGCCACCGCATCCGGGCACGCCCCGCCGCCCGCCGAACTGGACGCCATGCTCGGCCGGATCGAACAGGCCGGTGCGGAGGCAGATCGACTCGATGCGCAGCATGGTCTCCGTCCTGCGTACGCCCTCGGAGCCGGCTGCCACCGGGCCGGGCGGCACCCTCGCCCGACTGCGCCCTCTCGTCACGGACTTCGCCGGCACCGGCCCGCAGGCTCACCGTCGCCAACGGCGGCGGGGGCTCCCGCCTGTCGGGAAGGGGCGGCGGCTACTGGGCTGCTCGGGCCGGCCGAACGGATCGAGGGCGCCGGCGGCCGGCTCACCGCGGGGCCGGTGGCGGGGAGCGGCTGGCGGGCCACGGCCGAACTGCCGCTGCGGGGCGCGTACACGGCACGGGGCGCCCCGAAGGGGCGCGGGGAACTGCGCGAGCAACCCCGAACCCAGCCGCACCCCGCACGGCACCGGAAGGGGCACCCCCTTCCCGGACAGCCGCCGGGAGCCCGCGAAAACAGGGCTGCCACCATGGGCGGCATGACGATCCGAGTACTCATCGCCGACGACCAAGGGTGATCCGGACGGCGCCACCGCCGTCGAGCCGGCTCGCAGGCTGCGCCCGGACGTCTGCCTGCTCGACATCCGGATGCCGGAGCTCGACGGACTCCAGGCCACCCGGGAGCCGGCCGGGCCGGATGTGCCCGATCCGCTGCACGTACTGATCGCCACCACGTTCGACCTCGACGAGTACGTCTACCGCGCGCTGCGCCACGGCGCGTGCGGGTTCCTGCTCAAGGACGGCGCGCCCGCGCTGCTCACCGAGGCCGTGCGGGCGGCCGCCCAGGGGGAACTCGCTGATCGCCCCGGCCATCACCGTGCGGCTGCTCCAGCACGTGTCCCTGCCGGAGCGCTCCCGCACCACCGCCCGCGACCGGGCCGCCACCCCCTTGGCCGAGCCCCTGACGGAGCGGGAGCTCGACGTCGTACGGCCGCCTGGTGGCCCGCGGCCGGACCAACGACGAGATCGCCGCCTGGGCCTGGGAGAACGGCCTCTGCGACGGCGCCTGGCGTGCCGGTGGGCGCCCGTGAAGGGCGCGGAGAGCCCGAACGAGGGGCGCTCGAAAGTGAGTTGAGGTATCTGTTCAGCGGCGCGTGGTGGTGTCAAGCTTGGCTCGCCCCGGCGAACCCCACCTGGCCTGGGCATCGCGGGCTCGTCCCCCTCCGGAGGTCATCATGCGAATGCGCCGCCGTCATGCCGTTCCCCTCGCCGCCGTCGCTCTTGCGCTTCCCGCCGTACTCATCCCCGCCGGCTCCGCGTCGGCCGTCCCCGCCGACAAGTTGCAGGTCCTCAGCTCCTGGACGCAGACCAGCGCCGCCAGTTACGACGCCTGGTGGTCCGCCCGGCAGAACCAGGGACAGTGGGCGGCCTACGAGTTCGACTGGTCCACCGACTACTGCAGCTCCTCGCCCGACAACCCGTTCGGCTTCCCCTTCCAGAACGCCTGCGCCCGCCACGACTTCGGCTACCGCAACTACAAGGCGGTCGGTGCTTTCGAGGCGAACAAGTCCCGCATCGACTCGGCGTTCTACGAAGACCTCAAAAGAGTGTGCAACCGGTACTCCGGAGCCACGAAGACGGCCTGCAACTCGACGGCGTGGACTTACTACCACGCCGTCGACATCTTCGGCCTGAAGGGCGCTGACAAGGCGGCCTGACAGTGCGCCCCGAAGGGGCGTGGGGAACCGCGCGCCCAGCCACAACGCATCTGCACCCGGGACTCGGCGCAAAGCCCACCCTCCCTTCGGGGTGCATCCCCCATACCGGGCAAGAGGGCCCTCACCTGCGGGGGAACACCCACACCCGGAAGAGAACGAACCGCAGCACCGTCGCAGCGAGGTTGGCGCACACCAGCACGGCCAACTCCGCACTGCGCGGCGCCCCCGCCGCGGCAGTGCCCAGGGCGGCGAGCGAACCGCTGGTCAACGCCAGCCCGACGGCGAAGACGAGCAACCCCTGCGCCTGGTGCCGCACAGCGCGCTCGCGCCCCCGTACGCCGAAGGTCAGCCGCCGGTTCGCGGCGGTGTTGCCCAGGGCCGACAGCAGCAGCGCCAGCGCGTTCGCGGCCTGTGCGCCCATGCCCTGCCGCAGCAGCGAGTAGAGCGCCAGATAGAGCAGCGTGCTGAGCGCGCCGACCAGACAGAAGCCGATCAGCTGGCGCGGCAGTCCGCCGGGCACATCGGCCAGGTGACGGTCGCGCGGGTCGTCGCCGAACGGCCGCCGCAGCCGGTCCAGCGGCAGCGCACCGCTCGCCAGCGCGCGGCCGACCCGCCAGACGCCCTTGAGGTCGTCGGTCACCGTACGCAGGATGTCCACCCGCGAGTCCGGGTCGTCCACCCAGTCGACCGGTACCTCGTGGATCCGCAGCCCGGCGCGCTCGGCCAGCACCAGGAGCTCGGTGTCGAAGAACCAGCCGTTGTCCTGCACCAGCGGCAGCAGCCGGTCGGCCACCTCACCGCGTACGGCCTTGAAGCCGCACTGCGCGTCGGAGAACCGGGCGGCCAGCGAGCCGCGCAGCAGGAGGTTGTAGCCGCGCGAGAGAACTTCGCGCTTCGGGCCGCGTACGACACGGGAACCGGAGGCCAGCCGGGTGCCGACGGCCACGTCCGAGTGGCCGGAGATCAGCGGCGCGACCAGCGGAAGGACCGCGTTGAGGTCGGTGGACAGATCCACGTCCATATAGGCGCGTACGGGCGCGTCGGAGGCGGCCCACACGGTGCGCAGGGCGCGCCCCCGCCCCTTCTCCTCCAGCCGCACCAGCGAGACGGAGTCGAACTCATCGACCAGCTCGCGGGCCACCTCCTTGGTGCGGTCCCGGCTGGCGTTGTCGGCGATGGTGATCCGGAAGCCGTAGGGGAAGTGGCGGGTCAGGAAGGTGTGCAGCCGCCGTACGCAGGGGCCCAGGGAAGCCTCCTCGTTGTAGACGGGCACCACCACGTCCAGCACGGTGGTGGGCGTCCGGGAGGGCAGGTGGCGGCGAGCCGGAAGGGCTCCGCCCGCGGTGAGATCGGTTTGTACGCTCATGCCACCGACCGTCGCGGGCGGGCCTGTCAGCCCGGTGTGGCCAGGCTGTGAGCCACCTGTGAGGTGCCGGATCCGGCCGGACTCGCCGGCAGCCGCACGGTGAAGACGGTGTGCCCCGGGCGGCTCGCGACCTCGACCTGGCCCTCGTGCGCGGCCACAACGGCCGCCACGATGGCCAGTCCGAGCCCGGTGCTGCCGCTGTTGCGCGAGCGGGAGGCGTCGCCCCGCGCGAACCGTTCGAAGACCCGCTCCTGGACGTCCGCGGGGATACCGGGACCGTCGTCCACGATCCGCACCGCCACCTGGCCGCCGTCCAGGGCCAGTTGGGCGCTGACCGTCGTACCGGGCGGGGTGTGGGTACGGGCGTTCGCCAGCAGGTTGGCCAGCACCTGCCGCAGCCGTCCCTCGTCGCCCGTCACCAGCAGCGGCGAGGCGGGCATCTCCAGGCGCCAGACATGCGCCGCCCCGGCCACCCTGGCGTCGCTGACCGCGTCCACCACCAGCGCCGAGATGTCCACCGGGCGCCGCTCCAGCGGGCGCCCCGCGTCGAGCCGGGCCAGTAGCAGCAGATCCTCCACCAGCGCGGTCATCCGCAGGGCTTCGGACTCGATCCGCTCAAGGGCGTAACCGGACTCCGGGTCCGCATCGGTGCCGGCCCCTCCGCCCTGTCTGCGGCGCGAGAGTTCCGCGTAGCCGCGGATGGAGGCCAATGGGGTGCGCAGCTCGTGGCTGGCGTCCGCGATGAACCGGCGCAGCCGCACCTCGCCCTCGTGCCGCGCCGCCAGCGCCGAGCCGACGTGGCCCAGCATCCGGTTCAGCGCCGCACCCACCTGGCCCACTTCCGTCTCCGGGTCGGTGTCCCGCTCCGGTACGCGCTCGCGCAGCTGCACCTCACCGCTGTGCAGCGGGAGTTCGGAGACCCGCGTGGCCGTGCGCGCCATCCGCCGCAGCGGGCGCAGCGCGACACGTACGGACGCCGCTCCGGCGATCCCCGCGCCCACCAGCCCCGCCCCGGCCACGCACACCTCGACCAGGACGAGGGTGCTGATCGTGTCGTCGACCGACGCGGTGGGCAGCCCCACCAGCAGCGTGCCGTCCGCGACATGTACGGACGTCACCCGGTAGCTGCCCACCTGCGGCAGCTCGGCCGTGTGCGGTCGGCCATCCCGTGGCACCGAGGCGAGCGCCGCTGACTGTGCGTTGGTGAGCGGCTTGATGTCGACTCCCGGCCTGCCGTCGGCCGGCTTCTGCTGCACGCTGCGCGCAGCGGAGCTGAACGCGGCAGCATCGCCGCTCGTCTTCTCTGCGAAGGCGCCGACGGTCCCCAC
>NZ_JADKMA010000300.1 GCF_017676365.1 Streptomyces oryzae
GGGCTGCTGGGGCGGGGTGGACGCCGTCGGCACAGCGGGCGTCTCGCTCGGGGCAGCCGGCTCGCCGGATGCGGGCTGCTGCGGTGCCGCGTTCTGCGGGGCTGCCTGGGATGCGGGCTTCTCCGACGCCGGCTCCGGCGCCGCCGCCTGCTGCTCGCCCGGCGCGGGCCGCTGCTCGGGCTCGGTGGGCTGCTTGCTCCACGAGGGCTGCCGCGGCGCGGATATCTGGCGCTCGTCCGCGTCGTCCGCCGCGCTCGCCTCGCCGGCGGCGCTCGATGCGGCGGGCGAGGCGGTGGGCGAGGCGGCGGCACCTCGCTCGGCCTCCGGCTCCGCCGGCTGCTCGGAGTCCCGTCGGGCGGACCCGGCGTGCCGGTCGGCGGCGCCCGATCTGTCCGTACTCTCCCCGGAGGCTCCCGCCCTCTCCTCAGGGGCCCCCGCGCTCGTCCCGGGGGCCTCGGTGGGCTCTCCCCCGGAGGTCTGCTCTGGCGGGCCGTCCGACCCCGGCTCCCGGCCTTCGGCGTCGCTGTTCGGCTCGTCACTCATGTTTGCAGGGACTCCTCGTCCAATGGCGGGCGATGCTGGTACGCCCCGTAGAACACTGTCGCACCCTCCGTACCGGAGAACGCCCTCGGGGCCGTAGCCCGGCCCGGTGGATATTCGATGGTGGCCCACCAAGCCTGTGAGCTAGGCTCCCTGGCTTCGCTCACGCGCGGTGCTCGTACGGAAGTGCTACTGGGAAGACGGTAGAGGGGCTTGAAAGGATGCATCTGCTCCGTCTCAATTTCGCCGTAGCCGTCAGTGGCTTCCGGCGCTACGCCACCTACCGCGTCGCCACGGCGGCCGGCGTGTTCACCAACACCGTCTTCGGCTTCATTCTCGCCTATACCTTCATCGCCCTGTGGCACGAGCGTCCCCACCTCGGCGGTTACGACCAGAGCCAGGCGCTGACCTTCGTCTGGATCGGGCAGGCGATGCTGGCAAGCGTGGCCGTGATGGGCGGCGGTTTCCAGGACGAGTTCTCCGAACGGATCAGGAACGGCGACGTCGCCATCGACCTCTACCGGCCGGTCGACCTCCAGCTGTGGTGGCTCGCCGCCGATCTGGGCCGGGCAGCCTTCCAGCTGCTGGGGCGCGGAGTGGTGCCGCTGGCCGTCGGTGCCCTCGCCTTCGACCTGGCGCTGCCCGCCTCCCCGGGCAGCTGGCTGCTGTTCCTGCTCGCCGTGCTGCTGGCCCTGGTGGTCAGCTTCGCGCTGCGCTATCTGGTCGCGCTGTGCGGTTTCTGGCTGCTGGACGCGACCGGGCTCAACGCCCTGTCCACCCTGCTGAGCCTCTTCTTCTCCGGGATGCTGCTGCCGCTGACCGTCTTCCCCGGCGCCTTCGGTGAGACGGCCCGCCTGCTGCCGTGGTCCGCGACGCTCCAGGTGCCCGCCGACGTACTGCTGGGCGCCCAGCCGGGCGGCGCAGCGGCGGGGCTGGCCTTCCAGACCGGCTGGGCCCTGGTGCTGCTGGCCGCCGGCCGGGCGCTGCAGACCGTCGCGACCCGCAAGGTGGTGGTCCAGGGTGGCTGAGGAGCTGGCCGAGACGCTGCCGCGCTCCCCCGGAGTCCGGCCCCGGAGCGCGCCCGGCGCCGTGCTCAGCCGGGCGGCCTGGGGGCTGCGCGCCTACGGCTTCATCGCGGCGATGTGGGTGCGCTCCACGATGGCGTACCGGGCCTCGTTCGCGATCATGCTGGCGGCCAACTTCGCGACGACCTCCCTCGACTTCGCCGCGATCATGATCATGTTCGCGCAGGTGGACGCGCTGGGCGGCTTCGCGCTGCCCGAGGTGGCCTTCCTCTACGGCACCTCCTGCGTCGCCTTCGGCCTGTCCGACCTGCTGCTCGGCAGCGCGGAGCGGGTCGGCCGCCGGGTGCGGGACGGCACCATGGACGTGCTGCTGACCCGGCCGGTCCCGGTACTGGCCCAGCTCGCCGCCGACCGCTTCTCGCTGCGCAGGCTCGGGCGGATCACCCAGGGCTCGCTCGTGCTGGGCTGGTCCGTGCTGCGGCTGGAGCTGGAGTGGACGCCGGGCAGGATCGCCATGGTGTGCTCCATGGTGCTGTGCGGGGCGGCGATTTTCGGCTGCGTGTTCGTCCTCGGCGGCGCCTTCCAGTTCTGGGCGCAGGACGCCTCCGAGGTGCAGAACGCCTTCACCTACGGCGGTACGACGCTGCTGCAGTACCCGCCCACCCTCTTCGGCAAGGAACTGGTGCGCGGGGTGACGTTCGTCGTCCCGCTGGCCTTCGTCAACTGGCTGCCCGCGCTGCATGTGCTGGGCCGGGACGATCCGCTGGGCCTGCCGGGCTGGGCCGACTACGCGGCGCCCTTCGTCGCGCTGCTGTGCTGCGCCCTCACCGGCCTGGTGTGGCGGGCGGGGCTGCGCGCGTACCGCAGCACAGGAAGCTGAACGGGACAGCACGACAGCACGACAGCACCAGCGCAACGGTGCGACAGCACGACAACACCTGCACAGCAGCACGACGGAAGGGGCGCAGCAGCCGTGGCCGACGAGGGCGGCGAGTTCATCGACGTACAGGACCTGACCAAGACCTTCACGGTGCGCCGCAGAACCGGACTGCTGCGCCGTACGGCCGAGGAGGTGCGCGCCGTAGACGGGATCTCCTTCACCCTGCGGCGCGGCGAGATGGCCGGGTTCATCGGCCCGAACGGCGCCGGCAAGTCGACCACCATCAAGATGCTCACCGGCATCCTCACCCCCAGCGGGGGACGGCTGCGCGTCGCCGGAGTCGACCCCTGGCGTGAGCGCACCCGGCTGGTGCGCCGCATCGGTGTCGTCTTCGGGCAGCGCACCACCCTGTGGTGGGACCTGCCGCTGCGCGACTCCTACGGTCTCGTCCGCCGGATGTACCGCGTCCCGCAGGCCCGCTTCGAGGAGAACCTGGCGCGCTGCGTGGAACTGCTGGAGCTCGGCGATCTGCTGGATGTGCCGGTACGGCAGCTCTCGCTGGGGCAGCGGATGCGCGGCGACATCACCGCTGCGCTGCTGCACGACCCCGATGTGCTCTATCTGGACGAGCCCACGATCGGCCTGGACGTCGTCAGCAAGGCGCGGGTCCGCGAGTTCCTGCGGACGCTCAACGCCGAGCGGGGCACCACCGTGCTGCTGACCACCCACGACCTGAGCGACATCGAGCAGCTGTGCAAGCGCGTGGTGGTCATCGACCACGGCCGCCTGATGTACGACGGCCCGCTCGCCGGTCTGCACGAGGTGGGCCGCGGCGAGCGCACCCTGGTGGTCGACCTGGAGCGCGAACTGCCGCCCATCGAGGGCCTCACCGGCGCCCGCACGGTCCGTACGGAGGGCCCGCGCCAGTGGCTGGCCTTTCCGGCCTCCGCGAGTGCCGCTCCGCTGGTCTCCCGGCTGGCGGCGGAGTACCCGCTGGTGGACCTGTCCATCCGGGAGCCGGACATCGAGGACGTCATCGCCCGGATGTACGCCCGGTGAAGCCGGGCGCGGCCCAGCGCGAGCAGCCCCTCACAGCTTCGCGGGGCGGCCGCCCTTCAGCGTCTTCAGGTCGAGGGCCTGCGACATCGCCTGGTACCCGTTGTCGCTCGGGTGCAGATGGTCGCCCGAGTCGTACGCCGCGCGCAGCCGCTGAGGGTGCGCGGGGTCCCGCAGCGCCGCGTCGAAGTCGACCACGTCGTCGTACACCTTCCCCTTGCGGATCTCGGCGTTGACGGCCTGTCGGACGGCCTCCATCCGCGGGTTGTAGCCGCGGTGCCCGCCGAAGGGGGTGAGCGTGGCGCCCACGACGCGCAGCCCCCGGGTGTGCGCCTGCCGCACGATGTCCCGCAGACCGTTGAGGATCCGCTTGGGATCGCGCTGCCGGGGCGGTTTGATGATGTCGTTGAGGCCCAGCTCCACGACGACGACCTTCACCCCCGTACGGGAGAGCACGTCGCGGCTCATCCGCGTCAGCCCGCTCGGCCCGTTGTTGGGCGAGAACTTGCTGCCGTCGACCAGGACGCGGTTGCCGCTGATGCCGGAGTTGACGACGCTCAGCCGGGGCGCGTCGCGCTCGGTGCGCAGCCGCTCGGCGAGGAAGTCGGTCCAGCGCCGGTTGGCGCCCGGGCTGGAGGTGATGCCGTCGGTGATCGAGTCGCCCAGCACCGCCACAGCGCCCTCGGTCTCGGAGCTCCACACGTCCACAGCGGACAGATAACGCCAGTACGGGCTCTGCTGGTTGAAGGCGGTGCCCGAGGTGTCCTCGGCGCGGTCGCCCTCGGCCACATAGCTGGTCTGCCGTGCGTACGGGTGGTAGGTCACCGGGCCCGAGGGAGTGGGCGAGTAGGTGGTGACCAGCAGGTCAGCGGCGTGCGGCACGTTGAGCCGCACGGAGTCGCTGGTCACCTCGCCGCCGGCCGGGATGGTGACCGAGGGCTTGTTGCCGAAGGTGAGACGGCGCATGCTGCCGGCCGCGGCCGTGGGGTTGCTGGGGGCGGCGGCCAGGGCGATGCTCGCGTGGGTGATGGTCAGCGGGCGGTTGCCGAACAGGTTGGAGAGCTGGATGCGCGCGCCCGTGCCGCCCACCGAGGTGTGCACGACGTTCCTTATCGACATGTTCGCGAAGCCGTCCCTGGTGTGCGGTTCGGCTGCCGCGGGCGCCGCCGACCAGGTGCCGACCCAGTTGCCGGAGGACGCGGGCGCCGCCGAGTTGCGCGCCTGCGGTGAGTCCTCGTCCAGCCCGTTGCCGTTGTTGCCCGCTCCGATGAATATCGCGGTCGAGACGAGGACCACGATCGCCGCCAGTCCGGCGAGCAGGGCATAGCCCATGTTCCTGGTCACGCGCGATGGTTCTCCTCGGGCTGCACGGAGCCCCCGGGCTCCGGATGGTCTGCGGTGCCATGATCCCACGATCGGGGCACGGCGCCCTTGCGGGGGCCGTACGCCGGACGGGCAGTCAGTCGGTCGTTCCCCCGGCACCTGTCATTGCGGATGTTGCTTCACTGCTGCCGCTCACACAGACGCGGAAGACCTTCGCTCCGTTCCACTTGATGCCCGGAGAGGGAGAATGTCCCTCCCCGCGCCGGTCGGCCGACCGGAGGCGGGGCCGGTGCCGCCGGCCGTTGCCGGGCCCGGATTTCCGCCGGTATCCAGGGCGTGGCCAGGGGCGATTCAGGGGGAGGGTGGAGCGGATGGATCCAACGAGCGAGGGCGAGCGGCCCGCAGGTGAGGATGCCCACGTGAGAGCGATCACACGCGGCCGGGCCGCATCCCGGCAACTCACCGGAACCGGGGACGGTGTGTTGGGCCACTCGGGTGGGGCAGCAGACGGTGCCGGTGCCGGTGGCGCGGGGGCGCGTGGGC
>NZ_JADKMA010000301.1 GCF_017676365.1 Streptomyces oryzae
GAAGCCGGGGGCGGGCGGCGGCTCAGTCCCGGTGGACGGTCCCATCGGGGTCCAGGCCGCGGAAGGAGAGCAGCACGATCAGGATGCCGCCGCACACGATGGCCGAGTCGGCGAGGTTGAAGACGGCGAAGTGCTTGGGCGCGATGAAGTCCACGACGGCCCCCTGGAAGACCCCCGGCGCCCGGAAGATCCGGTCGGCCAGATTCCCGCACGCGCCGCCCAGCAGCAGACCGAGCGCGATGGCCCACGGGGTGCTGTAGAGCTTCCGTGCGATCCGCGCGATCACCACCACGACGGCCACCGCGATCGCGGTCAGCACGAGCGTCAGCGCCTCCCCGATCCCGAAGGCGGCGCCCGCGTTACGGATGACGTTCAGCTGGAGCCAGGAGCCGAGCAGCTCGATCGGTTCGTGGTTCTCCAGCTTCGCGACCACCACCAGCTTGCTGATCAGATCCAGCGCGAAGGCGAACCCGGCCACCGCCATCAGCACACTGATCCGGCGCCTGCGCCGAACCGGACCGTCCGACTCCGCCTCGGTGGACTCCCCCTCGGTGGGCTCCCCCTCGGTGGGCTCCCCCTCGGTGGTCCCACCCCCGGGGCGCTCCTCTTCCGTGCGCTCCTCTTCGCCGCCGCCGGCCGCGCCTTCCTCGGGGCCATCGACAGGCCGCTCCACCTCAGTCACGCTTTGAGGGTACGACACGCGCGGACGGCGGCGTTCACGGCGTTCTCCCGCGGTCAGCGGCGCTCCTGCTTCTGCTTGCACTCCACGCACAGCGTGGCCCGCGGGAACGCCTGCATCCTGGCCTTTCCGATCGGCTTGCCGCAGTTCTCGCACAGCCCGTACGTCCCCGCGTCCAGCCGCTCCAGCGCCCGCTCGCTCTGGTAGAGCATCTCGCGCGCGTTGGCGGCCAGCGCCATCTCGTGCTCGCGGGTGATGTTCTTGGTCCCGGTGTCGGCATCGTCGTCACCGGCGCCGTCCCCAGAATCCCGCATCAGACCGCTGAGCGCCTCGTCCGCGGAGATGATCTCCTGCCGCAGCCGCTCGGCCTCGTCCCGCAGCCCCGAGCGCGCCTCCTCGACCTCTTCCGGGGACCAGGGGTCCTCGTCGGGGCGTACCGGCAGTTCACCGGGGGCCACGCCCTCCCCGTTCCGCGCCGAGGGCACTGCCTCGGCCTCCGTCACTGCCGGAGTCTTCTTCGCAGCCACCGTCCCTGCTCCCGTCGTCGTCTGTGCGGCCTGCCTGGCGGGCGCCTGTGCGGCGCCCCTCTGACGGTCCGCTGCCGCCTCGGCCGCCGTCACCTCCGCGGTGGCCCCTTCGGCCGCCGCCACTTCCTCCGCGGCCCTCTTCGCCGCGGCCTTCTTCGCCGGAGCCTTCTTCGCCGGTGCCTTCTTCTCCCCCGCCTTCTTCGCCGGTGTCTTCTTGGCCGTCGCCTTCTTCGCCGTCGCCTTCTTGGCTGCCGACTTCTTCGCCGGTGCCGCCTTACCGGGAACCTTCTTCGCTGCCGCGGCCCCGTCCCCGGCGTCTGTGGCCTTCTTCGATGCTGCCGTCTTCTTCGCGGCGCTCTCCTCCGCCACCATGACCGCGGCCCCTTCACATTTTGTGATCTTGCTCGCGAAACGTGACCGGAACGATAAATCGACTTCAAGCACACGGCAACGGGGCACGCCGGTCTGCAACCTTTGTGCCCCGCCCGGGCGCTCGAAAACCGCTCCGTGCCCGCGCGTGAATCCCCGTACACTGGGGGCGGCGAGAGGCGTTGATGGGGACGAGTAGCGTCCGTGAGCGGCCCAGAGCGATCCGGGGACGGTGGGAGCCCGGAGGCGAGCGCGGCGTGAAGATCACCCCGGAGCCGCCGGAAGAAAGCCCGGAAGAGAACGCGTCCGGGCGAGTAGAACCGGCAGCGCTGACCCAATGAGGGGACGGCGGGCACGGCCCGCCGTCAAGGAGGGTGGTACCGCGGGTCCGCCGCCGGCCAGGCAGGCGAGCTCGTCCCTCCGACGGAAGTGAAGACGCGCAGCATCTTCCCGATGTCCGCCGGAGGAAGAAGACCCGCCGATGCAATACAACCAGGTGCCCGCCCAGGTCGACCTGCCCGCGCTGGAGCGCGCCGTGCTCGACTTCTGGCGCGAGAACAAGGTGTTCGCCCGCAGCCTCGAGATGTCCGAGGGCCGCCCCGAGTGGGTCTTCTACGAGGGCCCGCCCACCGCGAACGGCATGCCGGGGGCGCACCACATCGAGGCGCGCGTCTTCAAGGACGTCTTCCCCCGCTTCCGCACGATGCGCGGCTATCACGTGGCCCGCAAGGCCGGCTGGGACTGCCACGGCCTGCCGGTCGAGCTGGCCGTCGAGACGGAGCTGGGCTTCAGCGGCAAGCAGGACATCGAGAACTACGGCATCGCCGAGTTCAACGCCAAGTGCCGCGAGTCCGTCACCCGGCACACGGACGCCTTCGCCGAGCTCACGACCCGGATGGGCTACTGGGTCGATCTGGACGAGGCGTACCGCACGATGAACCCCGAGTACATCGAGTCGGTCTGGTGGTCGCTCAAGCAGATCTTCGACAAGGGCCTGCTGGTCCAGGACCACCGCGTCGCCCCCTGGTGCCCCCGCTGCGGCACCGGCCTGTCCGACCACGAGCTGGCGCAGGGCTACGAGACGGTGGTGGACCCCTCGGTCACCGTCCGGATGCCGCTCACCTCCGGCCCGCTGGCCGGCGAGGCGTCGCTGCTGGTGTGGACGACGACCCCCTGGACGCTGGTGTCCAACCTTGCCGTGGCTGCGCACCCGGACGTCACCTACGTCGTGGCCTCGGACGGCACCGAGAAGGTCGTCGTCGCCGAGCCGCTGCTGGACAAGGCGCTCGGCGAGGGCTGGCACATCACCGGCGAGCGCTACACGGGACGCGAGATGAACGGCTGGCGCTATCAGCGCCCGTTCGAGCTCGTGGACATCCCCGGTGCCCACTTCGTCGTCAACGACACCTACGTCACCACCGAGGACGGCACCGGCATGGTGCACCTGGCGCCCTTCGGTGAGGACGACTTCCGGGTGGCCCGCGCCAACGGAATCTCCCCGGTGGTGCCCGTCCGCGCGGACGGCACGTTCGAGCCCGAGCTGGACCTGGTCGGCGGCCAGTTCTTCAAGAAGGCCGACGAGGCCCTGGTCGCGGACATGGAGGCCCGCGGCATCCTGTTCCGGCACGTGGCCTACGAGCACAGCTACCCCCACTGCTGGCGGTGCCACACGGCCCTCATCTACTACCCGCAGCCGTCCTGGTACATCCGCACGACGCAGATCAAGGAAGCCCTGCTGCGGGAGAACGAGGCGACCAACTGGTTCCCCGAGTCGGTAAAGCACGGCCGGTACGGCGACTGGCTGGACAACAACGTGGACTGGGCGCTCTCCCGGAACCGCTACTGGGGCACTCCGCTGCCCATCTGGCGCTGCGCTGAGGGCCACCTCACCTGCGTCGGCTCGCTGGCCGAGCTGACCGAACTGACCGGCAGCGACCAGTCGGGGCTCGACCCGCACCGCCCCTACGTCGACGCGGTCACCTTCGGCTGCCCCACCGAGGGCTGCACCCTGGAGGCGACCCGCGTCCCCGAGGTCATCGACGCCTGGTACGACTCCGGCTCCATGCCCTTCGCCCAGTGGGGCTACCCGTACAAGAACAAGGAGCTGTTCGAGAAGCGCTACCCCGCGCAGTTCATCTCGGAGGCCATCGACCAGACCCGCGGCTGGTTCTACACGCTGATGGCCGTCGGCACCCTCGTCTTCGACAAGTCGTCCTACGAGAACGTCGTCTGCCTCGGCCACATCCTCGCCGAGGACGGCCGCAAGATGTCCAAGCACCTGGGCAACACCCTCGAACCCATCCCGCTGATGGAGAAGCACGGCGCGGACGCGGTGCGCTGGTTCATGGCCGCCGGCGGTTCCCCCTGGGCGGCCCGCCGGGTCGGTCACGGCACCATCCAGGAAGTCGTCCGCAAGACGCTGCTGACCTACTGGAACACCGTCGCCTTCCAGGCCCTCTACGCCCGTACGACCGGCTGGGCACCCTCGGAGGCCGACCCGGCGCCGAAGCTGCGCCCGCTGCTGGACCGCTGGCTGCTGAGCGAGCTGCACGCGCTGGTCGACCAGGTCACCATCGCCATGGACAGCTACGACACCCAGCGGGCCGGCAAACTGCTGTCCACCTTCGTCGACGACCTGTCCAACTGGTACGTCCGCCGCTCCCGCCGCCGCTTCTGGCAGGGCGACGCCGCCGCACTGCGTACGCTGCACGACGTGATCGAGACGGTCACCAGGCTGATGGCGCCGATCACCCCGTTCCTGGCCGAACGCGTCTGGCAGGACCTCGTCGTGCCGGTCACCCCCGGGGCCCCCGACTCGGTCCACCTGGCCTCCTGGCCGCAGGCCGACCTCGGCCGGATCGACCCCGAGCTGTCCCAGGACATGCTGCTGGTCCGCCGGCTGGTGGAGCTGGGCCGCGCCTCACGCGCCGAGTCCGGCGTCAAGACCCGGCAGCCGCTCTCCCGGGCACTCATCGCAGCGCAGGGCTTCGAGACGCTCTCCCCCGAGATGCGCACCCAGATCACGGAGGAGCTGAACGTCGAGCAGCTCGCCTCCCTCTCGGAGGTCGGCGGCTCACTGGTGGACACCACGGCCAAGGCCAACTTCCGGGCGCTGGGCCGCCGGTTCGGCAAGGAGACCCAGACCGTCGCCAAGGCCATCGCCGAGGCCGACGCCGCCGCGCTGTCGACGGCCCTGCGCCAGGGCACGGCCACGGTGCAGGTGAACGGCGAGACCGTCGCCCTCAGCCCGGAGGAGGTCATCATCACCGAGACGCCCCGTGAGGGCTGGTCGGTGGCCTCGGACTCCGGCGCCACGGTGGCGCTGGACCTGGAGATCTCCCCCGAGCTCCGGCGCACCGGGCTCGCCCGCGACGCCATCCGGCTCATCCAGGAGGCCCGCAAGAACTCCGGGCTCGATGTCGCCGACCGGATCGAGCTGCGCTGGCAGTCCGGCGACGAGGACGTGGCCCGCGCCCTGGCCGAGCACACCTTCCTCATCGCGGAGGAGGTCCTGGCCGACGAGTTCGCCCAGGGCGACCCGAACGACATCGAGGGCCGCACCTTCGAAGACGAGGCGCTGAGCCTGAAGTTCCGCCTCCGCAAGAGCTGAGCCCTCCCTCGCCGGGAGGGCCACCGAAAAGGGGGTGCCTCCGCCTTCACGGGCGGGGGCACCCCTTTTCCGTCCCGGCATGGACCGGCACAGACCGGCATACATCCGGGACAATCAGCCACAACGGGCCGGGCCCCCGAGAGCGGAGATGCTCTCAGGGG
>NZ_JADKMA010000302.1 GCF_017676365.1 Streptomyces oryzae
CCTCCCCGTCCTCCCCCGCCGGTAAGGCGCTCCCCCTGGAGAAGCTCTACAACAACAGCGCCGTCAGCGACGACGCCAAGCCCGACGCCGCCGACTTCGACGGTGCGGGGCGCTCCCTCTCCGCACAGGACCTCCAGGCCGCCGGCTGGACCCCCGGCACCCGGCTCGACCTGGACGCCGCCCCGCTGCACCGCCCCGACCGGGCGCCGGGCCGGCCCGACAACGTACGCGCCGACGGACAGCAGGTACGCCTCACCGGACGCGGCAACGCCCTCTCGTTCCTGGTGGCCGCCACCTCGCCGCACGGCCCTGCCGAGGCCGCCGGCGGCACGGGCACGGTGCGCTATCAGGACGGCTCCCACAGCACCTACACCCTCACAGCGGGCGACTGGCGCGGTGGCCCGCTGGCCACCAAGGCCGTCGCCCTCCCCCACCTCAACACCCGCCAGGGCGACCAGTTGACCGAGAAGGCGCGGCTCTACGCGGTCACCGTACCGCTGGAGCGCGGCCGCGACGTCAGCTCCGTCACGCTGCCGCGGGACCCCGGCGCCGATGCCGACCTGCACGTCTTCGACCTGGCCGTACGCCCCGAGACCACCGGCTGGACCGGCAGCTGGTCCGCGAGCACCGGCGGCTACACCGGGACCGGGCAGTGGCGGGACCAGACGCTGCGGCTCGTCGTGCACACCTCGGCCGGTGGCCCCCAGGCCCGGATCCGGCTGGAGAACACCTTCGCCGCCCAGCCCGTCCGGATCGGTCACGCCTCCATCGCCGTACAGAAGGACGGCGCCGCAGCGCACCGGCGCCCCACGCAGCTCACCTTCGACGGCGGGCACGCCGGCACCCGGATCCCCGCCGGTGCCAGGGCGGTCAGCGACCCCGTGGGCTTCGATGTGCCCTCCGACACAAATCTGCTGGTCAGCATCCATCTGCCGGACCCGGTGCCCGCCGCGCCCGTGCACAGCAAGGCGCAGCAGCACTCGTATCTGAGCGAGGGCGGCAGCGGTGACCGTACCGGGGACGCGGACGGTGCCGCCTTCACCCGCTCGCTGACGATGTGGCCGTTCCTGACCGGTGTCGATGTCAAGGGCGGGCCTGGCTCGGTCGTCGCGCTCGGCGACTCGATCACCGACGGCGACCACTCCACGCCCGACACCAACCGGCGCTGGCCCAATGTGCTGGCCGGCCGGCTGCTGGCGCAGAACGACGTACCGCGGTTCGGCGTACTCAACCACGGGATCTCCGCCAACCGCATCGTCACCGACCGCTACCCGGGCGACGGAATCAGCACCGACACGGCCGGGGTAAGCGCCCAGCACCGGCTGGAGCGGGACGTACTCGCACAGACCAGCGCCCGCACCGTGGTGCTGTTCGAGGGCATCAACGACGTGCGGTGGGGCGCCTCGGCCGAGGACGTCATCGCCGGGATGAAGGCCATCTCGGCGCGGGCCAAGGCGCGCGGACTGCGAGTACTGGCCGCGACGGTCACTCCGTGCGAGGGCTACCACGACTGCACTCCGGAAGTCGACGCCAAGCGGGAGAAGGTGAACGCCTTCGTCCGGGAGAACGGCGGCTACTTCGACGCCGTGCTCGACTTCGACAAGGTCGTACGCGACCCCTCGCACCCCGCGCGGATGCTGCCGAAGTACGACTCCGGCGACCATCTGCACCCCGGTGACGCGGGATACCGGGCCCTCGGGGAGTCGATCGACCTGCGGCTGCTCGCCGGCTGAGTCGCCTGCTCGGCGCTTCGGCCCACCCGCCCCCTGGAGGGGAGCGGGTGGGCCGGGCTCACAGCTCCAGATCGACCACGACCGGGGCGTGGTCCGAGGCGCCCTTGCCCTTGCGGGCCTCGCGGTCGACGTAGGCGTCCGAGACCGCGGTGGTGAACGCCTCGTTCCCGTAGACGAGATCGATCCGCATGCCGCGGTTCTTCGGGAAGCACAGCTGCCGGTAGTCCCAGTAGGTGAACGGCACGTCGTACTTGAGCGGCCGGGGATAGACGTCCGAGACCCCGGCGGCCTCCAGCGCTGCCAGCGCCTCCCGTTCGCGGGAGGTCACATGCGTGGAGCCGGAGAACTCCGCGATGTCGTACACATCGCGGTCGGTCGGCGCGATGTTGAAGTCCCCGAGCGCGGCGAAGGGCATCGCGGCGGTGGAGAACTTCTCCGCGGCGTCCCGCAGCGCTGCCAGCCACTCCAGCTTGTACTCGTAGTGCGGGTGCCCCACCTCGCGCCCGTTGGGCACATACAGGGACCACACCCGCACCCCGCCGCAGGTGGCGGCTGCCGCGCGGGCCTCGACGACCCCCTCCCAGTCAGGCGCTCCCGGCAGGCTGAGCGCCGGGTCCTCGATGCCCACACGGGAGAGGACGGCGACGCCGTTCCAGCGGCCCTGCGCGCTGACGACCGACTCGTAACCGAGCGCGCGCAGCTCCTGCTGCGGGAAGGCGTCGTCGGACACCTTCAGCTCCTGCAGGCAGAGCACGTCGGGCTGGGCGGACTCCAGCCACTGTGTCAGCCGGGGCAGCCGGGCTGTTATCGAGTTGACGTTCCAGGTGGCAATACGCATGCAGACTCCGTCGGGGGTCACGGGGGTCGTCCCCCGGGAGCATGCAGGCTACCTCGCCAGTCGGACACGCTCCCCCGGCTGGAGGTGGTTGTGTGCCGCGCCACCCGTTCCGGGACCGCCCTTGCCCAGCATCCGGCCGAGCACGCCGAGGCCGTTGTCGTTGAGCAGGCCGTCGTGGATGTCGTACACCTGCGCGGGGCTGACGGCTCGGACGTAGTCGAGCACCTCGGAGAACTTGTTCCACGGCGCGTGCACCGGCACCAGCAGCGTCTTGACGGGGCGCTCGGGGACGGTGAGGGCGTCGCCGGGGTGGAAGACCAGGCCGTCGACCACGAAGCCGATGTTGGTGATGCGCGGGATGTCGGGGTGGATGACGGCGTGCAGCTCGCCGTGCACCTCGACCTCGAAGCCCGCCGCCTCGAAGGTGTCGCCGTGCCCGACGGTGTGGACCCGGCCGGGGAAGGCCCCGGAGATCTGCTCGGCGACGCTGCGCAGCGTCCAGATCTCCGCCTCCGGGTTGGCCTCCATGGCGGCGCGCAGCCGCAGCTCGTCGAAGTGGTCGGGGTGTTCGTGGGTGACCAGCAGCGCGTCGGCGCCGAGCGCGGCCTCCTGCTCGCTGAAGCCGCCGGGATCGATGACGAGCGTACGGCCGTCCTTCTCCAGCCGGACGCTGGCGTGGCCCTGCTTGGTGAGCTTCAGCGGACTGTCGTTGGCGTCAGTTCCCATGCGGCTCATTATCCTCCCGGGCCGCACGGCGGTCCTCCGGAGTGGTCTCCTCCCGGATCACGCGCTGGGCCACCGCGAAGGCCGCGTTGGCGGCGGGCACCCCGCAGTAGACGGCGGTCTGGAGCAGCACTTCCTTGATCTCGTCCGGGGTCAGCCCGTTGCGCAGTGCGGCCCGGACGTGGAAGGTCAGCTCGTCGTGGTGGCCCTGTGCCACCAGCGCGGTCAGCGTGATCACCGAGCGGGTGCGCCGGTCGATGCCGGTGCGGGTCCAGATCTCGCCCCAGGAGTAGCGGGTGATGAAGTTCTGGAAGTCCTCGGTGAAGTCGTCGGTCTGCTCCAGCGCGTTGTCGACGTGTGCGTCGCCCAGCACCTCGCGGCGCACCTTCATGCCCGCTTCGTAGGCGTCGGTGCGCAGCGCGGCCCGGTCGCCCGACTCCAGCTCGGCGACGGCGGACGCCTGCGGCGGTACGGGGCTGATGACGGGGGCCGGGGCAGGGGGCCCGGCGGCCGACTCCTGCCAGGTGGTGGTGAAGTGCCGGATGAGCAGGTCGGTGACGGCGCCGGGCTGCTCGACGGGCGTCAGATGCGAGGCGCCGGGCACGATGGCCAGCCGGGCGTCCGGGATACCGGCGACCAGCGCGCGGGCCTCGGCGGGCGGAGTGGCCTCGTCCTCGGCACCCGCGACGACCAGGGTGCCCACGCCTATCCGGCCCAGCGACTCCCGTACGTCGAAGGAGGCCAGCGCCTCGCAGGCGGCGATGTAGCAGCCGGGGTCGGTGGTGCGGACCATCTGGACCGCCCATTCGACGATGGCGGGCTGCGCGGCGGCGAAGCCGGGCGTGAACCAGCGCTCGGGGGTGGTGCGGGCGATCGGGTCGAGCCCGTTGGTGCGGATGACGACCCCGCGCTGCCGCCAGCTGTCGGGGGTGTCGAACCGCGGCGAGGAGGAGATCAGTGCGAGGGAGGTGACGCGCTGCGGGGCGCGCAGGGCGAGCTGGATGCCGATGGCGCCGCCCAGCGAGCAGCCGGCGTAGCCGAACCGTTCGATGCCCAGCCTGTCGAGGGTGGCCAGCAGCCGCTCGGCGAAGGAGTCGGCCGAGTCGGCGGAGTAGGCGGGTGAGCCGCCGTGTCCCGGCAGGTCGAACCTGAGGACCCGCCAGTTGCGAGTCAGCTCGGGGATCTGCCGGTCCCACATGTGCCAGGTGGTGCCGAGGGCGGGGCCGAGAACGAGTACGGGCGCGTTGTCGGGTCCGTCGGTCCGGTGCTGGAGCGTCTGGGCGGGGGTCACCGTGCTTCACCTCGGGCAGGTGTTCGGGACAGGGTCGGGGTGGGACGGCCGATACTCACGGGTTCACGCTACCGAGCGCCCCGCTGGGCGCACCGCGCGGGGCGCCCGATCGATGCGCGCCTGTGCGATTGTGCGGAGCGCGTGGAGGAACGATGCGGAACTCAGAACTCGGTGGTGGAGACGACGTAGACGCGGGGCCTGCTCTTGTACGTCGTGTCCACGGTGATCGCCAGATCGGGCTTGCTCTTGGGCTGCTCGATACGGGCGCTGCGGTAATGGCTCCTGGGCTCGTCGAAGCGCCAGCCGACCTCTCTGGCGTGTTTGCCGCTGATGGCGACCTCGCCCTTCTTCAGGTCCGGGGTGTCGCCGCTGCCGCTGCCGATGTCGCCCAGGAACTCCTTGAGCCGCTTGGGGCTGGTGCGGAACTGCACCCACATCGTGCTCTTCTTCCAGGCGTTCGCCTCGTAGAAGGCCACCCGGGTCGCCGAGAGCGGCACCGGGACGTTGTAGATCCGCTGGCTGACCTTGGGAGGCCGGGCGTAGGTGAGGCTCGTGGCGGCTGCGGCGCGCTCCTTGTCCTTGCCGCTGGCGCGGCTCTGGAACGCGGACTGCACCAGATAGCCGCCCGGCAGCGCGATGAGCAGCACCACGATCGCCAGCACGGCGACGCGGTGCCGCGGGCGGTGCGGGGGGCGCTCTCCGCGCGGGCGTTCTCGCGCGGCGCCCGGCCGCGAGGGGCCGGGGGGC
>NZ_JADKMA010000303.1 GCF_017676365.1 Streptomyces oryzae
GCCCAGCCCACCCACGCGGCTGTCCCATTTCCTCCCCGGGTGTCCCACCTGGCGGCGGCCGGGGAGGGGTCAGAGCTTCAGGTGCAGGCCCGGGCGGAGCAGGTCGGGGTCGTCGCCGATCGCCGCGCGGTTGCGCTCGTAGAGCTCGGACCAGCCGCCGGCGACATCGTGCTCCGCGGCGATCCCGGAGAGGGAGTCGCCGGGACGGACGGTGACCCGGTGCTTGCCGCCGCCCTCGCGCGCCCGGTCCCGCGAGGCGCGGTCGTCGTCGGCCGGACGGCCACGGTGCTTGCCCTTCCCGGGCTTGCCGGGCTTCCCGGATTCCTCGGGGGTGTCCGGCTTCTCCACCTTCTCGGACGGGGACTTGAGCCGGTCCGGGCTGGAGGGGCCGAGGTCCGACCAGCCGGAGGAGCCGGCGCCGGCCGAGTCGTCATCGGACGACCCGGAGTCGGACCCGCCACCGGACGGCGGCTGCGGCGACTCGGACGCGTCGCCCCCGGGGGTGTCGGACTCCTCGCCGGAACCCTTGCCGGACTTCCCGTCGGACTTTCCGCCGGACTTCTCGTCGGACGGCTTTCCGCTCGCGTCGTCGCCCGGCTTCGCGCTGTGCGACGGCTTCGCGTCCGGCGAGCTCTTGCCGGGCGTGCTGGGCTTGCCGGACTGGCTGGGCTTGCCCGAATCATCGGGCTTCCCGGGCTTTTCGGGCTTGCCGGACTCGTCGGAGGGGGAGGGCGACGGCGTCCCGGAAGGCGCCGGGTCCGTGCTGTCGTCCAGCCCGGGAACCTTCAGACCGGTTCCGCAGTGCGGGAAAGCACGCGGACCCTCGGCCTCGAGGATCTTCTCGGCAATGGCTATCTGCTCGCTGCGGTCGGCCAGGTCAGGCCGCTCGGCGTACACCGTGCCGCCGTAGTACTTCCAGGTGTCCAGGTCCAACTGGAGCCCGCCGTAGTACCCGTTGGAGTCGTTGGCGCTCCACGCCCCGCCGCTCTCGCAGTCGGCGACCCGGTCCCAGGCGCTGCCGTCAGCGGCCTGGGCGCCGGTGGCGCCGAGCAGCGGAATGGCGATCCCGGCACCTGTGACCCCGGCGGCGACGAACAGAGCGGGGGCTTGGCGGGGGCGGCGATGCCGACCGTTCCCGGAGCGCATGGTTGACCTCTCGTAAGGGACAAGCGGGACGACGACCGAAGTGTCCGGGACATTAGCCGATGACACCAGTCGATGACCGAAGTCGGTGACCGAACGTAGCTGCGAACGCCGACAGTCACAAGCCAATGTCGTCCACATCACGCCGCGATCACATAAATGATGCGCCGTCACATCTTCCACACGAACCCCGCATCGGCGACCGAACAGTGACCCCCGTCAGCGATCGGCCGCGGTGAACTCCACCGGCAGGGTCCGCAGCCCGCGCATGATGAGTCCGCCGCGCCATCGCAGCTCGGCGGGGTCGGCGGCGAGTTCCAGATCGGGGAGCCGGCGCAGCAGCGCGGCCAGCGCGGTCTGCCCCTCCAGCCGGGCCAGCGGCGCCCCGAGGCAGTAGTGGATGCCGTGTCCGTACCCGAGGTGCTGATTGTCCTGCCGGGTGAGGTCCAGGGTGTCCGGCGCCGTGAACTTCTCCGGGTCCCGGTCGGCCGCGGCCAGCACCACCAGCACCGGTTCGCCCTCGCGTATCCGCCGGCCGCCGATCGTCAGCTCGCGGGTGGCGAACCGCCAGGTCGCCAGCTCGACTGGGCCGTCGTAGCGCAGCAGTTCCTCCACGGCGCCGGCCAGCAGTTCCTCGTCGCCGTCGGCGACCGCACGCTGGAGGAGGGCCCGCTGCCCGGGGTTGCGCAGCAGTGCGTAGGTGCCGTTCCCGATGAGGTTGACCGTCGTCTCGAACCCGGCGAACAGCAGGATGAAGGCCATCGCCGCTGCCTCGTTCTCGGTCAGCTGCTCGCCGTGGTCGGAGGCGCGGATGAGGCCGGAGATGAGGTCGTCGCCGCTTCCGGTACGTGCCAACTCCGCGCGCTTGCGGTGGATCAGCTCCGCGAGATAGGCGCGCATCCGCTTGACGGCGCGCCCTACGCCGCCGCGCGGGCTGCCGGGCTGATGGATCATCATGCCCGCCCAGGTGCGGAAGTCCTCCTGGTCCTCACGCGGGACGCCGAGCATCTCGCAAATGGCGTAGATGGGCAGCGGAAACGCGTACTCATGGATCAGGTCCGCCTCGCCGCGCGCCGCGAAGGAGTCGATGAGGCCGTCCGCGAGTTCCCGTACCCGGGGTGCGAACGCGGCGACCCTGCGCGGGGTGAACGCCTTGGAGACCAGGCGGCGCAGCCGGGTGTGGTCCGGCGGGTCGATATTGAGCAGATGCGTCATCAGGTTGGCGCTGCGCTCGCCCGGAATGCCGACCTTGCCCTTGCCGTGCGCGCCCTGTTCGCCGTGGTGGTGCGGGTTCTTGCTCAGCCGAGGGTCGGCGAGCGCCTGCCGCGCGTCGGCGTACCGGGTCACCAGCCACGCCTCCACCCCGCTGGGCAGCCGGGTCCTGCGTACGGGTGCGTGCTCGCGCAGCCAGGCGTACGCGGGATAGGGGTCGGCCGCGAACTGCCAGTCGAAGAGCGGCGGCATGGGCGGCGCCGAGGCGGGCGCGGTGCTGTGGTCGTTCGGGTCGTGCACGTCTACGACGGTATGCGCCGACGCGGGCGCGCGCTTCTGGCGGGCGTGTGCGCATGGCGGGCGTACGCGCGCAGCAGGCGTTCACTCATTCCGGGGTGCGTGCCGGTACGCGCTCCAGCCAGCCCGCCGTGATGAGGTACTGGCCGAGCAGATACCCCGCCATGATCAGCACCTCCTGGGAGGGGAACTCGTGCCCCGCCGTCTGGAGGCCGATCAGCGCGTCCGAGGCGAGGAACGCCAGCGCGCCGGCGGCGACCTTGCCCCCGACGCCGAGCGCCGCGGCACCCATCGCGGTGAGCGCCAGGCTGTAGCCCGCGACCGGGAGCCGCAGCCGGCGCTCCAGCGCGGGGGCGAGCGCCGCGTTGACGGCACCCCAGGCGGCGAACGCGGCGACAGCGCGCCTGGGGCGGGCCCGCAGTCCTCGTACGGCACCGAGCTGCGCCGTCATCCCCGCGGTGTAGCTGAGCTGGGTGCCGAGGAAGGCGGCCATGCCGGTCAGCAGCGCGCGCTGGTCGCGGTCCCACAGCAGTGCGGTGTCCCCCGCGGTGGCGCAGGCGAGCCCGGCCAGCAGCGCGGCGGGCGGGCGTCCGGGGTGCGCCGCGCTCCGGGCGTGCGCCGCGAGCGCGGGCATGAGGAACGGCTTGGCCGCGCGTGCCGGGCCCCGCGGGGACTTCGCGGCGGCGTACAGGTCCGCGGCGGCCAGCGCGGCGAACGTTCCGAGGGTCTTCCCCTTGGTGAGCGCCATCCGGGCAGTGTTACCGCTGAGTAGGGTGCCGTCAACCCTTCGCCTCAAAGGTGATGAGAGCTCTCACTTGAGCGCCGCCTCTCTCTGCTGATAGGTGTAGGAGGGGCTCACCGAGGGGTCGCAGCCGCACCGGCAGATGAGTTTCGTGAATTGATTCACATGAGAAAGTGCCCGGTGAGGCCCGGTTCTGGCCTCGGAAGGCGTCGTTCCGGATGTGTTCCCGCCGCCCCGGACGTACACCGCCCGTCCGCCGACAGGTGGTCCACCCGTCGCCCTGTCGATCCCCGCAGCTCAAAAGCTGTGTCAACGGCTCGCACCGTTCAGTGGTTCCCCGGCGGCGCTGTGGGCCCGCTCACGCGGCGGCGCAGTGTAGCAGAGGGTGCGGGGATGCTTGTGAAGGCCCTCACGAAGTGACCCCCGCAGGTGGGTGGATACTCGATTTCATGAGCACCACGGAGCGTCCCCGAATCCTCGTAGTGGGTGGCGGGTACGTCGGTCTGTACGCAGCGCGCCGCATCCTCAAGAAGATGCGCTACGGCGAGGCGACCGTCACGGTCGTCGACCCGCGGTCGTACATGACGTACCAGCCCTTCCTCCCTGAAGCTGCCGCCGGCAGCATCTCCCCCCGCCACGTCGTGGTCCCCCTGCGACGCGTGCTCCCCAAGGCCGAGGTCCTCACCGGCCGCGTCACCTCGATCGACCAGGACCGCAAGGTCGCCAACGTCTCGCCGCTGGTCGGCGAGGCGTACGAGCTGCCCTTCGACTACCTGGTGATCGCGATGGGCGCGGTCTCCCGCACCTTCCCGGTTCCCGGTCTCGCCGAGAACGGCATCGGTATGAAGGGCGTGGAAGAGGCGATCGGCCTGCGCAACCACGTCCTCGAGCAGCTCGACAAGGCGGACTCCACGCAGGACGAGGAGGCCCGCCGCAAGGCTCTCACCTTCGTCTTCATCGGCGGCGGCTTCGCCGGGGCCGAGACCATCGGCGAGGTCGAGGACATGGCGCGTGACGCCGCCAAGTACTACCCCAACGTCCGGCGCGAGGACATGCGGTTCGTCCTCGTCGACGCGGCCCCCGGCATCCTTCCCGAGGTCGGCCCGAAGCTGGGCGAGTGGGGCCTGGAACACCTCAAGAAGCGCGGCGTCGAGGTCTATCTGAACACCTCGATGGAGTCCTGCGTGGACGGTCATGTGGTGCTCAAGAACGGGCTGGAGGTCGACTCCAGCACCATCGTGTGGACCGCGGGCGTCAAGCCCAACCCGGTGCTCTCCCGCTTCGGCCTGCCCCTCGGCCCCAAGGGCCATGTGGACGTGGACGCCTCCATGCAGGTCAAGGGCATGGAGTACGCCTGGGCCGCGGGCGACAACGCGCAGGTCCCCGACCTGGCGGCGGGCAAGGAGGGCGCGTTCTGCCCGCCCAACGCGCAGCACGCGCTGCGCCAGGCCAAGGTGCTCGGCGACAACGTCATCTCCGGGATGCGCGGCTTCCCGCAGGGCAAGTACAAGCACGCCAACAAGGGCGCCGTCGCGGGGCTCGGCCTGCACAAGGGCGTCGCGATGATCGTCTTCGGCAAGACGAAGATCAAGCTGCGCGGCCGGCTGGCCTGGTACTTCCACCGTGCCTACCACGGCATGGCCGTACCGACCTGGAACCGCAAGATCCGGGTCTTCGCCGACTGGACGCTGGGGATGTTCCTCAAGCGCGAGGTCGTCTCGCTGGGCGCCATGGAGCACCCGCGCGGCGAGTTCTACGAGGCGGCCGCGCCGGTGACAGCCGCCGCGCTCGGCAAGTCCGAGGCGTCGGCGCCCGCCGACACCAGCAAGGCAACCGCCGACAGCCGGGCCGACAGCCCGGTGGACGGCAGGGGCGAGAAGGCAGCCGCCTCCTCCTGACCCGCAATCCGCCGGCCGGCCCGCTGCAGGGGCC
>NZ_JADKMA010000304.1 GCF_017676365.1 Streptomyces oryzae
GGATGTCGGTGCCGGGGAGGGGGAGTCGGGGCTGACGTCGCCCTCCTCCGGGAGCCCCGATGGGGTGCCGCCGCGGCTGGTGGTGCTGGTGGACGACTTCGACACGCTGGTCGACCCGGCGCTGGGCAACCCCGGCCGTCCGGCGGCCGGTTCGGTCGTCCGGGCGCTGGAGGCGGTGGCCAGGACCGGGACGCGGCTGGGCGTGCATCTGATCGCGGCGACGGGCCGCGCGGACCGTACGGTGCGCACGGAGTTGGCCCGTACGGCGGCGCTGCACGTGGAGTTGACCGGCGGCGAGCGCGGCGCCGACGGTACGCCGCGGGGCCGCGGCACTCTTACGCTGCGCTGCCGTCGCGGGCCGGAGGGCGCGGTCGTCAGCGGGGTGCCGGTCGCCTTCCAGTCGGGCCGGGTCACCGGGCGGATTCCGCGTACGGCGACGCTGCGGCCCACCGTGGTGCCGCTGGACTGGGCCCGCGCGGGTGATCCGCCGGCCCGGCGTCAGGTGCGGGAGCTGGGCAACGGGCCAACGGACCTTGCGCTGTTGGCCAGCGCGATGGAGCGGGCCGCGCAGCAGGTGGCGCCTGCTGCCGCGCACAATTCGCAGTAGCCGCGCCGTTGTAGCCCCGCCGGGGAGGGGGTGCCCCTGGCCGATGTTTGCGGTCTGCGGGTGCGTTGGGGTCGGTCGCGCAGTTCCCCGCGCCCCTTCGGGGCGCGCTGTCTTCATAAGTTGTACGCACGCCATTGGCCGACGCGGCCGCAAAAAGTGGTGAAAGGTCCGATCTGTGGAGGGCGTGCGTGAGGGTGCCGTAAAGGTTCCGCGCAGCCCGTCGAAGGTCCGCCCTCCCTCTCCGAAGAGGTGGCTCACCAGTGCCCCGGACGGCACATCAGCCGCCCCCACAACCCAATTCGCCGGAACCTCAACTCTCCCTCAAATAACGGAAGTTCGCAGCTCACGGCGCAGGGTTGCGCTATGTCAGGTCACGGACTGATCAAGATGCGGACGGCGGGCCGAACAGTGTTGCCAGAGTGTGTCGTCCGGGCGTACAAACATCCGCACAGATAGGTACGACGCGGTGCCGCCCCTGGGCAGGCCGCGTCTGCTCATCTCCCGTTCATCCGATGGAAACGGGAGTACACGGGGAAAGGGACGGCTCTCAACCATGCGTATCTCGCGTGCTGCACGCACGGCACTCGCGCTCGCCTCCGCCGCCGCCCTGACACTCACCGCCGCGGGATGCGCCGCCGAGGACGAGGGGAGCGACTGGGCGGCTTCGCACAAGCCGACCGTCGACCTCCCCAAGCTCAACGGCCAGAAGCTCCAGGTCGCGGCGGTGTGGACGGGCGACGAGCAGAAGAACTTCCGCAAGGTGCTCGACGAGTTCGAGAAACGAACCGGCGCGAAGGTCGAGTTCGTGCCCACCGGCGACAACGTGGCCACCTACATCAGCTCCAAGATCGAGGGCGGTGCGCCGCCGGATGTGGCGATGCTGCCGCAGGTGGGTGTGCTGCGGGAGTTCGCCAAGAAGGGCTACCTCAAGCCGCTGGGCAAAGGGGCACTGGCCGAGTCCAAGAAGAACTTCGCCAAGGGCTGGCGGGATCTGGGCAGTTACGAGGGCAAGCAGTACGGCATCTACTACAAGGCCGCCAACAAGTCCCTGATCTGGTACAACTCCCAGGCGTTCGAGGACGCGGGCGTCAAGGAGGCCAAGGACTGGAAGTCCTTCGTCAAGGACGCCGAGACGCTCTCCGACTCGGGTGTCGACCCGGTGTCGGTCGGCGGCGCCGACGGCTGGACGCTCACCGACTGGTTCGAGAACGTCTACCTCTCCCAGGCCGGTCCCGAGAAGTACGACCAGCTCGCCGAGCACAAGATCAAGTGGACCGACGAGTCGGTCACCAAGGCGCTGAAGACCCTTGCGCAGCTGTGGGGCCAGAAGCATCTGCTGGCGGGCGGCAACCAGGGCGCGCTCCAGACGGACTTCCCGAAGTCCGTGACCCAGACCTTCGGCAACCTCGCCTCGCCGCAGGCCGCGCTCGTCTTCGAGGCCGACTTCGTCGGCGTCAACATCGAGGGCGACACCAAGGCCAGGATCGGCAAGGACGCGCAGGTCTACCCGTTCCCGAAGGTCGGCGCCAAGTCCCCGGTGGTCACCGCGGGTGACGCGGCGGCGGTGCTGAAGAACAGCAAGGGCGCACAGGCGCTGGCCACCTTCCTCGCGTCGAAGGACGCGGCGGGCATCTGGGCGGCCGAGGGCGGTTACGTCTCCCCCAACAAGGAGCTCGACCTGTCCGCCTACCCCAACCAGCCGCAGCGCGAGATCGCCAAGGCGCTGGTCGACGCCGGGAACGACTTCCGCTTCGACATGTCCGACCAGGCGCCCGCGGCGTTCGGCGGCACCAAGGGTGAGGGCGAGTGGAAGGCCCTCCAGGACTTCCTGACCAACCCCAAGGACATCAAGGGCACTCAGCAGGCGCTGGAGAAGGCCGCCGCCAAGGCGTACAAGAAGTGAACCGCGCCGCAGCCACAGCCATATCCGCCGCGACCCGTACCGAGCGGACGACGCAGGGGACGAGGACGATGCGGGCGACGCAGACGTCGCCACCGACGCGTTCGTCCCGTGCCTCTCGGACCTCTCGTACCTCCCGTACGGCTCTCGCGACCTCCACGCCTCACTGACGGATCAGACAGGGGAGACCACCGTCATGCCGACCCCGAGCCAGCCAGAAAGCGGCGCGACCGGAGGCATACCGGACGACTCCGGCGCGCCCGACGCGCCGGTCACCGGCGCCGCCACCAGCACCAGCTCAAGCACCACAGAAGGCGCGACCAAGAGCGCGCCGACGGCAGCAAGCAGCACGGCCACGGCAGCCGCCGAAGCGGCACCGGCCGGCACACCTGCCGAAGTGACCTCCGCCGAGCGCACCGGCGCCGGCGCCGCCGCGAAGGGAGCCGCGGCGCTGCGCCGCCGCCCCTGGATCGCCGCGGCGTTCCTGCTGCCCGCGCTGGTGGTCCTCGGCGCGCTGGTCGTCTACCCGATCGGGTACTCGATCTTCCGCAGCCTGATGAACGCCGACGGTTCCGGCTTCGTCGGGCTGGACAACTTCAAGGAAGTCTTCACCGACGACGGCACACTGATCGCCTTCCGCAACAACCTCGTCTGGGTCATCGTCGCTCCGGCGGTGTGTACGGCGCTCGGCCTGATCTTCGCCGTACTGACCGAGAAGGTGCGCTGGGGAACGGCGTTCAAGCTGCTGGTCTTCATGCCGATGGCCATCTCGATGCTGGCCTCCGGCATCATCTTCCGGCTCGTCTACGAGCAGGACCCGGAGCGCGGCGTGGCGAACGCGATGTGGACCACGGTCCACGACACGTTCGCCGAGACCTCGCCGTGGCCGGACGCGCGGCCGCGCACCGACGCGCCGCTGTCCATCTCCGGCGGCGCCTACACCACCAAGCAGACCGTCGACGCCTCCAGCCCCGCCTACCTCCCGCTGGTCGGCATCCCGCCGAAGGAGGCGGGCGACGCGGCGGTTGCCAAGAAGCCAGCCAAGGCCGGGAAGGGCCAGGTCACCGGCGCGGTCTGGCTGGACTTCGTCAAGGGCGGGCGCAGCGAGCACGGCGTCATCGACCAGCAGGAGAAGGCGCTGGCAGGCATCAAGGTGGAGGCCGTCAAGGACGGCCGCAAGGTCGCCGAGGCCACCACGGGCGACGACGGCACCTTCACCCTCCCGGCCGCAGCCGACGGCGCCAAACTGCGGCTGCCCGCCTCCAACTTCGCGGCGCCCTACAACGGCGTCGACTGGCTGGGCCCCACCCTGGTGACCCCTGCCATCATCGGCTCGTACGTATGGATGTGGGCGGGCTTCGCGATGGTGTTGATCGCGGCGGGCCTGGCCGGTGTGCCGCGTGAGCTGCTGGAGCAGGCCCGGGTCGACGGCTGCAACGAGTGGAAGGTCTTCCGCAAGGTCACGGTGCCGCTGCTGGCCCCGGTGCTCGGCGTCGTCACCGTCACCCTGATGATCAACGTCCTCAAGATCTTCGACCTCGTCTACGTCATCTCGCCCGGCGCTTCCCAGCGGGAAGCCAACGTCCTCGCGCTCCAGCTGTACCTGAAGTCCTTCGGTGGCAGCCCGGACCAGGGCGCGGGCAGCGCGATCGCGGTGATCCTGCTGCTGCTCGTCGTGCCGGTCATGATCCTCAACATCCGCCGTCTGCGCAGGGAGTCCCGCCGATGACCACGCTGACCGCCACGGGCGCGTCCTCTCAGCCGGCGGCTCCGGCTCCGGAAGCCGCCACCCCCAAGACCTCGGTCGCCTCCCGGGTGGCCGCCTTCACCGGCCACTGGGCAGTGCGCTTCGCACTGGTCGTCATCGGGCTGTTCTGGCTGATGCCGACGGCCGGTCTGCTCTCCTCGTCGCTGCGCGACCCGGCGGATGTCTCCATCTCCGGCTGGTGGAACATCTTCGACCTGAACGGCAGCTTCCCCTGGATCATCGACAGGAGTCAGCTGACCGTCTCCAACTACGACGCGCTGTTCGCCAACGACCAGGTGATGAGCTCGCTGTGGACCACCGTGCTGATCACGGTTCCGGCCACGGTGCTGGTCGTGGTGATCGGTGCGCTGGCCGGATACGCCTTCGCCTGGATGGAGTTCCCCGGCCGCGACTGGTGGTTCCTGGTCGTCGTGGGGCTGCTGGTGGTGCCGGTGCAGGTGGCACTGGTGCCGGTGGCCAAGCTCTTCAACACCCTGGGCATCTTCGAGACGACCACCGGTGTGGTCCTCTTCCACACCGCCTTCGGTCTGCCGTTCGCCATCTTCCTGCTGCGCAACTTCTTCGCGGAGATCCCCCGCGAACTGCTGGAGGCCGCACGGCTGGACGGCGCCGGTGAGATCCGGCTGTTCGCCCGGGTGGTGCTGCCGCTGGGCGGGCCCGCGATCGCCTCGCTGGGCATCTTCCAGTTCCTGTGGGTGTGGAACGACATGCTGGTCGCGCTGATCTTCGCCGACTCGACGAACCCGCCGGTCACGGTGGCGCTCCAGCAGCAGATGCGGCAGTTCGGCAACAACATCGACGTGCTGGCGCCGGGCGCCTTCATTTCGATGCTGGTGCCGCTGGCGGTCTTCTTCGCCTTCCAGAAGCAGTTCGTCTCCGGCGTGATGGCGGGCTCGGTCAAGTAGCCCCGCCGTCAACCCGCGCC
>NZ_JADKMA010000305.1 GCF_017676365.1 Streptomyces oryzae
CGGTTGCGCGTTCGTCGGGCGCCGGGGCGGGGGACGGGACCTGCACCGGCTCCTGGGCGTCCTGGGCCTGCTCCCGCAGTGGTGCGCGCTCGGGGGTTCTGCGGGGTGCGACCACCCGGCCGCCGGGGCGGGCGGCCAGCCGTACGTACTCCTCGTAGCTGCTCTCGTCGCCGATCAACTCGGCCCGCCGCTTCAGCTCGGCCGTCAGCGCCTGGGCGAACTGCCGCATCCGTACCGGGTCACCCGCGGTCAGCTGCGCGGTGACGTGCGGCAGCTCCTCGCAGACCCGCAGCCCGTCACCGGCTTCGGAACCCGCGCCGTCCACCAGCACCATGGCCAGCCGGTCAGGGCGTTCCCCGGCGGCGAGGGAGGCGGCCAGCGAGCGGAGCAGTTCGGTCTTGCCGGAACCGGGGCCGCCGCTGACGAACGCGTGCCCCGGCAGCGCGCGGCCCGCCCCGTCGGCCTCGCCCTCGGGGGCCGACGGCGCCATCCGGGCGGGCAGTCCGGCCAGCCCCGACACATCGGAGAGGTCGGCCTCGAGCGGACCGTGCGGACCCGCACCGAAGACGACGGGCACCCGCCCCGAGGTGGCGGCTGCCCGCTCCGACCAGCGGGCGAGCAGCGCGGCGGGCGTCGCCCGCGCCAGCCCCAGCTCATCCAGCAGCCGGCACTGGTCCGGCAGCGTCACGGTCGGCGCATCCGACGCCTCGGCCCCCGCACCTTCCGGTTCCCGCAACGGCGCCAGCGCCCGCGCGAACCGCTCCGCCCAGGCGGCGGAAACCGCATCCACGGTCGCCACCGGCCCACCCGGCACCCCCGTAACACCGCCGCTCACGGCCCCTCCCGAACTGCCGCCCGGGCCGACCGGGTTGACTGAACCGGCTGAACCGGCTGAACCGGCTGAACCGGCTGAACGGGCTGAACCTGCCGGGCCGACCGGGCCCGTTGAACGGGCCGAACTGGCCGCATCAGCAGAGCTGTCGGGGCCGGCCGAGCCGATAGGCCCCGCCGAACCGACGGGCCCGGCCGAACCTGCCCCGCCGTACGGGCCCGACCCGGCCTGCGTGCCGCTCCGGGCCCCCCGCGGTCCCTGCTGGTCCCGTGATCCCCGCGCTCCCTGCGAGTCCCGCGATCCCTGCGGCCCCCGCGCCTCCGGCACCCCGCTCCCGTGCCCCGCACTCCCGCCGCGCGCCGTACGCGAGGCCGCTGGATGGAGAACCCGCACCGCGGTGGCCACGTCGCCGCTCAGCAGCGCGACCGTCCCGCACTCGGAAAAGGCGGCGCAGCCCGCGGTCGCGGTCTCCAGGGTCGCGGCGACCGGCGAGGAGGGGCTGGCGGGCGGGGTCTCGGCGAGGCAGAGGAGATGGATACCGGCCGCGGTGCCCTCCCGGGCCAGCCGGGCCAGGTTCGTGCGCAGCGCCGCCGAACCGGGGTCGCCGTCCACCACCACGACCACGGCGGGACCGGGCCGGCCGGCGCGGCGGGGAGCGGTGCTCTGCGCCTCGAGCCGCCGGACGAGTTCGGCCGTACGTGCTGCGGCCTGCTCGTGGTCGTAGGCCGTCAGCAGCCCGCAGTCCTGACCGTGTGCCGGACGCAGATGGGGCAGCCAGCCGAGCCAGGACCACTCCTGCTGCCGGGAGTCGAGGCTGCGCCGCTGGTCCGCCGCCAGCAGTACGACCTCCAGCGCGCTCGGCCCGTGCAGCGCCGTCAGCTGTGCCAGCACCGCCCGCGCCAGCCCCGACAGCCGGGCGCGCGGCCCGGCCAGCCCGAGCGAACCGGCCCGGCGCAGATCGACGGTGACCGGATCGCCGTGCCCGCCACCGCGGTGCGCGACGCCGAGCCGTACGGTCAGCGCGTCCGGATGTCCCGGGTCGCGCTCCCACAGCCGGGGCCCGGGGCCGAGGGCGCTCAGCAGTACGGCGGCCGGGTCGGGCCAGCGCTGCCCTGCGCCGCTTCCCGCGGACACCGGCGCTCCGGCACCGCCCTGTGCGCCGGATCCGGCCGGTGCCCCCAGGGAACCGGAGCTCTCCGCAGGATGTGCGGCCCAGCCCTCCGCATACCCGTCCGCGCGGCCCTGTGTGTAGCCCTGCGCCGTGCCCGAGCCGTACCGCGTGGGCCCGTGCGGGCCGCGGACGGGGTGCGGCGGCGCGCTGCCGTCAGCCGCACCCGGTCCTGCGGCGGGGCCGCCTGCCGGTTCCGTACGGCTGCCGGTGAAGCGGCGTGCCCAGGCGCCCAGCCCCCGCCCTTTGCGGTGTGCGGCGTCGGCGGCTTCCTGCGGCGGCGCGGCTGCGGCGTCGCCGAGCGGGACGATACCGGCGCTGTGGGTCATGTCGGCCTCAGGGAAGGGCCCGCCGGGAGCCGGCGCATAGGCGTGGCCCTGGCCGTCCGGGCCCTCCCCGGTGCCCCAGTGCTCGGCCTGCCCGGCCTGCGCGGCATCCGTGGGCGAGGGGGCGGCGGCGCCCTCCCCCGCGCATAGCGGGATCCTCGCGGCCGCGCCTTCCCGCACGAGGCGGAGCCGCCCCTCGCCGTCCGGCGTGGTGGGCAGGGCCAGCGGCGCGGCGGGCGCCTCTCGGGCAGGAACCGCCGTATCCGCCTCCGTACGCGGGCCCGCGCCCGGCGCCGTACGAGCGGAAGCCTCCAGCCGGATGGCCGTCTCACCGATCCGCAGCGTCGCGCCGGGGCGGAAGAGGACGGGCTGCCGGCCGACGGGTGCCCCGTCCAGGGTGGTGCCGTTGGTGGAGCCGAGGTCGGTGACGGTGACCGTGCCGCCGTCGGTCACGGTGACGGCGCAGTGCAGCCGGGAGACGTCCGGGTCGTCGAGCGGGACGTCGGCGTCGGCTGAGCGCCCGAGGTGGACCTTGCCGCCCTGGAGGAGGTGGATGCCGCCCGCGTCCGGGCCGCCGGTGACATGCAGCCTGGCCTTGGCCGAGCCGTACGCCGTCAGCGCCGTGACGGCCGCGCCGTGTGCGGGCAGCGCGGCGGGGGCGACCGGTGCGTAGAGGGAGACGAGGGCGCCGTCCAGCAGCGGGGGTTCGCCGATGATCTGACGGTGCGGATCCAGCCGCCGCGTCCCGGCGTAGACGACCACGGGCTCCTGGGAGGCTTCCTCCTGACCGGTTGTCTGGCCGGTCGCCTGGCCGGTCGGCTCGCTTCCGGAGGAACTCCCGGGGGAGGCCGTCGCCAGCGCTGCGGCCGCCGAGGTTCCCAGCGCGTTCGTCACCGCGGAGAGCACTGTCCCGGCGGGCGCTGTGACCAGCACGTTCGCCTGTCCCACCGGTTGCCCCGCGGGTTGCCCCGCGGGCTGCGCGACGGGCTGGCCGGGGGAGCCCGCGCCCGCTTCGGCCGCGCCGCGTGCGCCGCGCGGCGCCAGGGCGACAGTCAGCCGGATCTGCATCTGCGCCTCCAGGTCCCGTCCGCGCCGTGTGCCGGGCGGGCCTGCCTGCCCACCGCGCTCGCGCGCCGGCACATCGTCCGTACCACTGCATGCATACTCGCACCCGCGACGGACAACGGGGCCCGTCCTGGCCATCCGCCCGATCTTGCAGTGCGAAACGATCTTGTCCGGGCAGCGGCGCCACCGCAACCATCGCCACCCGGCGTGCGTCTACCCGGGGACCGGAGTTCCGGGGAACCGTCCGACTCCGCTGCTGCACCATAGGTGCACGATGGTGGGGCCCGTGTCCCGTGAGCACGTGGGGCCCGTGCGCCATGGCGGGTATCCGAGTGTGCACAACGGGTGCCCGACAGTACGACCGTGTGCTCAACTGCACAGGCGGTGCACAGAAGCACGTGCGGTGCACAGCGGTGCACAAAAGCACACGGGTGCCCAAGAGCACAGTGTGCGGAGCCCGGTACCGCCTTGTGGGGCGGCACTATTGTGGGCGGGATTGCAGTACGAGACCAGGGAGCGCATGACGTGCGGCCGGTAGGCAGCAAGTACCTGCTCGAAGAGCCGCTGGGGCGCGGCGCCACGGGCACCGTCTGGCGGGCGCGCCAGCGGGAGACGGCGGGCTCGGAGGCGGCGGTGGCCGGGCAGCCCGGCGAGACCGTCGCGATCAAGGTTCTCAAGGAGGAGCTGGCGAACGACCCCGACGTGGTGATGCGCTTCCTGCGGGAGCGCTCCGTGCTGCTGCGGCTGACGCACCACAACATCGTCCGCACCCGCGACCTGGTGGTCGAGGGCGATCTGCTGGCCCTTGTGATGGATCTCATCGAGGGCCCGGATCTGCACCGCTATCTGCGCGAGAACGGCCCGTTCTCGCCCATCGCCGCCTGTCTGGTCACCGCGCAGGTGGCCGACGCGCTGGCGGCCAGCCACGCGGACGGCGTCGTGCACCGGGACCTGAAGCCGGCGAACGTCCTGCTCACCGAGGACGAGAACGGCATGCGCCCGATGCTGACCGACTTCGGGATCGCGCGCCTCGCCGATTCGCCGGGGCTGACCCGCACCCAGGAGTTCGTCGGCACCCCGGCCTACGTCGCGCCGGAGTCGGCCGAGGGGCGCCCGCAGACCTCGGCGGTGGACATCTACGGCGCGGGCATCCTGCTGTACGAGCTGGTCAGCGGCTATCCGCCGTTCAGCGGCGACAGCGCGCTCGCCGTACTGCACCAGCACCTGGCGCAGGAGCCGGAGCGCCCGCGGAACGTCCCCGACCCGCTGTGGACGGTCATCGAGCGCTGTCTGCGCAAGAACCCCGACGAACGCCCCAGCGCCGTCAACCTGGCGCGCGGGCTGCGTACGGTCGCCGACGGCATCGGCGCGCAGGCCACGCCGCAGGCCGCGAGCGCGGCGCTCGGGGTGGCAGCCCTGCTGGCCCCCGACCCGGCACCGGCGCCGGTCCCGAACACCGGCGGCAGCGGCCCCGGCGCCGGCGCGAACGACTCCGAGCCGACGCAGGTGCTGCCGCACAGCGGTGCGGCGGGCGCGGGCGGGCAGTACGACCCGTCGGCCGAGACCAACGTCCTCCCGCAGACCGGCGGCCCCCAGGGGGGACCGGGCGGCCCGGGCAGCAACTCCGAGCCCACGCAGGTGA
>NZ_JADKMA010000306.1 GCF_017676365.1 Streptomyces oryzae
CCAACGCCCCGCACCCGGCGACCCCCAGACACAGAGCCCCCACAACCACCACGGCCGCCGCCCGCCGCCCCCTTGCGAAGCCTTTATCCGCCACGAGCACAGATGCTAGGCCCTCTCCCGAGGGGTGTTCCGGTGAGGGGCTGACCCTGACGGGCGGGTTTCATCCACGCCGCAGCACCCGCAGGGAACCGGTGGCCGGCCCGGGGTGGAAGTGACCCGAGGCCAGCGCCCGTTCATGGACGTGGTGCGGCGCCTGCCCCCCGTCGGCCGGATCGGGAAACACATCGTGGATGACCAGCAGCCCGCCCGGCGCCAGATGCGGCGTCCAGCCCTCATAGTCGGCGGTGGCGTGCTCCTCGGTGTGCCCGCCGTCGATGAACACCAGCCCCAGCGGGGAGCCCCACACAGCGGCCACTTGGGGTGAGCGGCCCACCAGCGCCACCACCTGCTCCTCAAGGCCCGCCGCGTGCAGCGTGCGCCGGAACGTGGGAAGCGTGTCCATCCTGCCCACCACCGGATCGACGACCTCCGGATCGTGGTACTCCCAGCCCGGCTGCTGCTCCTCACTGCCCCGGTGATGATCGACGGTGAGCGCTGTCACACCGGCGCGCCGCGCCGCGTCGGCCAGCAGCAGCGTGGAGCGCCCGCAGTACGTCCCCACCTCCAGCAGCGGCAGCCCGAGCGCACCCGCCTCGGTCGCCGCCGCGTACAGCGCCAGCCCCTCGTCCAGCGGCATGAACCCCTTGGCCGCCTCGAAAGCGGCGAGCGTACGGGGGTCGGGGGCCGGAGGGTTCATCGCTCGTTCCTCTGCTGTCGTCGGCGTGCTCGCACACGCCGGGTCCGCTGTTCACCCGGGCTCGGTGGGCTGCTGTCATGCTGCCCTACCGGCATCCCCCACCCCGGTGGCAGGTACGCTCACCGAACTGTCAGGGACACGCGGGGGAGTGGAGTGACGGGAAGCGACACATCGGACGGGGCTGCCGCCAAGGTGCCCCGGCACCGCCGCAGGAACCTCGCCGTGGCGCTGTGCCTCGCCGTGCTGGCCGGCGCGGGACTGGGCACCTGGACAACCGGCACCTGGCCGTTCGCCAAGGAGCGCTTCTGCTGGGGCGCCTGGCAGGAGGACGACGGCGACGGCGTTCCGGAGTTCCTCGCCGAGGACACGGACGGATACGAGCGTACGAGCGAGCAGTCGGCCCCGCCCCGCAAGGGCGAGCGCGCCACCTGCTCGGTGACGCTGAAGGAGAAGCCCGACGACAGCGCGACGGAGAGCGAGGAGGACACCTACGCCCCGGCGCCGGGCACCTCGACGCAGCGCGTCAGCGTCGAGGTCGGTCCGGTGCCGCGCCGTTCCGAGGCCCGGCGCGCGTGGCTGGCCGACCACCTGGACGCCAGGCTGGCGGCGCTGCCGCACGGCCTGCCCGGCCTGGTGGGCACCGGTCGGTCGGTCTTCGTCCTCCCGACGGCGTGCGACACGGCGGACGGGCGGCCCACCGTGGTGACCGTCGAGGGCGCCTCCTTCCGCACCGCCTCGCCCGGGGACAGCCCCGGCCCGCTGATGTCCCTGGTCAACACGGTCGCCCGGAAGGCGGGGTGCGCGCCGGAGAAGCCGTACGAGATCACCCTGCCGATCCCGGTGGCGGACGGGGACCACGGCCTGGAAGCACAGCGCTCCCCGCTCTGCCGGATTCCTGGCTTCCGGTTCAACCTGCACAAGGACGACCACTTCGAAGCGCGGATCGGACCCGTCGAGAAGCACGTCCAGACCTGCTCGGTGGAGGACAAGACGCAGGTACGCAACCCCACGTTCGCCGGACAGTTCGTGATGACCTCACAGCCCAGGCTCACCGCTCTTTTCACGGGCCTGGCGGACAACAGACCGCTCGGCAAGGGCTGGCGCGGCAAGGGCCGGGTGGACGAGCGGCAGGGACTGCTGACCGCCTCCTGCCAGGGCGAGCCCACCGTCTTCTTCATGCAGCTCGACGGCCTGCTGGCCGACCGCGCCGATCCCAGTCCGCGCCGCGCCTTCGAGGCCGCGGTCAACTCCGTCGCCGACCGCATCGGCTGCCCGTCGGTGGCACCCCGATCATGAGCGAGCACCAGCGCACCGAGAGCGAGCACCAGCACAGCGAGAGGGACCGGATGCCCGAGGAGGAGCGGGACCCCGCCGGGTCGGCGCCGCGGAAGGGGCGGTTGCGCCGTCTGGTCAGCGGCAGGCCGGGGGTGGCCGTCGTCGGTGCGGTGGTGGGCGCGCTGCTGGCCGGAGGAACCATGGCCTGGCGCGCGGGCGAACTGCCCTTCCTGCCCCGGAACATGTGCTGGGGCGCCCTCTCCCCCGACACGGCCGGCCGGCTCTTCCCGGACGGCGAGATACGCGCCGAGGAACTCCCCCTGCACAGCCCCGGATCCGACGGGGAGTCCCGCAGCGAGTGCCGCCTGCAGCGGTGGAAGGACGACGAGCTGCGGTCTCAGGCCGCGGCCGAGGTCAGGAGACTCGACCCGTACCACGGCAGGGGCGTACGCGAGTGGACGCGCGAGTTCCTCTCGCCCGCGATGGTTCCGCTGGGCGGTGAAACCCCGGGCATGGTCTCCGACACCCGCGCCTGGGTGGCGCTCCCCGAGAGCTGCACGGGCGGGACCGACGACGATCCGCCGACGGTGGTCTCCCTCTCCTACGGGCCGCTCGATTCGGGCGGCATCGCGAGCGCGGCCGAGCGGCGAGGCAAGCGGGCGGCGCTGGCCGACGCGGTGGTCGAGCTGGCCAACGGCGTACTGGCCGAACGGCGCTGCCAGGGCCGCTACCCGAAGCCGGGCACGCTGCATCCGCAGGCCGGGACCCGGACGCTGAAGCAGCACGGTACGGAGAAGCTGTGCGGGCTCCGGGACACGAAGCTGCCGTCCTGGCTCAGGGGCTCGCGGGAGTATCCCAACGCGGTGCGCGCCACCACCGACATCTCCGGCCCCGCGCACTCGTGCGAGTACGGCCGGCACTTGTCCACGGACGCCACGCGCTTCACCACCATCGAGGACCCGCACCTGGCCAACTTCGTGCTGCCACTGGGCTACCGGACCTCCGTGCGGCTCCGCGGTGACGGCTTCGGCAGCGTCTCCGGCGATATGAGCATCTACATCGCCACCTGCCAGACCGGCCCCGTCGCCTTTCTGGTGCAGCAGGAGGACTTCCTCGATGAGCATCACCCGATGACGGAGCTGCTGCCCGCCTACGTCGCCGCCGAGGCGAAGCGGATCGGCTGCGGCAAGGTGCGGGTGCCGGAGCCGAAGATGTCCGGTCAGGACTCTTCGGAGCGCTAGAGCGCTAGAGCGCTAGAGAGCTGGGGCGCTGGGACCCTTCGGGGCCGGGGTGTCACACTACGCGCATGCCGCAGACCGCACAGCCCGCGTGTCCGTCCGACATATACGGCTCCGCCGCCAAGGCGCCCCGCCTGTGGGCGGTCGTACTGGCCGCGTGTGCCGGGCAGTTCCTCGTCGTCCTCGACGTGTCCGTCGTCAATGTCGCGCTGCCCTCGATGCGCGCCACCCTCTCCCTCTCGCAGACCGGCCTGCAGTGGGTGGTCAACGCCTACACGCTCACCTTCTCAGGGCTGATGCTGCTCGGCGGCAGGGCCGCCGACCTGTTCGGGCGCAAGCGGGTCTTCCTGACGGGCCTGGCGCTGTTCACGGCCGCGAGCCTGGCGGGCGGCCTCGCGCAGGAGCCCTGGCAGTTGCTGGCGGCCCGCGCCGTCCAGGGCATGGGCGCCGCGATCCTGGCACCGGCCACCCTCACCTTGCTGACCACGTCCGTACCGGAGGGTCCGGCACGCACCAAGGCGATAGCCACCTGGTCGGCGGTCGGTGCGGGCGGCGGCGCCGCGGGCGGGCTGGTGGGCGGGGTGCTCACCGACACGCTGTCCTGGCGCTGGGTGCTGCTGATCAACGTGCCGGTGGGCGTACTCGTCCTGGTGGCGTCGGCCGTGTGGCTGAGGGAGAGCCGCGAGGAGTCGGTACGCCGCCTGGACGTGCCCGGCGCGCTGCTGGTGACGCTGGGCCTGGGCGCTGTGGCGTACGGCATCGTACGGACGGACAGTGCGGGCTGGAGCGCACCCAGCGCGCTGGGGCCGCTCGGTGGCGGGCTGCTGCTGCTCGCGCTGTTCGTCGCCGTCGAGGCCCGCTCGCGCGAACCCCTCGTGCCGCTGCGGCTGTTCCGCAGCCGCGCCGTCTCCTCGGCCAACGTCGCCATCCTCATCAACGGGCTGGCGATGTTCGCCATGTGGTACTTCTTGTCCCTCTACACCCAGAATGTGCTGCACTACACGCCGCTCAAGGCGGGCTTCGCGCTGATCCCGCACTCGCTGACCATCGTCCTCGGCTCCAAGATCGCGCCCTTCCTGATGGCCCGGGTCGGCGACCGTCACCTCGCCGTCGCGGGCGCCGCCATGGCGGGCCTGGGCTATGTGTGGCAGGGCTCCATGGGCGTCGACGGCGCCTATGTGACGACGCTCCTGGGGCCCGGCGTACTGATGGCGCTCGGCGCCGGGCTGGCCGCCACGCCGCTGGCCACCATCGCCACGGCCACCGATGATCCCGGCGAAGCGGGCCTGCTGTCCGGGCTGTTCGGCACCGCCCGCACCATGGGCGGCGCCCTCGGCCTCGCCGTCCTTTCCACGGTCGCCGCCGCCCGCACGGACGGCGCCGAGAACCCCGCCGCCCTCGCCGCCGGCTACGGCACCGCCTTCCACGCGGGCGCCGCGGTACTGGGCGCTTGCGCGCTGTTCATGCTCGCCGCGCTGCCGCGCACGGCGAAGGACTAGGGACCGCGCCCCGAAGGGGCCCGGGACTGTGTTCATGTGCGGCTCCGCCGCGTGGGCGCGACCGACCACGACGCACCCGCAGTCCGCAACGGCGGACAAGGGGCAGCCCCTACCCGGCAGACAGCAACCTGACGCCGCGTCAGCTATCCCCCTTCCCATGCCAAGAAGAACGTGTTTCACTCACGGGCCAGGGCCGACCCCCAGACGGCCCTGGCCC
>NZ_JADKMA010000307.1 GCF_017676365.1 Streptomyces oryzae
CCGCGCGACACCTCCACCCCCCGGACCATCCCGGCCCGTGCCCCGTACCGAAGGAGCCCCGTGACCACCAGCACCACCCCTCGCCTCCCCGGCGAACCCGCGCTCGGCGCGCTGGGTCTGGCCGTGCCGCGGCCGGAGCCCGCCGACGCCTCCCCGCACACCTTCCCCGACGGGGGCCGGTGGCGTACCGAAGTGCCCTCCTGCGAGGGCCCTGAGGCGCTCGCCGTCGTCCTCAAGGAGTCCGCGCGGCTCGACGTGCCGCTGCACCGCATCAGCCAGGGCAGCGGCGTGTGGATGCTCACCGACGCCGAGATCACCGAGATGGTCGAGGCGTGCGCCGAACGTGACATCGAGCTGTGCCTGTTCACAGGACCGCGCGGCACCTGGGACACCGGTGCCGCCACCCGCACCGACTCCGGCGGCGCCGGGCTGCGGGCCCGCGGCCACAGCGCGCTCGCCGGCTGCGTCGAGGACGCGGTACGCGCCACCGAACTGGGGGTGCGCTGCCTGCTCGTCGCCGACGAGGGTGTGCTGTGGACCCTGCACCGGGCCCGCGCCACCGGCATTCTGCCCGCCGACACCACACTGAAGGTCTCGGCACTGATCGGCCCGGTCAACCCCGCCTCGTACGCGGTCTTCGAGCGGCTGGGCGCCGACTCGCTGAACGTGCCCAGCGATCTGACCCTCGACCACCTCACCGAGATCCGGCGGGTCAGCGCGGCCCCCATGGACATGTACATCGAGGCGCCCGACGACCTCGGCGGCTATGTGCGGATGTACGAGCTGGCCGAGCTGATCCGGCGTGGCGCCCCGCTCTATCTGAAGTTCGGGCTGGCCAAGGCCCCCGGCATCTATCCGTCCGGGCGGCACATGCGCGACACCGTGCTGGACACGGCGCGCGAGCGGGTACGCCGCGGCCGGCTCGCCCTGGATCTGCTGGCCCGGCACGGCGCCGAGGGCGGTATGTCCCCGCTCGGCTCCCGGATGCCGGGCACGCTGCACCGCTTCGAGCACACCGAGCCTGAAGGGAACTGACATGCGCACCCGCAGATGCCGTATCGCCGCGTCGGCGGTGCTGGCCGCCGCGCTCGCCGCCGGGCTGACCTCCTGCGGACAGGAGGCCCGCGGCGGCAGCCGATACCAGCCCCCCGAGGGCAAGGGCGGCACCATCGGCCTGGCCATGCCCACCAAGTCGTCCGAGCGGTGGATAGCCGACGGCAAGAACATGGCCAAACAGTTCCGCGCCGCCGGCTACAAGACCGACCTCCAGTACGGGGACGACAAGGTCGAGAACCAGGTGGCCCAGATCGAGAACATGATCACCAAGGGGCACCGGCTGCTGGTGATCGCCGCCATCGACGGCTCGGCCCTCACCGACGTCCTCAAGCAGGCCGCCGACGCGAACATCCCCGTCATCTCCTACGACCGGCTCATCCTCGGCACCAAGAACGTCGACTACTACGCCTCGTTCGACAACGAGCGCGTCGGCGAGCTCCAGGGTCAGTACATCCTCGACAAGCTCAAGCTGAAGAAGCCGGACGAGAACGCCGACAAGCACTACAACATCGAGCTGTTCGCGGGCTCGCCCGACGACAACAACACCAAGTACTTCTGGAACGGCGCCATGAAGAAGCTCAAGCCCTTCATGAAGTCCGGCCAGCTGGTGGTGCGCAGCAAGCAGACGAAGATGAACCAGGCCACCACGCTGCGCTGGGACGGCGGTACCGCGCAGAAGCGGATGGACGACCTGATCAGCAAGAGCTACGGCAACGAGGACGTGGACGCCGTCCTCTCGCCGTACGACGGCATCTCCATCGGCATCATCTCCGCGCTCAAGAGCGCCGGTTACGACACCAAGCGCCACCCGCTGCCCGTCGTCACCGGGCAGGACGCCGAGCTGGCCTCGGTCAAGTCCATCGTCGCCGGGAACCAGACCCAGACCGTCTTCAAGGACACCCGCAAGCTGGCCAAGCAGGCCGTCCAGATGGGCGACGCCATGCTCACCGGCAAGAAGGTCCAGGTCAACAACACCACCGACTACGACAACGGCAAGAAGGTCGTCCCCGCCTATCTGCTCAAGCCGGTCTCCGTCGACAAGAAGAACACCCAGCTCCTCGTCGACGAGGGCTACTTCACCAAGGAGCAGCTCAAGTGAGCCCGGCAGACGCGACACAAGAGCGTCCCGTTCTCCAGATGCGGGGCATCACCAAGACCTTCCCCGGCGTCAAGGCGCTCAGCGACGTCAACCTGACCGTGGGCCCCGCCGAGATCCACGCGGTCTGCGGGGAGAACGGCGCGGGCAAGTCGACGCTGATGAAGGTGCTCAGCGGCGTCCATCCGCACGGCAGCTACGAGGGAGAGATCCTCTTCCAGGGCGAGCCGGTCGCTTTCAAGGACATCCGCGCCAGCGAACAGCGCGGCATCGTCATCATCCACCAGGAGCTGGCGCTGGTGCCGTTCCTGTCCATCGCCGAGAACATCTTCCTCGGCAACGAGCAGCGCACCGGGCGCGGCCTCATGGACTGGAACGCCACCATGCAGCGGGCGGCCCGGCTGCTGGCCCGGGTCGGACTGCGGGAGAACCCGCAGACCCCCGTCGCGGACATCGGCGTCGGCAAGCAGCAGCTGGTGGAGATCGCCAAAGCGCTGTCCAAGGAGGTGAAGCTGCTCATCCTGGACGAGCCCACGGCCGCGCTCAATGACGAGGACAGCGCCACCCTCCTCGACCTCATCCTGGAGCTGCGCGAACAGGGCATCGCCTGCATCGTCATCTCCCACAAGCTCGGTGAGATCCGCCGGATCGCCGACACCGTCACCATCCTGCGGGACGGCCGCACCATCGAGACGCTGACCGTACGCGAACAGCCCGGCGACACCCCAGAGCTGTCCGAGGACCGCATCATCCGCGGCATGGTCGGCCGCGATCTCGACCACCGCTTCCCCGACCGCACCCCCTACGAGGGCGAGCACAGCACGGCCCTCGAGGTGTCGGGGTGGACGGTGCGGCACCCCGTCGACCAGCAGCGCAAGGTTGTCGACGACGCCTCGCTGACGGTGCGCCGCGGCGAGATCGTCGGCATCGCGGGGCTGATGGGCGCCGGCCGTACCGAGCTGGCGATGTCCGTCTTCGGCCGCTCCTACGGGCGCTACGAGTCCGGCACCGTACGGATCGACGGCCGCGAGGTTCGCACCAAGACGGTGCCGGCCGCCATCGACGCGGGCATCGCCTATGTCACCGAGGACCGCAAGCAGTACGGGCTCAACCTGCTGGACACCATCAACCGCAACGTCTCCCTGGCCTCGCTCACCAGCATGGCGCGGCACGGCGTGGTGGACGAGCACCACGAGAGCTCGGTCGCCGAGCGGTACCGCAAGTCCATGAACATCAAGGCCCCCACGGTCCAGGAGCAGACCGGCCGGCTCTCCGGCGGCAACCAGCAGAAGGTCGTGCTCAGCAAGTGGATCCACGCCGATCCCGAGGTGCTGATCCTCGACGAGCCGACCCGGGGCATCGACGTGGGTGCCAAATTCGAGATCTACACCGTCATCGACAAACTTGCCGCGCAGGGGAAGGCCGTGCTCTTCATCTCCTCCGAACTCCCCGAGCTGCTGGGGATGTGCGACCGCATCTACACCATGGCCGAGGGCCGCCTCACCGCCGAGATCGACCGAGCGGACGCCACCCAGGAAGTCCTGATGCGCCACATGACCCGGAACAGAAGCTGAGGCCCGCCATGACCACCACGACCAAGCCCACCTCGCCCACCCCGCCCGAGGACGCGCCGCCCCCGGTGCAGGCCGCCGTACGGTCGGCAGGCTCCGTGCTGCTGGAGAACATGCGCGGCCACATGCGCCAGTACGGCATGCTCACGGCGCTCGTCTTCATCATCGTGCTGTTCCAGATATGGACGGACGGCACGCTGCTGCTGCCGAACAACGTCTCCAACCTGATCCAGCAGAACGGCTACATCCTCATCCTGGCCATGGGCATGATGATCGTCATCATCGCCGGCCATATCGACCTGTCCGTCGGCTCACTGGTGGCCTTCGTCGGCGCCATGGCCGCGGTGATGATGGTCAAACACGACATGCCATGGGGGCTGGCGCTGGCACTGGCGCTGCTGATCGGCGCTGTCGCCGGAGCGTGGCAGGGCTTCTTCATCGCCTACGTCGGCATCCCGTCCTTCATCGTGACGCTCGCCGGAATGCTGCTCTTCCGCGGTCTGACGCAGATCGTGCTGGGCGGCCAGTCGCTCTCGCCCTTCCCCGGCGGCTTCCAGAACCTCGCCAAGGGCTTCATCCCCGAGATGGGCCCCTACACGCAGTACCACAACCCCACGCTGGTGATCGGCCTGGTCGCCCTCGTCTTCCTGCTGCTGCGGGAACGCCGCGACCGCAAGCGGCAGTTGGCGTACGACCTGGAAGTGCTGCCCACCGGGCTGTGGATCGCGAAGTGCGTGGCGCTGGCCGCGGCCGTCGTCGCCTTCACCCTGACGCTGGCCAGCTTCCACGGCGTGCCCGTCGTCATGCTGGTGATGACCGGGCTCCTCCTCGGGCTCGGCTATGTGATGCGCAACGCCGTCGTCGGGCGGCACGTCTACGCGCTCGGCGGCAACAAGGCCGCCGCGAAGCTCTCCGGCGTCAAGGACCAGCGGGTCACCTTCCTGGTCTTCGTCAACATGGGTGTGCTGGCGGCGCTGGCCGGCTGCGTCTACGCCGCCCGCCTCAACTCCGGTACTCCGCAGGCGGGCCTCAACTTCGAACTCGAAGCGATCGCCGCCTCCTTCATCGGCGGCGCCTCCATGAGCGGCGGCGTCGGCACCGTGATGGGCGCGGTCATCGGCGGGCTCGTCCTCGGCGTGCTCAACAACGGCATGTCCCTCGTCGGCATCGGCACCGATTACCAGCAGGTCATCAAGGGGCTGGTGCTGCTGGCCGCGGTCGGCTTCGACGTCTGGAACAAGCGCAAGGCCGGTCGCTGACGCTCCGCGCCCGCCCGCCC
>NZ_JADKMA010000308.1 GCF_017676365.1 Streptomyces oryzae
CCTCAGCCCCCTCAGCCCCCTCAGCCCCGTCAGTCCCGTCAGCCCCGGGCAGCGCTCCGTCGCCGCCCCTGACGCGGGCGAGCCATCGCTGGCCGTAGAAGCCCGCTGTCACGACGGCGACGCCGCCAGCGGCGTCCAGCAGATAGTGGTTGGCGGTGGCCATCACCACGAACGTCGTCAGCAGCGGATAGAGCGCGCCGAGCGCCCGGAGCCACAGATTCCGGGTGAGGGAGAAGACGACGATCGCGCACCACAGCGACCAGCCCACGTGCAGCGACGGCATCGCCGCGTACTGGTTGGACAGCTGGGTCAGCGCGCCGAAGTCCGGGTTGGACAGATCCTGCGGGCCGTGTGCCGTGTCGATGTAGCCCTGGCCCGGCATCAGCCGCGGCGGCGCGAGCGGGTACAGCCAGAAGCCGATCAGCCCGAGCAGCGTGGCGAAGCTCAGCGCCGTGCGCGCGGGCCGGTACTGCGGCACACGGCGTGCGTACAGCCAGCCCAGCAGGGCGATCGGCACCAGGAAGTGGAACGTCGTGTAGTACGTGTCGCAGGCGTCGCGCAGCCACTCCGTACGCGCGGCCAGCCGGTTGAGGCTGTGTTCGATGTCGATGTGGAGGAAGGACTCCGCGGTCAGTATCTGGTGGCCGTGCCCCTCGGCCAGGGAGCGCGAGTCGGGTGCGTGGCCGCGGACATAGGAGTACGCCCAGTAGCCGACGCGGATCAGCAGCAGCTCCAGCATCAGGTTGGGGCGGCTGAGCGGACCCGAGGGTTCCGGACGGGCCCAGGCCGGTGAGGTGCGCAGCGCGAACGGGACGGCGCAGGAGGCCAGCAGCGCCGCCAGCAGCACCGCGTTCTGGCCCAGCACATCGAAAGCGGCGACCTTGGGGACCAGCGCGGTGCCGTCCAGCGTCATCACCATCACCACGAACACCGGCCACACCAGCCGGTCCCCGCTACGCCGGCCGACCCGGCCCACCACCGCCAGCAGCACCCACAGCTGCTGGTGCTGCCAGGCCATCGGCGAGGCCGCCACCGCTGCGCAGCCCACGACGGCGGCGGCCAGCAGCAGTTGCCCGTCGCGCGCATAGCGCACCGCCCGACGCAGCGCCAGCCAGCTGACGGCGCCCGCCATCACCGCCAGCGGCACCGCCTCCGGCCAGCCGTGCAGCCCGGCGCGCAGCAGGGCGCCGTGCAGCGACTGGTTGGCGGTCGCGTCCGCCGGATCGCCGAGGCCGGCACCGGCGACGTGGTGTATCCAGTACGTCCACGAGTCGCCCGGCATGGCGGCCCAGGTCGCGAGGGTGCAGATGAGGAACGTTCCCGCACCCGAGACGGCGGCCGTACGGCGCCCGGTGAGCCACAGCAGCGGTACGAACAGCAAGGTGGCCGGCTGCAACGCGCCCGCGACGCCGATGAGTACACCGCCCGCCTTCCCACCGAGGGCCGCCACGGCCTTCCCGCGGATCGTCCCGCGGACCTCGCCGCTGAGACGTCCCAGGAGCGCGCGCTTTCTGCCGCGCTCCGCGTCGCCGTCGTACGCCCCCTGCGCGCCCCTGGCACGCTGCCCGTTCTCGCCGCCCAGCAGCCAGCCGACCAGCACCAACAGCACCGGCAGCACGCTGGTCTGCCCGAGGTGGAAGGTGTTGCGCACCGGCACCGACAGCACCAGCAGGCTCAGCGCGACCGGCACCGCGAACAGTGCGGTACGCCGCGAGACCGGCCCGGGCAGCGCGCGTGCGGCCACTACACCGACGGCGGCGACCAGCAGCAGCGTGCCCAATGTCCAGGCCACGCCCAGCCCTTGCTCGGCGGCGCGGGTGAGCGGTTTGAGCACCAGCCCGGCGAAGGGCGTCCCGGTGAAGGGCGTCTCACCGTCGTAGAGGGAACCGTGCACGCGCAGCACACCGTTGTCGCCGATCCAGGCGAACAGGTCCACGAACCGCTCGTCCTGAGGGAGCCGCAATACGGCAGCCGCCTGCCGGACGGCCAGCGCCAGTGCCAGCAGCCACAGCCCCGCCAGCACCATTCCGGAACGGGACCCCAGCCGCGCCCACTGCCGGGCCGGTCTGCGGAACGGTCCGCCCGGTCCGCTTCCGGGCTGGTGCCATTCGCCGCCCCGGTCCGGCCCCTTGGGCCCCTCCGCCACCGATTCCGCCGCCACGCCCCGCCGTCTCCGTCCTGTCCGCCGGTGTTCTTCTCCGCGGGTCCCCCCGCACTCGTCCGGATCCGCCCCGCCCGGCACCGAGGGCCGGCCCCGCCCTCAGAGCCGACCTTCAGGTTCAGACGCCAGAAACCTACTCGCTACCTGACAGCCGTGCGCGTCCGGGCACCGAACCGGACAGACCTGTCACCGGGGCGGCGGCGTGCTCCGTGCGGTGAGGCAGGATGGGGCCATGAGCATCGTCAAGATCAATGCGCTGACAGTACCGGCTGACCAGCGGGAGGTCCTGGAAGAGCGGTTCGGCGCCCGCAAGGGCTTCGTGGAGAGCGCCGACGGCTTCGAGTGGTTCGAGCTGCTGCGTCCGCTGGAGGGGACCGACCGCTATCTCGTCTACACCCGTTGGCGGGACGAGGAGTCCTTCCAGGCATGGATGAACGGGCCCATGAAGGAGGCGCACCAGCGCGCGAAGGGCGCCGACAGCGGCGCGGAAGGCAAGCCCGCCGCGTCCGGGGACGGGGCAGGGTCGGAGTCCGCCGAGCGGCCGAAGCCGGTGGCGACCGACTCGGAGACCTGGTCGTTCGAGGTCGTACAGCAGGCGCCGCCGAAGAAGTGACGCCCGCGCGGGGCTCTGGGGCGGGGCCCGATTGCCGGCCCCGAGTCTTCGGCCTTCGGCTCGGCTGGCCCCTCTCGGCCCCTCTCAGCCGTCGAAGACCTCGAAGGTCTCGAAGGCCTCGAACGTGAGGCGGACCCGGCCGTCCGCCAGCGGGGTGACCCGCATCTGCTCCAGGTCAGGTACGTGCACGGTCGGACCGTGTTCGGCGGCGCGCGGGCCGACGCCGACGACCGGCATACCCGCGGCCAGACCCGCCGCGACACCCGCGCCGGAGTCCTCGAACACCGCGCACTGTTCGGGCGGGAAACCCAGCTCTGCCGCGCCCTTGAGGAAGCCCTCGGGATCGGGCTTGCTGGCGGAGACATCCGCGGCGGTGATCCGGAGCGCCGGCATCCGCAACCCGGCCGCCGCCATCCGCGCCGCCGCCAGCTCCGGGGTCGCAGAGGTCACCAGGGCGTGCGGAACGTCCTCCAGCGCCGCGAGGAAGGCGGGCGCGCCGGGCACCGGGACGATGCCGTCGGTGTCGGCGGTCTCCTGGGCGAGCAGGACGCGGTTCTCCGCGTAGTTCTGCTCCATCGGGCGGTGCGGGAGCAGGGCGGCCATCGTCATGTGCCCTTGGCGGCCGTGTGCGACGCGCAGCACCTCGTCGGGGTCGAGCCCCTGCTCGGCGGCCCAGCCCCGCCAGACCCTGGCGACCACGGCGTCGGAGTCGAGGAGCGTGCCGTCCATGTCGAGCAGCAGCCCGCGGACGGTGAGCGGAGGTGTGGACATGCGAGGCTCCCCGGGATCGCGGTCGGCGCGCGGCGGCAGCAGGAAACAGATGGCCCGCCCGCCGGTCAGGGACGCCCCTCCCGTCAGGTGAGGGACACGGGCGGGACCATTTGTTTTCGCATCATACAAACCTGTCCGGGAAATCGGCCAGCCCTGTGCACACTTCCGCGCACCCCTCAGAGCCTCAGGGCCGCAGAGCCTCAGGCCTCAGCCCGATGTCCGCGCCTCCAGATGGCGCCTGGTGGCCGGGCCGTACTCACCGGGTGCGTCGTCCCACAGGTGGTAGTGCGCCTGGTATTGGAAGACCGCTTGCTGGACCTGCGAGGAGTAGACGCCGTCCTCGGGTGCGCTGCGGTCGTAGTAGCCGGCCTCCTTCAGACGGCGCTGCAGCTCGACCACCTCTGTGCCGGAGTCGCCGGGGCGCAGCGTCTGGCCGGAGGAGTGGCCCGGCCACTGCTGATGCGGGCGGCCGTAGCCCCGCTGCCCCTCCCCGGGGCGGACCGGCCGGCCGGAGTGGCTCTTTCCGGCCCGGGTGGGCGACGGGCGGGTGGTGTGCTCGCCGCCGTCCCGGCCGGCGCGGGGCGTGCCCGGGGCTGCGCTGCGGGAGGGAGCGGGCTTCGGCTGGCTGCTGCGCTCGGGCTGCTGCTCGGTGGAGGGGGAGGGCGAGGGCAGGTCGTCGTCCTCCGTGGGCGCACCGGTCGGCATGTGGGGCAGCGCGCGGCCGTCCCCGGCGCGGCTGCCGTCGTCGGTCATCACCTGGGTGGTCAGCAGGCCCCCGCCGAGTACTGCCGCCACCCCGACCCCGGCGAACACGGCCGTGCTGGGTCTGCGGCGCTCCCGTACCCGGCGGTGGGACGCGGACGTCCGGTCGGCCGCCCCGGAGGGCTGTACGCGGCGGCGCAGCCCGGCCCGGCCACCGCCCCGGCCGCCGTCCTGACCCCCGTCCCGGCCGCCGTCCGATCCGGTCACGGCGGGCAGCTCGGCCGTCTCCTCCGTGCCGTGTTCGGCGAACGGCGAGAGGTCGGGCAGCGGCACATGGGCGTCCCCGGTGGTGCCCGGCAGCTGCCCGGGCGCCCGTTCGGCCGCCTGCTCGTGCGGGGCCTGCGGGGCCTGCGGGCTCTGCGGGGCCTGCGCGGTGCCGCCCTCCCGCAGCTGTACGTAGGGGCGGATGTGGAGCGGGTCCTCCGGCTCGTGCGCCGGCTCCGCGTGCCCGGCCGGCTCTCCCCCGCCGAACGGCTCGCCCCCACCGGCCGCCGCGTCAGTGTGAGTGCCCGACTCCGCGCTCCGGCCGCGCTCGGGACTTCGTCCGTCCCCCGCCATCCCGGTCCCCTCCCCTGGCACCACCATGCCGTCGACTGCCCGGTGGCCGTGCCCGAATCGCCAGCAACTGTCCAGCCCTGGACCATACGCGGTCAACGACGGTCAGGGTCAAGCGCACGGGAAAACCCGACAGATG
>NZ_JADKMA010000309.1 GCF_017676365.1 Streptomyces oryzae
ACCCCACCGGATACCGATTTCGATCCCGGGCCCTCATTGGGCTAGAGTTCCTCTCGGTAGCGTGTCCGAGCGGCCGAAGGAGCTCGCCTCGAAAGCGAGTGAGGGGGCAACTCCTCCGTGGGTTCAAATCCCACCGCTACCGCTCTGAGCAGGACAGATGGAGGGCCGGACCCCGGTGGGGTCCGGCCCTTCGTCGTCTCCGTCTCAGTTTCCGTCTCAGTTGGCTCCCGCCGAGGACCAACGTCTCATCATGCGCTACCTCACCTACCGAGGAGAGCGCCGAGAGTGTCGAGGCCCCGCCTGGCCGATCGGCGGTAGATGAGAGCAATGACAAGCACGGCGCAGGCGCTGGTCAACGGGGCAACGGTCGCCCCCGGCAACGGAAGCAGGGCGACCCCGAATCCACATACAGCTATGATCGCAGCAGCGATCGCCATGCGGAGGGTCTCGTGATCACGAACAGGCTCGTGACCTTCAAGCGCGCCAGCTTCTAGAAGAGCGCCAGCGCGACCCTCAGCGCACCGATCACCAATGGCCATCAGCATCTTGCCTAGCCGATGCAGATTCTCCTCTGGCGCTTGGTCCACATCTGATGCTGCCGCCCTCAAAGCGGCGATGACCTGGCCAGCATGTCTCTTCAGAAGAGCTCGCTGTTGGGACGGCAGACCAACCGGCCCAACCCTGGTCGTTCGCCACGCCCGTCGAACAGCCCTCTCCGCCAGATACAAGTTGACCGCGCGTTCAGTGCGCATCTGCCTCCGCCAACCTTGTGCACAGAGAGCCCGCCCACACTCAGCAGCACTCGCGTAGAGGGTCACCGATGCCCGGTAACGCCGCTCCATCGTATGCAAACGGCCCCTCATATCCCGGTCATCCACAGAAATAAATACACCTATGAACAACTGGCCAAAGAAGAAGCACGACAGAATCATCACGGACACGCCGAGCAACTGTGCAGACATCACCTCCAAGGCTTCCAGGAAGTGCCCATGTAAGGAGTCATATTCACGATTCAGGCGCCCATAAATATCGGACCTGAAAATTCGGAGAACCCCGTAAAAGAACCACGGGAAGAAATAGCCGCATACTAGTCCGAGAGCAAGTGCAATACAACGAAACGGGATTACTACCACAAAGCCAAAGGCCCACTTCATGACTACCCGCCGGACCCGGGAGGGTATACCCCCGTCACCCAAGACACCTAGGCTATGCAGCATCGAAGCTTCATACCGCCGAGCCAGGCGTCGTGAAGTCCTTCTGTAGAAACGCGAGCGCACAACTAAATTCGCCACCCTCACATGATGCCAGAACAGCAACGACACGGATGGCTTCTCAGCGAGCACGGCAAACGTATATCGGGCGAGGACCCCTCGCCCGATATACACTCACCCACAGGACCGCACTACCTATCCATCACTCTCCGGCTGGAACCTCCCAAATGAACCCGTCAATCTTTTCGGCGATACCGCTTCTGACGGAATCCACCATGTGCTGATAGCGCGCGGCCATGGAGGTTGAGGGCCAGCCCATGAGGCCCATGACGGCTCGCTCGGGTACGCCGAGGATCAGCAATACCGTCGCAGCAGTGTGGCGGGCATCGTGCAGGCGGCCGTCTCGGACCTTCGCGTCTCGTAGCAGCTCCTTCCATTCGTCGTAATCAACTCGGGTGGCTGTGCCGCGACCGGTCGGCGTGGCGAACAGCCAACCCCCGTCGTGCCAGTCGGCACCTGCCGACGCTCGTTCGGCATCCTGCTTCACCTGATGGGCGCGTAGATGCTCCACAAGCTGTGGAGGCAGCCCAACGGCACGTCGCCCGGCCCGCGACTTGGTGTCGGCCGTCTCCGGGTTGGTCCGGTGACGCTGAGGGCAGTAGCCGGCCTTCCTGCCGCACGTGTCGCCGCAGCCGTGGGCGTAGCGGGGGCGTCGTCGGCTTCGGCGGACCCAGAGGACGCCGTTGGAGGGATCGACGCCGTCCACTGGAGTCCCAAAGCCTCGCCCTGTCGCAAGCCCAGAGCCAGTGCGACGGCCCAGCGGGCCGAGTTCCGGCGCTTCTCTGCCGCGCGGAGGATTCGGCGGACCTCCTCCACCGTGTACGGCTCGACCTCTTCCTCGTTCACCCGAGGGGCCTTGGCGAGGCTCACCGGATTCTTGCCGAGGTGGCCGCGTCGGACAGCCTCGTTCAGCGCAGTACGGAACGTTCGGTGCACCTGATGCGCCGTCGCGGGCTTGCTTCCGTTGGCCTGCATCTTGGGGTAGAAGCGCTCGATGTGCTCCGGGCTGAGCTTGTCCAGGCGGTGCGCTCCGAGACCGGGCACGAGGTGGACGCGTACCGCCACGCCGTACCCGACCATGGTGTTCTCACCGACACCCAGCGGAGCGATGTTCTCCACCCAGTGCACGAGCCAGCTCTCGACAGTCCAGGACCTACCGGGCTTACGCACGCTTCTCCAGCTTCCGGACGACCTCGGTGACCTCCGCTCGGCATGGCGGCGGTCCGGCTTGCTGTCGTCACGTACGCCAACAGTGACGCTTCTCGGCGGCACAGAGGTAAGCACTGCAATGACAAATCAGGATGCCGATTCTCTCTTTGTACTGCTAAACAGTAGAGTGGAGGCTCTTGAGGCTGTTGCGATAACACTAGCCGAAGCGGGCTTGCGAAATAATCTCACCCTTCAAATCGATCGCCGGAACCAGATCGCACATGAAGGGGAGTGGGATCCTGCTGACGTCACACTGAGACATATTTCAGTATCACACTCGCAGGATTGCAGAAAATGGATCAAGGTGATGGTCGAAGGACTCAGGACACACTGGACCTAGGCCGGTCGGGGACAACCGTTACCGAAAGGCTGCCGGTACGAAACTCGAGACTCTAATTGCGTAATGACGCCGACGCGCAGTGGCAGACAACTGCACACGCCTACGGACCATCGCAGCGGCTGAGAGACTCAGCAGGCCAGAGCCGAGCGCCCGCCCCAGGTAGCTGCAAGATGAAAAGATCGTGGGTTCAAATCCCCCGGGAAAGAAGAAGCAGATCAGGGCCGGTCTTTCTAGAGGTAGAATAGTCCTGATTCGCGCTGGATGACCAATTGAGTGCTTATGGTTTGCGGCCGACCTGAAAGGATGGTCCCATCGCGGCCTTACCACACGGGTTCCACTGCCTGACCATGTGGCATGGCCACGATCCTTTCGGCGGCTAGGTTGATCTCCAGTGGGCCTACAGGGGGAAAATGAGCCTTGCCGCGGCACCTAGATGTACGCCACAGTGCACATGCGAAGAGCACAAGGACGTGCGGGGCGGGTGCCCACTCCGAGTAGATCAGCTAGAGAGCAGCAGGCGCCTTCTTGTACCAACCGGTGATGACGCTCACGAGATGAACAATATTCTGCGTACGCATGATCGGGGCGGAGCCGTTCATCTCGAAGTCAACATTCGCGTCCGGATGGGTACGCCAGAGGCTGGTCTCCGACACTGGCGCGGCCATGTGCGGGTCGAGACGCTTGAAGAAGTCCGTTACGTCATCGAGTGCGACCGGGTTCTCGCCCGAACGAAGTTCGCGGAAGACGCCACCAAGAACGCGGAGCATGCCCACCGAGCCAAGAAGCGAGTTCCGACGTACCTCCTGGGCCAACGTAAGTTCCCCGGGCTGACGCTCGGCCTCTGGGCCCTCCTCGGTCAAGGCAGCGAGGTCTGTGAACGCATTTGAAATGACGTCGAGGAAGTCCTTGACTTGCTCAATCACCTCACCATCGGTCAGAGTCTGCTCCGCCTTCTTGCTGATCCGACCACCTGCACCGGCAATGACGGCGCGGGTGATGTCGGCAACGTGCTTGGCCCCCATAAAATTGGGGTTCTTGAGTGTCATGCGGTCCTGCTCGGCATCGACCCGCCCCTTCAACAGCGGGTGATCGATGACGTCGGACAGCGTCCGGTTAGCGACCTTGTAGCTGTCGAACCGTGCGCGCACGGCGCTGCTGATGCCCTTGGCGTTGTCAGCCACGTCCACGAACATCTGCTGCGCCTTGATCGGGTCGGGCTCAAGGTAGATGTCCAGCCCTACGAACTCGGCCTTCAGCCGGTCCATCTGGCCGATGAGCTTGTTGCGCTCAGCTTCGAGCTTCGCTGCTTTGTCCGGGCTGACCTTGCGGGCCATGTCCCGGTCCACGGACGAGATTGCGTCAGTGATGCGCTGCTTCTCGATGGCAACGCCGAGGACCCGGTGCTGGCCGTCGATGGTCCGCAAACTGGAGACACCACCGATGGCCCACGGGACAGTGAGGTACCCGACCGCGCCGTGCTCGTCTACCTTCTCGAAGGTACAGCCGCCTCCGTCCCGGGCCAGGAGTGTCGGAGCCACCCAGTCTTGCTTGGTGTGGAGGTACTCGCCGAAGTGTTTGGCATGAAGGCGGTCGACCTTGCGGTTGTCCTTGTCGACATTGTTCGGATCGGGAACGGGGAGGATCGTCGGAAGATCCAGGAGAGGAACACGCACGCTATAGACCGTGCGTCCGCCCTGAGACGTCCTGATGGCGAGGTACGTGCTCGAATCCTGCGGCTTGGACAGACGCAGCGGATCGACTGTGATGCTCACGGTTAGCCCCCCAATGGGTCATGCCGCAGACCTGAGTTGGCGCGGCAGTAGCCAAACTGTAGGGCGCATTTACTTACCAAGGTAGGTAACTTCTTACTTTTGGCTGGGAAGCTGCTGAGATGCCTACCTAAGTGGCACTACTACATGTAAAGCGATCAAGTTCTGATCAATAGTTGACGCTCGTGATAGCAGCTCGACAGCTGGGGAGCGTGGCACGAACTAGCTGTATTGACCTGGAGCGTTGTTGACGCGGCTGATGGGTAGGTGGCCGTCGAGTGCGGTGTGGCAGCGGTGGTGGTTGTAGGTGTGGAGGAAGTCTGTCAGGGCTTCGGTGCGCTCGTCGTTCGAGGTGTAGGAGCGGATGTAGGCCCACTCGTCGAGCAGGGTGCG
>NZ_JADKMA010000030.1 GCF_017676365.1 Streptomyces oryzae
CGTGGAACCCGGCGCCCACCCGACGCGACAGCCGGGCCACCGACCTGCCCACCTGCAGAAATGACCGCCCCCGAATGAGCCGAAAGGGCCCGTCAGCAAGCTGACGGACCCTCATGCAAGATCGAGGCTAGTAATACCAGCCGTTTCGCGTGCGCTCGTCCCGCGAGCCACCTTCCGGTCACGGCGAACCATCCCGGTCACAGCACTAGTGGTCTTCACCGTCCGTTTCGGAACGGGAGTTTGACAACCGCATCGCTCACCGGCAGGTTCGCGGCATGGACCGACGCCGACTGCTTTCGCTCACCCTCCCGGCGGTTGGCTTGACGACCGTTCAGGCCGCCTGCGGTCGTCCGCGTCCTCACCCGCGGGCGCGTGCCCTCGTCTACCGGGGTCCGGCGGCTTGCGAAGGCTGCTCGGAAGCGGTGGCGGCGCTGCTGCGCACAGCGCGGTCACGGCCGCGTGTGCAGTACTGCGGTCCGGGCGAAGAGGTGCCGCTCACCGCGTCGGCATTGGCGAAGGCAGATGTCTATGCCCAACCGGGCGGTGGTGACGACGTGAAGGCCGCCTGGCGTGAGGTGCGCCCCTTCGCCGGCCCGCTCCGCCACTGGGTGCGCGGTGGAGGCCGCTACCTCGGCTTCTGTATGGGGGGCTACTTGGCCGGCCGCAGTCCCGGCTTCGGGCTGCTACCCGGTGACACGGACGCATACATTGCCTCCCGGGGGGCCTCGGTGCACACCTCGGCCGACACGGTCGTCCCTGTCCGCTGGCGTGGCCGGCGGCGGCACATGTACTTCCAGGACGGGCCATACTTCCGGCTGGCCGACAAGGCCACAGCTTCGGTGATCGCCACGTACGACAACGGTCTGCCGGCCGCCCTTCTTGCGCCCTTCGGCAAGGGACAGGTCGCCGTCGTCGGGCCTCACCCGGAAGCCGACGCCACCTGGTACGCCGACCAGGAGCTGACCAACCCGGACGGAATCCGCTTCGACCTGGGCCATGACCTGGTGGCATCGGCCATGGCCGATGCCCCTTCCTGACCGGCCACGGCACGGGCTCCGCGGCAGCCAAACCGGTTACCACCCGCCCCGCCAACAAGCTCAGGAGGCGAGGGTGCGGCGCACGACGTACGGCCGGATGCCGCCGGGGCGCAGGCAGGCCAGCTCCTGGCCTGAGAAGGTCCGCAGCCGAAGGACCGCCTCAGTGCCGGACCGTCCTCGGATCCGTCTCGGTGCCGGGATCGTCCTTGGATCCGTCGCTGCTCCGAATCCTCTCCGGGGCTCCTGCTCTACGGCGACGCCGACAACGGCAGCGTGCACCGCGTGCTGTTCGCCTATGCCTCGGGAGACAACGCCTTATCCCGCTGCGGCATGCAACTGGTCGCGGAGAGCGACGGCCGCCTCGCATCCGCTGCCCGGCGCGGCCGCGCCACCTCGTGCGCCTGGCCGACGACTTCCCCACCGCGCTGGAGACCACCCGGCAGCCCGGCTGGGAAGGCCGCGGCCACCGCGTCGAAGGCGACGTATGGTGGCCCAAGGCGACATGGGCCGCGCAGCCGCCGCCTACCAGGCAGCCCGCCTCGACGCCGAACAGCACGGGTCGCAGGTGAACGTGCCACCTATCGGCCTTCGTCTCGCCTTCGCCGACCCCGCGTCGCCGCGGACGGGATTGAGCTCGCCGAGCAGTTGCTGGCCGGACTCGACCTGCGCGCCACCCGACTGACCGTCCGCACCGCAGCCCTGGTCCGCGCCACCGGCCGTACCGAGGCTGAGGTCGAAGACCGCGCTCAGTTCCAACGCACCGAAGTAGTCGCCTGCATCCCCCAATCCCCCAATCCCCAGTCTGGTTCCGGTAGCGCCGTCACCTGGGGATACGGGGATGCCGTCCCCCAGCCCTCAGACAGTCCGGGGGTCTCCGGGACAAGCGGTGGGCTCACGCTCAGCTGTCACCGCAGGGGTGCTGCACAGGGCGCGGGCGCTTCGGGAGGTGTGGCCTCATCCGGGAGACGGACGGGGTGTCGTTGTGGGGCTCGGGGCAGGTCCGTTTCGGCGTCAGGGGGCAGGGAGTTGAGTTGCCTGACAGTCTTGAGTAGTGCTTCTGACTGATCACGAACATCGCATCAAGCTGCGTGCACTGCGCTATCAGTTCCCGGTGGCCATCGGCGACCCGTATGACGACAACTGGCTGGTCATCGGGGGCGAGGTGACGACACCCGAGGGCAGTTGGTCCTTCACTGACCCCTGCCTTCTGACCGATGAGGCCCGCCAGATCACGCCGTGGCTGCGCGCAGCCGGTGGAGCAACGCCGACTGACACACCATCGGACCTCCACTTCCTGGAGCCCGTTCTGTCCTTCAGCCACACCGGCTCTGGCCTTGTTCGAGTCCATCTCAGCCATGAGGCAGCGCCCCCATGGCGGGACGGCGAGGAACGCCTGAACGGGTACGACATCGAGATCAAGGCCACCACCGCGGGTCTGCGCCAGGCGGCGGACGAATGGGAGCGTTGTCTGGCTCCGTTCCCCTCACGCTGACCTCGCGGTTCAGCACGTGAGCCGCGGTGTGGTGCCGGTGGTGTGGTGGGCGGGTCGTGTGCGTCGCCATGGCTCGGCCAGAAGGCGACTGCGACACCGCCAAAGGGCTGTACGGGCGCGGAGCCTTGTCTGGTCCTCCTCCCCCGGGTGGCGGCGTCCTGTCACAGCCAGGTCGGCAGGGCCACCGGTTCGGCCCGGGGTGCGCGGCCGGTCGTCCAGGCCAGCAGGGCTGCGGCCGGTGCCTCGGCTCTGGCCGGAGCATCGGCCGTGGTCGGGCCGAACTCCCAGGTGCGGTCCCGGTCGGTCGGGCTGAGGCGGACCGATGGGCAGCCGGGGCGGGCGGACAGGGTGGTGGTGACATCGTCGAGGAGGGTGTCGGTCAGGGCGGCGGAGAAGTCGGTGAAAGTCGTTCCCGCTGCCAGGTCCACGGCATGCAGCCATACCTCACGTACCCGCATCCAGGGGATCTCGGCGGCGGGGATGGTACGCCCCAGGGCGCTCCTGACCTCGGCCTGCCAGGTCGTGGCGTCGAGGGCGGCCAGGGCGTCGTCCAGTTCCGCCGCCGTGGACCTCAGTTGCTCCCGGAGTACGTCGGGCGGGAGGGCCGCCGAGGACTCGATCTCGGCGGCACGCTGCTCGCGGTCGGCATACATCGGGACGGGGATGCCCGTGCGTGCCCAGGTGGCCAGGCGGACGAGGGCCTCGGCGTTGCGGGCCACGTGGCCGATGACGTGTGCGCGGGTCCAGCCGGGGAGAGAGCTGGGGGCTCGCAGGTCGGTGTCCGTGAGCCGGTCGGCCACGCCCAGCAGCAGCGCCGTCCCCTCGCGCATCCAGGGCAGGGTGGCGGTCAGGTCATGTCGGTCGGTCATGAGGTGCCGCTCCTCATGCGCTCCGCGATGTCGTCGCGCAGCGCCTTCTTGTCGATCTTGCCGACCTTGGTGGCCGCCAGTTCCTGGACGTATACGAGGTGTTCGGGCAGCTTGAAGCGGGCCACTCCGGCCTTCTCCATGGTGGCGCGGATCGCGTCCAGTGCCGGGGCGGGATGCCCCGGTGCGGCCACGATGTAGAGGCAGACGCGCTCGCCCAGCGCCGGGTCGGGCATGGCGACGGCCGCCACCTGGCTGATGCCGTCGGTCAACTCATAGACGAGGTTCTCCACCTCCTCCGCGGAGACCTTCTCCCCGCAACGGTTGATCATGTCTTTGTCCCTGCCTTCCACGACGAGGTTGCCCTCCGGCGTCAGGCGGCAGATGTCGCCGCTGCGATACCAGCCGTCGTCGGTGAACGCCCGTCTGTTGTGCTCGGGGGCGCGGTAGTAGCCGCGTGGGGTGTAAGGGCCGCGGGTGAGCAGGGAGCCGGGCTCGCCGTCGGGGACGTCCTGGTCGAGCTCGTCGACCAGCCGTACCTCGTCGTCAGGGGACATGGGGCGGCCCTGGGTGGTGCAGATGATGTCCTCGGGGTCGTCGAGGCGGGTGTAGTTGAGCAGACCCTCGGCCATGCCGAATACCTGCTGGAGCGTCGTACCGAGTACGGGGCGCACCCGGCGGGCCAGTTCGTCGGCGAGCCGGGATCCACCGACTTGAAGCACTCGCAAGCTGCTCATCGGCTCCGCCCCGTGCTGCTCGGCGTGTTCCAGCCAGCGTCCGGCGACCGCGGGCACGACGGCGGTGTGGGTGACCCCCTCCGCGGCGACGGTGGCGAAGACCCGGGCAGGTTCTGGGCTCGGCAGCATCACCACCCGGCCGCCGACCAGCAGGGTGCCCAGGATGCCGGGACAGGCCAGGGGGAAGTTGTGGCCGGCCGGCAGGCTCACCAGGTAGACGGTGTCGGCGTCGACGGCGCTGACCTCGGCGCTCGCGCGAGCGTTGTAGGCGTAGTCGTCGTGCGTGCGGGCGATCAGCTTGGGCAGGCCGGTGGTGCCGCCGGAGAGAAGGAAGACCGCGACCTCGCGGCTGCCGGGGGTGACGGCGTCCAGGCGCACACGGTCGGCCGCCGGGTCCTCTCCGGAGGCGCACAGGGCGCGCAGGTCCAGGCCGGCGGGAGCGATGTCGGTCCCGGCGACCAGGACGTGCCAGGGGCCCGGAACCTCTTTGCCGAGTTCGTGGGCGAGCGCCTGATGGTCGAAGCCGCGCAGCCGGTCGGGTACGGCGATGGCGGCGGCCTCGGAGTGCGCGACCAGGTAGGCCAGCTCCAGGCGGCGGTGCGCGGGCAGCGCCATCACCGGCACGATCCCGGCGCGCAAGCAGGCCCAGGTCAGAACGGTGAACTCCCAGCTGTTGGGCAGCTGGACCACGATCCGGTCACCCGGAGTGAGCCCCAGGTCGAGCAGCCGTACCGCCAACGCGTCCGCGCGGTCGGCGAGTTCGGCATAGGTCAGGCGCCGGTCACCGTCGACGAGTGCGGTCGTGTCGGGCGTGCGGGCGGCCGTCTCACGCAGCTGGTCGCCCAGCGGGCGGCCGCTCCAGTATCCGGCGGCCGTGTAGCGAGCCGCGTCGGCCTTCGGCCAGGGAACGGTTCCCTCGCTGATGGGTGCGGCCATCAGTCACCACCTCCGGGGGCAGCAGCTTCAGCGGCTATGAGCACAGCATCCAACGCCACGAGGCCCTGCGCTGTGATCCGCAACGGGTTGATTTCGAGCTCGGCGAGTTCGGGATGGGTGGCGAGGAGGTCGCCGAGGGCCGCCGTCACCCGGCCGAGGGCAACGGGGTCCAGTACGGGCCCGCCGCGCCAGCCGTCGAGGAGGGCGTGTCCAGCCAGCTCGCCGGGCATGGCTGCGGCCTCGGACACACTCAGCGGAGCGAGCCGGATGCTCACGTCCGCCAGGGCTTCGGCGGTGGTTCCGCCGAGGCCGACCAGGACGACCGGGCCGAACACCGGGTCGTGACGGGCGCCGACCACGAGGTCCACGCCCTCCGGGGCCATCGATTCGACCAGGAAGCGACAGGCTCCCGCCGCCTCGATCGCGTCGAGGGCCGCGTCCAGTTCCTGCGGGGTGCGCACGCCCAGCAGGACGCCGCCGATCTCGGTCTTGTGCAGCACCGCCGCGTCCAGGAGTTTGACCGCCACCGGTCCGGGCAGTTCGGCCAGCGCCCGGTGGGCCTGAGCGCGGTCGGCGCAGGCCCGGCGGGGCATGGTCGGCACGCCCAGCCGGTTCAGGAGCGTCTTGGCCTGGTCCTCGTCCCAGGGGCCGGGGCCGACGTCCACGGGCGCCGGTGCGGCGGGGACCGCCGTTGTACGGCTGCGGGCGCGGGCGTCGGCCAGCAGCGCGCCGGTCATTGCGGCGAGCCCGTGCGGGTCACCGGCCGCCGGCACGCCACGCTCCAGCAGGGCGCGGCGCACCCGCCGTGCGTCGTCGCCGGTGCCGCCGACTCCGAGGAGCATCGGGACACTGTGCCTGGCCGCGTCCACGGCCCCGACCAAGTCGAAGGCGGCCGGCTCATGGAGCGCGTACCCGGCGATCAAGTCCACGGCCGGGTCGGCTGCCACGGCGTCCAGTACGGCGGCGAAGCCGGGCCCGGGGCGGCCGGTGTCGACCGGGTTGGCCTGGTACGTCAGCGGCGGCAGGATCTCGGCCAGAGCGCGTCGGGTGTCCGCGGTCAGCTCCGGTACGGCGGCGTGGCGGCCGCGCAGGTTGTCCAGGAGCAGCATGCCTGGTCCGGCCTGTGCCGTCACCAGGCCCACCCCAGGGGCGGCGGCCGCCGGAAGCCGTGCGAGCGACAACGCGCCCACCGCGTCGACCAGTTCGCGTTCGTCGTCCACCAGCACGGCGCCCGCCTGGACGAGGGCGGCGCGGGTGGTGCGCCAGGAAGTGGCGAGGGCGCCGGTGTGGGAGGCGGCGAAGGCGCTGATGTCGTGGCGGCCGACGACGAGCGCGACGACCGGGCAGGTGGCGGTGAGCCGTGCGACCGCGTCGGTCAGCCGGCGTCCGTCGGTGACGGACTCGATGTGCAGGGCGACGGCGGTGGGGTGGGGGTCGCAGGCCAGGTGGTCGAGCACATCGGCGGTCGTGACATCGACGCCGTTGCCCAGGCCCACCGCGAGGCTCACCCCGTACCCGGCCTCGCTGAGCAGGAAGGCCAGCGCATGGTTCACGCCCCCGCTGGCCGCCACTACGCCGATCCGGCCGGCCGGCACGTCGGCCGCGCCCGGCACGAAGCTCGCTGTGAGGCCCGGCGCGAGGAACCCTGAGGTGTTCGGGCCGAGCAGCCGGATGCCGGTGCGTTCGGCCACGTCGGTGAGTTCGCGCTGGTACCGCTCGCCCTGCGGTCCGGCTTCGGCGAATCCACCGCCGTATACCACGGCGGCCCGCGCCCCGGCCTTGGCGGCCTCGGCGACGGCGTCCGCGCACCCCGGGGCGGGGACGCAGACCAGCGCCAGGTCGACGGGCCCGTGCTCGGCGGCCTCGGCGACCGAGGCGTACACCTCGGCGGAGGGGTCCGGGCGGCGGGAGTTGACCAGTCCTACGAATCCGGGGAAGCGGGTCACCGAGCGTGCCAGCGCGGCCCCCAGCTTGGCCGGGTCGGTGGAGGCTCCGACGACGGCAATGCCGCGTGGTGCGAACAGCGTCTCCAGCACACCGCCCGACCTGCCGGTCATGAGGACACCTCCCAGAGCGCGACGGTGTCGGCGCTCGCGCCCACCAGGTCGGCCCGGCCGGAGAGTACGGCGGTGACGGCGCGGTCGCGGTCCAGGGTGTCGTCCACGAAGAGCGAGGGCAGGCAGTGGTGCAGGCGGGCGCGCTCGGTGAGCAGGGCGCGGGTGTGGGCCGTACCGCCGTACACGGCCACCAGCAGCGGACCTGCGGCGGCGAGGCTGCCGAGCCGCGCGTGCGCGGCGGCGAGGCCGGACTCGTCGTCCGGGGCCTTGATCCGGGCTCCCCAGACCTCCGGTGTGTCAGGCGCATGCGCGCGCAGGGGCAGCGGCTCTCCGGTGCCGCCCGCTGCGGTGGTGCAGTCGGGATCGACCAGCATGACCCGGCTGGGCAACCGCCACTCGCCGAGGTCGAGCGGAGTCTCCAGGGGTGCGGCGCTGCCGTGGCGTGCCCGCCACTGGTCGTGGCTGGCGCGGACGAAATCCGGTGCTCGCCGCGCCAGCCGAGCGTCGGTGATGCTGCGGGAGAGGAAGTGATAGGCGAACTGCCAGGGTTCGAAGGCGTCATGGTACGTGCCGAAGTGCTCCCACCAGCCCAGACTGGGCCGGGCGGCGCCCTGGATCGCCTCGACCGAAGGGCGGGCGGCGGCCTCGTAGGCGGCGAGGGCCGTCGGGAGGTCGGTGGTGTGCCTGGCCAGGGCGGCGGAGAGCGCGATCGCGTCCTCCATGGCCATCTTCGTCCCGGATCCCACGGAGAAGTGCGCGGTGTGCGCGGCGTCGCCGAGCAGGACCACCGGGCGCGGCTCGGTCACGTACCAGTGCCGGGTGCGCCGGGTCCGGAAGTTCCCCCAGCGGGAGTTGTTGACCAGGAGCCGGTGGCCGTCGATCTGCCCGGCGAACAGCTCCTCCAGGTACGCCTTGCTGACCAGGTCGCTCTCCCCCGGCGGCTGGGTCACGTCGAAGGCGTCGAGACCCGCGGCCCTCCAGGACGCCTCGTCGGTCTCGACGATGAAGGTGCTCGCGTCCGCGCTGATCGGGTAGCCGTGCACGGCGAAGACGCCGTGGGGTCCGCGTTCGTGGACAAAGGTCAGCCCGTCGAACATGTAGTCCGTGCCGAACCAGATGAACTTCGCCGTCGCCGTCTCGGTCGTCGGCTCCAGGTGCTGCGCCAGGGCGTCGCGGATTCGCGACGACGTGCCGTCGGCGGCGACCACGAGGTCGTAGCCGTCCAGGTCGGCCAGGCTCACCTCGGTCTCGAAGCGAAGGTCAGCGCCCAGGCCGCGGGCCCGGTCCTGGAGCAGGGCGAGTAGGGTGCGGCGGACGATCGCGGCCATACCGTTGCCGCCGCAGCGAATTCGCTCGCCCTTGAGCCGTACCTCGATGTCGTCCCAGCGCCGGCCGTGCGCGTCCAGGGCCTCGCGGAGCACGGGGTCTGCCTCGTGGATGCCGACGAGCGTGCGGTCGGAGAACACCACGCCGAAGCCGAAAGCGTCGTCGGCCCGGTTGCGTTCGAAGACCGTCACCTCGACGGACGGATCGGTCTGCCGCACGAGGGCGGCGAAGAAGAGGCCGCCCGGGCCTCCGCCGACGACAGCGATGCGCATGTCAGCCCCTCACAAGCGGGTCGCGGACCAGGGGGTTGCGGCACTCGCCGACGCCCTCGACGCGAGTCACCAGTTCGTTGCCCTCGGTCAGGTGGCGCGGGGGTTTACGGGCGTGGCCGACGCCGCCGGGAGTGCCCGTGGCGATGAGGTCGCCGGGAACGAGGGTGACGATCTGCGAGACGTACGCCACCAGAGCCGCCGGATCGAAGACCAGGTCGCCGGTGTCCGCCTTCTGCATCAACTCGCCGTCGACGGTGCACGTCAGCTCGGCTGACAGGGGGGCATCGTCCGGCCCGGCGGTCACGAGCCACGGGCCCACCGGTGTGGTCGCCTCGAAGGTCTTGCCCTGCAGCCACTGAGGCGAGCGGTACTGGAAGTCGCGCCCGGTGACATCGTTGACGACGGTGTAACCGGCGATCGCGGCACGGGCGTCATCGGGCGTGGCGTGCCGGACCTGGCGGCCGATGTACACGCCGAGTTCGGCCTCCCAGTCCACCGCGTCGGATCCGGCGGGCAGGACCACCGGGTCGTACGCGCCGACCTGGGCACGAGCGAACTTCGCGAACAGCGTGGGGTGTTCGGGCAGCTCGCGGCCCATCTCCAGTATGTGGTTGCGGTAGTTGAGTCCGACGCACACGATCTTCTCGGGGAACGGAACCGGCGGCGCGAAGTCCAGACCGGCCAGGTCGTGCCTCCGGCCGTCGGCGGCCTCGGCCTCGGCCCGCCACTCGGGGCGGCTCAGCAGCGCACCCACATCCGGGTGTCCAAGTTCCACAGCGGCATCGCTCTCGATGCGGACAGCGCGGGTGCCGTCTGGCGTACGGATGGTGGCGAGCCTCATGCGGACGGCTCCTCTCGGTGCGTGCGGGAAAGGCCGATGGCGTCGTAGACGGGGTCGTCCGAGAAGCGGAAGGCATCCAGGCCGCTGTCGGTGGCGATGGTCAGCGGGGCCCAGGAGGGGACGGCGAACAGGTCGCCCTTCGTGACCTCGTACCGTTCGTCTCCGACCGAGACGGTGCCGGAGCCGTCGAACACCTGCCAGACGGCGGAGCCGACCACGCGGATGGTCGCAGTACGGGCGCCGGGGCGCAGCCGATGCATCTCGGTGCGGATGGTGGACAGCGCGTCTCGTGCGGTGGCCGGGTCGGTGAACCGGACGACCGCGTGGCCGGGCTCCACGACACCCGGGTGGCCCTCGTCCTCCAGCTCCAGCTGGGCGGTGAGCGCCGCGTCGGTGTGCTCCCAGCGGTACGCCATCAGGGGGGAGGACGGGGTGGCGGGAGCGCCGACGGGGCGCAGGCCCGGGTGGCCCCACAGACGTTCGTTGCGGGAGACGGCCGGGGTGGCGCGGGTGGCCAGCTGGTCCGGGCCGAACTCGAAAAATCCGGCGTCCAGTTGGCGCACCAGCGGGATGTCCAGGCCGTCGATCCAGGCCATCGGCCGGTCGGTGGTGTTGTGGTGCTCGTGGAAGTGCATGCCGGGGGTGAGCAGCAGATCGCCGCGGCGCATCGCCACGGGGTCGCCCTCCACATTGGTCCACACTCCCTCGCCGTCCACCACGAAGCGGAACGCGGTCTGGGTGTGCCGGTGGGCCGGGGCCTCCTCGCCGGGACCGAGGTACTGGATCGCGGCCCACAGGGTGGGGGTGGCGTACGCGGTGCCGGGCAGGCCCGGGTTGGCGAGCGCGATCGCGCGGCGCTCGCCGCCCCGGCCCACCGGCACGAGCTCGCCGCTGCGCTCGGCGAGCGGATGGAGGACCGACCAGCGCCACAGGGCCGGTACGGCGTCCGGACGCGGCACTTGAGTCATCAGCCCCTCGCGCTGGGTCCACAGGGGGGTCAGGTGCGCGGCCTCGAAGTCGGCGTAGAGCCTCTTCAGCGCGGCGCGTTCGTCGGTGATCGTCACGGGGAGCTCACTCCTTCGGGATGGCCTGAACTTAACGTACGACACTAATCCAACGAACGTCTATGATTTGAAACGCATTTTTTCTTCGCCGCGGACCTCCCTGAGCACCCCTGGGTCCCCGCCGCCGCGCGCCCGGTCAGCCCCCGGCCGCGCCGATCACCTCGTCGACGTAGCCCTCCGCCTCGGCCCGCAGCAGCCCGTGGATCTCCAGGAACACCTCGTGCAGGCGGCGGCCGACCCAGTCCTCGGGGAGCAGTTCGGGGGGCAGATCGGGGTCCCGGAACGGCAGCAGGCGGTAGTCGTGGATCAAACGCATGCGCTCGACCAGCGCGTCCCGGCCGCGCACCGCGCCGGCGCGATAGTCGGCGAGCCGGGGCCGGTAGCGGTCGAGCAGCTCGCCGTACTCCTTGTTCAGGCTTGCCAGATCCCAGGACCTGGCCGCCATGTCCCGGTCGGCCGCGGCACCCTCGGAACGGGCGTGCAGCCCGTCGATCCGCACCGCGGGCTGGTCCGCGAAACTCTCCCTGACGTGTGCGACCCGGTCGTGCGGACTGATCCACACCGACGCCGACAGCATGCCGAAGCCCAGCCAGGACAGCTTCTTGCGGAGCTGTTCGCGCAGCGCCCGGTCGGCTTCGGGTACCGAGTAGATGACCATGTGCCACTGCCCGTCCCACGGCCCGGGCGCCCGGGCGAAGATCCGTTCCCGGCCTTCGTCGAGGAGCCGCCAGGAGGCGTCAGTGAGGGCGTAGACGGTCTCCCTGCCCTCTCGGCGGGCGTCGAGCCAGCCCTCCTTTCGCATCCGGGCGGCGACCACCCGCACCGTGCTCTCGGGGAGGTCGAAGCAGTCCATCAGCGCGACGAGGCTGCGCAGCCGGACTTCGCCACCCCGGTAGCGCAGATAGTCGCCGAACAGGTCGAAGACGAGCGACCTCGGCTTCACGAGTACCTCCCAGCTACTCCGTCGAGTCCTGTCTCTGCACACCAATGAGTGTCAATCATTTGACGATCGTCTCACAAACGGCTGACGTTTCACACGTCTGGCATCCGTTCCATTGGCGTCATGGAAGACGTCATGACAGAGAACTTCGCCCTCATCTCCGGCGGCTGCCAAAGCGGTTGGACTTGGCTGCAGGCGGCCGGGCGAGCCGGCCGGGCGCCGCTCAGGGCGTAAGTCGTCCATGGCCGACCGCTCCCTCTGCGCCGGACGCATACGAGGCGGCTTGTGCTTTGACAGGTTGGCCCGGCGGGTGGGGCACTCCCCCGGCTGCTCAGGCCCGTCCGGCCACCGCGTCCGGAGACGGGGAGGCGGCCCTTACGCCCTTGGGGAGCAGGAAGACCATGAGCGCACCGGCGGCGGCCGGGATGGCGAAGGCGTAGAAATTCCACTCCATGGTCAGATCTGCCGCGAGCAGGAAGCCGCCGAAGGTCGGTCCGACGATGGCACCGAGCCGTCCGACACCCAGCGTCCAGCCCAGGGCGGTCGCGCGGACTTCAGGCGGGAAGTGCATGGCGACGTACGCATTGACCATGATCTGCGTACCGATCGTGCCGAACCCGGCAACCGCAACCAGCGCATACATCGCCCAAGAGGCTGTGGGCGAACTCAACAGGTAGATGGACAGGGCTGCCGCGCCGAACGTGACCGCGGTAACCGGCTTCATGCCCAGCCTGTCGCCGACCGGTGCCACCAGGATGGACCCGACCGCCGCGCCGACGTTCATCATCACCAGGAACAGCAGCGAGCTCGACAGCGGATAGCCCGCCGACTTCATGATCTGGGGCAGCCAGGTGTTCAGCCCGTAGACCAGCAGCAGACCGAAGAAGCTGGTGATCGCGAAAAGCACGGCGGGCCCGATGTGGCGCCGGCTGAGCAGAACGGTGACCGGGCTCTTCGCGCCCTGCCCCCTCACGGCGGGCACTGCTTCCGGCAGGGGCGTGTCCAGTCTCGCGGCCAGCAGCGCGGCCTCCTCCCTGCGCCCCTTGGCGACGAGGTAGCTGAGCGATTCCGGCAGGTAGCGCCACAGCAGGGGGACGACGATCACGAGCGGCGCCGCGCCGATCCAGTACATGATCCGGAATCCGAACACCGGCATGAGAGCCAGCGCCAGCGCGGCCGCGAGGATGCCGCCGACCGGGTAGCCGGCGAACATCAGCGCGTTGTTCAGGCTCCGCCGGTGGCCTGCCGAGTACTCGGCGGTCAGGGCGATCGCGGTGGGCATCACACCACCGAGACCGAGCCCGCCGAGCAGGCGGAACAGCCCGAAGAACTCGGCGCTCGGCGCCATCGCGCAGGCCACCATGGACAGCGAGAACCAGCTCACGCTGATCAGCAGCACCCTGCGCCTGCCCACGGCGTCGGTCGCCACACCGGCGACCAGCGCACCGATCAGCATTCCGACGAGGGCGTAGCTGCCGATCACCCCGGCCTCGGTCGGTGTCAGCCCCCAGGGCGCGTACTTGATCAGGGCCGGCACCGTGGCCCCGTAAACAATCAGGTCATAACCATCGAACATGATCACCGCGAAGCACAGCCCCAGGACCGTGAGCTCACTGCGGCTTCTGGATGCCCTGGACCTTCTGGAACGGGCGTCTCCTGGCGTCATTGCCACCACCATCCTGTACGGCACTCGTCCGGTACCTCATCGATGCGGGGGAGTATGTGCCATTCAGGAGACGAGCGTCAATGATTTGACACTAAACTGATGGCTCTACCCGTAGACCCTGCTGTTGAGCGACTTCCTCATGCTGCATCTCGGCGACGGTCGTGATCTTTGATGTCATCTCATGTGGTGAGTCTGCGGTGGCAGCTGAGGGTGCGGGCGATGCGGTGCCGGATGCCCGGCCCCGACGGCCATGACTGCTTCGACATATGGCGCTACACCGGGCCTGATGCCGCACACGGCTGGAACATGTGCAGCCGCGCCCGGGCCCGGCCGCCCCTTCGTCCGCCCGCAGGACAGAGCCGACCTGCCTACCGTGCGCGTGGACGGACTCTGCACAGCTTCGTGACCAGGCGGGTTTGTTGGAGGCCGGTCGTAGGGTGCGGTGGTATGGCCATCGTGATCGGCCCTGACAGACCTGAGCACGAGCACCTGATGGCGAAGGTACTTGAGTCTCCAGCAGGGGGAGACGCAAAGGTGGGGACATGGACGGCGACACGCTCTACTCGATCGGCGAACTCGCTCGACGGACCGGTCTCACGGTGAAGACCATTCGGTTCTACTCCGATCGCGAAATCGTGGCGCCGACGGACCGCAGCCCGGCCGGCTACCGCCTCTACAGCATCGACGCCGTCGCACGCCTGGACCTCGTGCGAACCCTGCGCGAGCTGGGACTGGACCTTCCCACGATCCGCAAGGTCGTGGACCACGAGCTCTCGCTCCCCGAGGTCGCCGCAGCGCACGCCGATGCACTGGCAGTGCAGATCCGCGTCCTGCGCCTGCGGCGCGCGGTGCTGACGGCGGTGGCCGAGCGCGGGTCCACACCTGAGGAGACCGAACTCATGCACCGACTGGCCCAGCTTTCCGAGGACGAACGCAGACGTCTGATCGGCGATTTCCTCGACGCCGTGTTCGGCGGTCTTGACGCCGCCCCCGCATTCACGGGGGTCATGCGCTCGATGACCCCCGAGTTGCCCGACAACCCGGAGGCAGAGCAGGTCCAGGCGTGGGTGGAGCTGGCCGAAATGTCCCTGGACCCGGACTTCCGCGCCGTCGTGCGGCGGATGGCCGAGGGCCTGGCAGCCGAGCAGCCCCGAAGCGACATGACGGGCCCGCGCCGCGACATCACCGCAGCCGTCCGTGACCAGGCCGGCCCGGCACTGACCGCAGGCATCGACCCGGCCTCACCCCAGGCCGATCCGATCGTCGCGGAGTTCACGGCGCACTACGCGTACCTCCTCGGCCGCCCCGACGACGTCGAGCTTCGCCGCCGGCTGGCGACTCGGCTGGAGAGCGTGAACGACCCGCGCAGGGAGCGATACCTCCAGCTGCTCGCAGTGGTCAACGGCTGGCCGGCCCCGGAGAGTCTGGCTCCAGTGTTCGATTGGTCCGTCCAGGCTCTGCGCGTCCGGACACCGCAATGACGGGGCGGTCGCAAGGCGGCATGGGGCGGACGCGGCCGGCGTCGGGTGAAAACGCCGCCGCATACGATCGGTTGATGAGTGCCCCGGTCGTACTTCAGGTGGCCGCCTCACCGGTCTCTCCCGCTCTCGTTCTCCGCCCCTGGCGCATGGCGGACGTTGCCGCATTGGTCGAGGTGAGCCGAGCTCCCGCACTGCGTCAGTGGGCGAGCTCTGTCGTGGCCAACGATGCCGACGGGACACGCTGGGTGCAGGCTCAGCAGCAGGGCTGGGCAGCGGGGTGCCGGTTCGGCTTTGCCGTCCTTGAGGCACAACCCGCTCCAGTTCGCGAACAGTTGGTGGGCAGCGTGGTCCTCAAGGAAGTCACCTCCGGCAAACCGGCGGCCGAAGTGGGCTACTGGACCGCGGCGCACGCTCGCGGGCGGGGAGTGGCCTCCCGCGCTCTGGAGGCACTCACCTGTTGGGCCTTCGACACCTTCGAAGCCGACGGGCTGGAGCGTCTCGAACTCCTGCACCAGGTGGACAACCTGGCATCGTGCCGGGTTGCACAGAAGAGCCGCTACGACTTCGACACCATCCTGCCCGCGGCACCGCCCTCCTTCCCCCACGATGGCCACCTGCACATACGGCGCACGAGTACCTGAAATCCTCCCGGCTTCTGCGGATCGGCTGCGGCTGCTCACGCCGAGACGGTCTCGAAGCGTTCGACGAGGTGGCCGCGTTCGAAGCGCGCCCCGGCGCGGACCAGAGCGACGAGGTCGGGCGCGTTCACGGCCCGCCGGCGGGCCTGGGCCGACTCGGCCGGCTTGAAGACCATCACCAGCACGGCGGCCCGGCTGCCCGCACCCTTCGTCACCTTGGTCCGCAGCCACACGGTGGCGAACGCCGACTCGATGGATTCGAGGTCCGCAGGTGAATGCCGTACTCGGCGGATGACTCCCGTGCTCGGCGGGGGAAGTCGTAGCACGCCGGCAGCTCGTCCTCATCGTCCACGATCTTCTTGACAGCCTTGGGGTACTCCGCGTTGTACTGCTTGGCGAATATGGCGACGGCTTTGCGCGCCTGCTCCTTGTTCCCGGCGTTGTATAAGTCCTGGATGGCGCGCTTGGCCGCGTGCGCAGCAGCCCTGGCGGTTCCTCGACCGCGGGCTGCTGGCCGTCGGGGTCGCGGGGACCTCGGTGTCGGTGCAGGGACGCAGGGCGCGGTGTCGTGGCCCCGGGCGGAGAAGTCCGGCCATGCGGCAGCGGCGCAGCCGCGGGTGACCGTGTGTGGTCTGATCGGTTTCACGCTGCAGAGGGCCCGGCGGCGGGTCCGAACCGGCCGGACGCGGAGGCGTCCGGCCGGTGGTGCTCTGGTCGTCGTCAGTACCAGTACCAGCGTCGGGCCGGCTTGTTGGTGAAGATGCGTCGCATCGTCGCGGCCATGGCCAATCACCTCCTTCTCATGTCGTGTGCCGGCGGGTGGTCTGGGTGCGGTGCAGGATGAACGGTCGCGGAACATTGCCCTCCGACATGGCGGCGCGTGTATCACCGCCGGTGACTGCCAGGTAGGCGTCGTCGGCGAGGGCGGCAAGTGACTCGGTGAGCAGCGTGTGTGCCACCGCCGCGCCGGCGCAGCTGAATGGGCCCGTTCCGAAGGGGATGTAGGGGCCGTGGCCGCTGTTGCTGGTCCAGCGTTCGGGCCGGAAGGCGTCAGGGGAATTCCAGTGGCGTTCGTCATGGTGCAGCAGGTACGGGCAGACGGAGAGCAGCTCACCGGGCGGGAAGACGGTGCCGCCGAGATCCGTGGCGCGTGGGAGGGTGCGTCCGAGCATCCAGGGCACCGGGCGGTACCTCAGCGTCTCGTGCACGATGTGCTCGACCGGCCAGGGCCATGGTGCGGCCCTGGTGTGATGCCGGCAGGCCAGCAGCACCGACCATGCCAGCGAGGCGCTGAGGGGAGCCATGATCGCCCGGAGCATCATGAGGTGCAGGTCGGCCACTGTCCGGTCTGACACTTCCGCTTCCGAGCACACCGTGAGCACCGCGTCCAGCATGTCCCGGGGTTCGCCGGCTGGCTGCCGGCGCCGGCGGCGTGCCTCCTCGGTCACGGCCGTCACCAGTCTGGCCCGCACCGGCTCCGCCCGGGCCCTTTGCCACATATGCGGTGAGCGCACCGCCACGCCCTTGTGGGCGGCCTGCCGCATCAGTGCACGGCTGCCGCCCGGTGTGCCGGGGTGCAGCAGCACGTCGGCCAGGCAGCGGTAGACCAGCCGTGTGCCCGCGTCCGGCCACCGGCCGGCCGTCGGCAGAGCGGCTACCGCCTCGGGCAGCGCGGCACGGTAGTGCGGCACGCCGGCTCGCAGAAGGCTGCGCACCGCGCGGCCCAGCTCCGCCTGCGCACTGCGGGCGGGCAGCAGCTCGCCGAAGAAGGTCGACCCGCCTCTGTGGTACTCCGGATCGCGCAGGAGTGTCTGCGCCAGCTCGGTATCGCGGACACACCAGCCGCCCCAGGGAAGCCGGATCACCCCCGCCGTGCTGCCGCGGCTCAGCTCCTCGATGTAGGCGAGGGGGTCCTGCCGCAAGCGGGTCCTGTACCCCATCCTCATCCCTCCACATCCGATGACCCGTCACACCCGGCCCACTCGCACTGCCTGCGCACGTTCCCGCTGCACCGCAGGCTTCCGCGCAGCCGATGTGCCAAGTCCGGTGATCCTCAGCAGATATGACGACGGTCCCTTGCAGCAGATGTTGGTGTCACCGCGCCCCGCAGCCGGTGTGAATGAAACCGCTCCCGGGCGATGCCTGACCGGTGTCCCTCGATCAGCCCCCATATCCGATTGAGGACACATAGGTAGTTCCACCACAGCTGTTGAGGTATGTTCGCAATGGCCCGATGGTGTAAGCGCACGCCGGTGCCCCGCCCGACCGATTCTGCTCCCCCGTCACGAGGCGGCGCCTGCGGCTACGCCCGGCGCACGCCCCTTCTCGGCAGCGTCGCGTTTCTGGCCCAGGTTCTTGTTGGCGAGCAGGGGTCAGATGCTGCGGGCTTCGCTCCCGGAGACGTACAGGACGTATCCCTGCCCGGAGCCTGCGTGTCCGCCTGGTTCGTAGAGGGCGCGGTCGATGTGGCGGGGCAGGCGGGCCAAGGCGCCTTCCACGAGCGTGCGTTGAGCGCCGAGCCCGGAGCCGTGCCCGTCTACGCAGAACGGTTCAGCCACCCGTCGGTGCGTCCCTCTCTCCGGCCGCCGCTGGGCGCGGCAGCCGGGGGGTGGGCCAGGCCCGGTTCCACCGCCAGGCCGTCCACGCCGCGGTGTCGGCGAAGGGGCCGGTGCGCTCGGTGAGCATCGCGAGGGCCTGGTCGCGGGCGGCGTCCACGGCCCGGTGCTCGGTGTCGGTGACGATGCCGAGCCGCCGCACGTGCGCGTACTCGTCTTCGTCCTTCCACTGCCAGCCGGTCAGGTCGGGATCGACGACGAGGTCCACGGTGAGGTCGAAGGTCTCGAACCCGTCGCCGGTCCGGGTGGCGGGGTGCTCGAAGTTCACGTACCAGTTCCGCAGCCCGGCGCCCGTGTAGAAGGCGTTGACGCTGAACCAGGCCGCCGGCGGCTTCCACTGCAGCAGTTCGGTGTCCTGCCACACCGCGTCCACGAGCTCCCACGTGCCGGCGGCCATCGCGTCGAACGCCTCCGTGCGCACTGACCGGTCGCCGTCGGTACGGGCCTTGACGTACAGGGCGGGCCATCGGGTCTCAGCTCCCGGCGGGCAGGCGGCCACCAAGGCCTCGCTGGTGTCGGCGACGACGCGCAGCGCGTGCTCGTTCCACACCCGGCCCGAGCCGTGCACCTCCCGCCGCACAACCGTCTCCCCCACCTTGAACCTCTCCACCGGCTCCTCCTCCGCCACCGGCCCGCCCGGGACGTCCGGCGGGACGGGCACCACCTCAGCGCGGCCGGCCGGGCTGGGCAAGCCCCCGTACGGGGCGGTTTGCCCAGGCTCCCCGTTTCGGCCTGCCCATGAGCCGCGGCCCACCGCCCGCCGGCCGGCCGCCGAGTTCACCGCGCTGCGGACGTCGCGTATGGGCCGGCGGGTCACAGCGCGCACCGTGGACGTATTGAGGGCCTTGCGACGTCGCCAGTACGGCCGGAAACGGCGACCGGCGCGCTGGGAGAGGCCGTTATCGAGCCCAGCCACGGCGACTTGCGGGCGGATTCTCACAGTGCGGCGGGAGAGATCGGGGCAAGATGACTCGACTACAAGCACGACTGTGACGACCCGCGCGTCCCACCAGCCGTGGCCAGGGCGGGCGGCCCCAGCCGTTCGCTGTGCCCGTTCACCATGCCCACCTGCTGGGGTCACCACGCTCGCCGCCTCTCGCCGGAGGCCGGGGCGGCGCACAGGAGAAAACGGCCTTCAGCCGAGCAGGAACCTCGCTTGGGAGCCGGGGCCGGTGGAGTCCATCCAGAAGGAGATGATCGCCCGTCGGCCGGAATCCGCCCAGTCCGAGGGCGCGTGGGACGCCAGGGTGAGGGTCACGGTGTCACGGTCGGCGGGTGTGCGGTCGAGCGCGGGGGCATGGACCAGCTCGTCCGCGGTCGCACCGCGCCGTCCCCACGGCAGGGGCCTGGTTCGGCGTTTGTCGAAGATATTGCCGTGCCAGAGCACGCTCTTTGCGATGCCGTGATCGAGTGCGTAGTCGACCCGGATGCCGAACAACGCCTCCGCCGAGGCAGATGTGTGCGCGGGCAGGTCGGCGGCGATGTCGATCTCCAGTTCCTGTGGCAGATCGCGGTACTCCGCTCCGCACAGCGCGGTGCCTTCTTCTCCCTCGACGCCCAGGTAGGCGATGGCGCGCACGGCGTCGTAGCAACCGTAGGCGTTGCCGCGCACCGAGGTCTTGCCGTTCGAGTCCTTGACCCGGTCGGCGTAGGTGTGCCTGCGGACCAGGGTGGCGGACAGGCCGTTCCGGTCCAGGACCGGATGCCGCGACGCGGCGTCGATCTCGACGTACACGAGGCCGGGTCCCGCGACGGTCACGGTCTTGGAAAGCGAGTGGGAATCCGCGTCGAGACCGGCGGTCTCGCTGGGGCTGAAGTCGTTGCCGCTGTCCTCCAGCGGGCTGCCGTGCTCGCGGTCGATGTGGTAGACCTTCAGCTCGGCTCGGCCCCGGTCGGGGGCCGGGATGTCGGACAGGTCGAGGGTGATGGTCCGCGGCTTGTCGCCTTCGTTCCATACCAGGACCGAGCTGCGGTGGTCGTCTCCCGACGCCATGGTGCCGACGCCGTCGGGCAGCCCGCCGCGCACCGATGTACGGCGGTCCGGCATGCGCGCGTAGAGCTTCAGGGCGTGGAACAAAGGGAGTTGGAGTGCCTTGTCGCCCTTGTAGGCGATCATGTGCGGGACCCAGCCGCTGAAGGTGAAGGTCTGCAGGTCGGGTACCGCCAGCGCGGTCTCCAACGCGGCCATGAAGCGGGCTGCCTCCAGTGTGGTTCCGCTCTTCTTGTGCCACTCGCCGGGTTTGAACACTCCGAACTGCGCCTGGACGAGCGGAACGGTGTTGAAGTCGTCGGCCAGCGCGTCGCGTGCGCCGTCGACGAGTTCGGAGAGATCCTCGCCGTAGTTGTTCAGGGTGAGGTAGTCGAACGGCAGGTCAGGCTGGCTTTTGCGCCGTTTGCGCAGTTCGTCGATGACGGTCTGGACGTAGCTTTGGCCGTCCAAGTGCCGACGGGGGCGCGCGTCGACCGGAACGAAGCTCGCCATACCGAACAGTCCGTGGGCCCCGATCTCGTCTGTGTATGCCTCGTAGATGTCGACCATCTGCTGAATCGACGTGAGGTCGGGTTGCCCGGTGAGGTTGTGGCTCGGCTCGTTCCACATGCACCAGCTGACCGGGCGGTCGCTGTAGAGCTTCGCCCATTTGCCGATCGCCTCCGCGGCGGCCTTCAGGTCGGTGGGGCGGGGGAACTTGCTCGGCGGTTTGGCCCTTTCCTCGTTCTCCCACTGCTTGGGCGCGCCCATGAGCTGGTACATGACCTCGATGTCGCGTCGGCGCAGCTCAGTGTCCAGCTTGTCGAGGAAGGTGTTGCGCCGCACCTCGACCGCGCCGTCCTCGCCGACTTCGATGGGGTACGGCTGCATCGAGGGCCAGTCGGTTTCCGGGAAGCGGAGTTCTCCGTCGTAGAGCGCCGGGCGGATCTCATCCAGGTACTGGAGGCTGTCCAGGATCTCGGACGAGTTGAGGGCCCGCCCCACGCCGATCTTGGACTTGAGCAGTGGAGCGAACACCGTCTTGCCGAAGTCGACGCGGAGGGTACCTGACGAGGACGAGGAGGGAGACGAGGACGGGTTACAACCGCCGAGGACAGCTCCGGCGCCGATCCCGCCCACGGCGGCCAGAACCTGACGCCGGGTGAACGGGGTGGGGTTGTCCGGTCGCGGCGGTCGTTTCACTTCTGCTCCTGGATCACGAGTTCTTGCACCGCGCTCGACGGGTTGCGGAGACCCGGGCGGGACGGAGCAGCAGGCCCCGCCACCGCCCGTACCGTCCTCAGGAGGTTCCGGTGCACGGCTGCCCGGAGGGGTGCGTCGGCGGGGAAAGCCGTCAGCTGCGAGCGCGTCGGCCGTGAGGTGAGATGAGCGTGCTGCGGCAAAGGTTCACGGCGCGGAGAGAGTTCTTGAGCCGCTGCTCTCCTCGCACCCGGCGGCCGCCGCCCGCCGGTCCGCGGCAGAGGGCGGAAGGCTCCGGATTATTTTTCCGCTCTGTTGACGAAAACCGCGAGCATTCGCATGCTGTGCGCAGGCCCTCCCAGGCCGGTCCTCTTCCTGCCCCGTGGCGGGGACACGAAAAGCTCGGGCTCGAACTCATCATCGACAAGCTCCTCACCGGCGGCGCCGTGGACGACGAGAAGGACGTGACGGATGACCAGCTCCGAGAACGGCTCGCACCTCGCCCGGCGGTCCTTGCTGGCCGGTGCCGTCGGCTCCATGACAGTGGCGGCGGCACAGCCCGCGACCGCTGCGCAGGCGGGGCCGAAGGAGGTCGCACCGATGCGGCGGTATCCGTCGAACCGGCCCGGCCTCAGCTCTTACGGCCTCGCGGACACCGGTTCGGATCTGTGGCCGCGTGAGGACAACTCCTTCATCCTCCCGCTCGAACTGCGCCCTCGTGACAAGGAGCGCGGCCGGGTCTGGATCCGGGACACCTACGTCAACTGCTTTCTCGTCAACGGCTTCCCGCTCTACGTCGCCACGGGCACCACCCGCGTGCCCGGTCTCGAAGCAGCCGCCCCGTGGAACGACGGCATCTTCGTGTGGGTGTCCAGGTCGCTGCGCGGACCGTGGAGGCTGGCCGACACGACCGGTATCCGGCCCGGCACCGAGCGGGGCAAGGTGTGGTCACCCGAGTTCAGCGGCGAGAACCGGCCCGGCCGTACGGTCGTCGCCCCGTGGCAGGAGTACTGGTACGACGAGCGGTTCGGCAAGCGCGGCCAGACGTGGGCGCCGGAGGTGCACCACTTCCGCGGCAGGTGGTACATCGTCGCGTGCATGGGCGACCATTCCCGGAAAGTCGGCTCGTTCATGCTGGTGAGCGAGGGCGGGGTCGAGGGCCCGTACCGACTCGTCGAGGGAAACCTCGACAAGCCCTTCGGCGACACGGTCGCGGGAGGGCCCGCGTTCGTCGAGCCCGGCGCCTACCACCACATCGACGGCAGCCTCTACACCGAGGGCGGCGACGCGTGGCTGGTGCTGCACAACGACCTGTACGCGAGGTTCCGGAACGACATGGAGGACATCGTCCCGCCGGCGAACCTCCCGGAGTTCCAGCAGACGCCGTACTCGCCGGAGCCGTATCTCGAAGGCGCGTACGTGTTCAAGTACGGGGGCAAGTACTACCTTCTGCAGGCCGCGTGGAACCGGACGTCGATCAATCCCGACGGCAGCACGCGGTACGCCTACGACCCGCCCGGCCCGGGCCGTGTGCAGTACCAGTACGACGCGATCGTCGCCGTCTCGGACACCTTCGAGGGCCCGTACTCCCCGCGGTGGACCGCGGGAGTCGGTGCCGGCCACAACAATTTCTTCACGGACCGCAGCGGCCGGCCGTGGGCGACGTTCTTCCGCAACCCGAACTTCGGCTACTGGTCCGACCCGTCACGCATCGCTGATGCCGCCGTGCCCGGTGTCGTGCGGCTGGAGTGGACCGGCCCGGACGGCAATCGTCTCTACGTCCAGCGGCGGGGCCGGAATCGCACGATCAAGGACTGACCAGTTGCAGGCGGCACGGGCAGCCGCCCGCGCCGGCGCTGCGGGGCAGGGTCGCTCAGGGACCGGGGGCGGGCCGGTGCGTTTCCCCTTGGCCCGGCACAGCCGGGGCGCGGGCTACGCGGAAGCCGAGGTTTCCCGTGGTGCTGTCCGGGGTGTTGGCGGTGCGTGCGGCGACACGGTAGCGGTTGCAGTAGGAGTGGTGGCACAGATACGAGCCGCCGCGCATCGCCCGCAGTCCCGGCTCCCTCGGGCGCCATGTGTCCGCCGTCCACTCCCAGACGTTGCCGGCGACGTTGAACAGCCCGAAGCCGTTGGGCGGGTAGGCGTGTACCGGAGCAGTGCCGGTGTAGCCGTCCTCAGCGGTGTTCCTGGCCGGGAAGGCGCCCTGCCAGATGTTGCAGCGGTGCGCTCCGCCGGGGGTGAGTTCGTCGCCCCACGGGTAACGGGCCTGGTCGAGTCCGCCACGGGCCGCGTACTCCCATTCCGCCTCGGTCGGCAGGCGTCCGCCGTCCCAGGCGCAGAAGGCGCGGGCGTCCGCCCAGCTGACGTGGGTGACCGGGTGGTCCCAGCGTCCCTCCAGCCCGCTGCCGGGTCCCTCGGGCGCGTCCCAGCGGGCCCCCTCCACGCCGCACCACCACGGCGTGGCGTCCGGGCGGGGTGAGACCTTGCGCAGCGCCCCGGGGAGGAACTTGGCGAAAACGTAGCTCCAGCCGAAGCGTTCGGCGTCGGTGCGGTGGCGGGTCGCCTCGACGAACGCGGCGAAGCGCGCGTTGGTCACGGCGTAGGCATCCACGGCGAAGGGGGCCACGGTGACCTCACGTACGGGTCCTTCCGCGTCGCCGGGGTTCGCGTCGCTGTCCTCGCTGCCCATCCGGAATGTTCCGCCGGGCAGTTCGATGCGGGTGCGGTATGCCTCGGCTGCACCGTCCGGTACGGCAGGCACGCTCGCCTCCGAGGCCGCCGCGGCTTCGGCCGGCGGGCGGGCGGGCGCGCAGCAGGTGCGGGCCGCGGCGTCGGAACCCGACGGGCTCACGAGCGCTCCTCCCCCGCCTGACCTGGCAGGGGGGCGGTACCGGGCTCGCTCTCGAACGCCGAGAGGGTGGTGTCGTAGTCGGTCTCCACGTCGTACATCGGTGTCATCCAGTGGAAGAAGTTGTCGCCCCGATCGCGCAGCAGGTCGTAGAGCGTGCGGGTCAGTTCTGCCCGCACGTCGCGCAGTTCGGGGTGGTCGTAGCGGTTGTGCAGTTCGTGGGGGTCGGTGTGCAGGTCGTACAGCTCGTTGCGTGACTCGGGGTTGACCACCAGCTTGTAGCGGCGGGTGCGCAGCATCCGCTGGGGGTACGGGAAGTGGTGACCGTGGAACTCCGCGAGGTGGTGCTGGTCCCACTCGGGCCGCTCACCGGCGACGAGCGGCAGCAGGCTGCGACTGTCCACGGCCGGTTCGGGGTCGCAGCCGGCGAGGTCCAGGATGGTGGCGGTGCAGTCGGTGAGCGAGACGAACTCGTCCCGCACCTGGCCGCGTGGGGCGCCGGGGACCTTCACAAGGCCGGGTATCCGGTAGATGTCCTCGTACATCGCCGGTCCCTTGTCGTGCAGCCGGTGGGCGCCGGTGAACTCGCCATGGTCGGCGGTGAAGAACACCGCGGTGTGCTCCTCGAGCCCCAGTTCGCGCACCGCGTCGAGGATCCGGCCGATCTGTTCGTCGATGAGGGTGACATAGCCCCAGTAGACGGCGATCAGCTTCCGGCTCTCCTCCAGCGGCATCGTGTCGAAGGCCCACAGCCTGCTGTAGTTGCTCTGCACCGGCGGTTTGGCGGCGAAGGTCTCGCTCACCGACGCCGGCAGCTCGACCAGCGCCGGATCGTACATGTCGTAGTACGCGTCCGGGAGGATGTAGGGCAGGTGCGGGCCGAAGAAGTGGGTGGCCTGGAAGAACGGCCTGTCCTCAGCCGCCCCGTCGCCCGCTCCCCCGGCCCCCTCCCCGACCCAGCGGTGCAGCATCTCGATGGTGCGGGTGGCGAGATAGTGCTCGAAGGTCGCCTCGACCGGCTGGTGCAGCCGCGCTGCGAGGAGGTTGCCGGGGCTGCCGTTGGGTGTGGTGCCGCGTACGGGGTCGGTGATGCGGTACGGCGGCAGGCCGTGCTCCGCCAGATATGCGAGGTAGTCGGGGTGGTCGACGGGGTTGTGCCAGCCTGCCAGGTCCGGGCCCTCGAATCCGTAGTCGGCGGCGGTCCGGCGCACCCCGCCGTGCCACTTGCCCAGCAGCCCCAGCCGGTAGCCCGCGGAGCGCAGTTGCCCGGCGAAGGTGAACTGGCCGTCGGCGAGGTCCTCCAGATAGCCGACATTGCGTTCGTAGTTGGCCAGCAGCTTGTGGCGGAACGGTGCGGCTCCGGTGAGCAGGCTGGCACGGGCCGGAGTGCAGATCGCGGTGGGGGTGTAGCAGCTGTCGAACCGGGTGCCTTCGGCCGCGAGCCGGTCCAGGTTGGGGGTGCGGACATGAGGGTTGCCGTAGGTGCCGAGGGTGTCCACCCGGTGCTGGTCGGTCATGAGGAAGAGCATGTTGGGGCGCACGGTGACCCTTTCGGTTCGGCCGGCCTGGAATCAGCGGGAGCGACCGGGGCAGGCGGCGTCGCGGGTGACTGGCGTCGTGCCCGGCTAGCCGGCCGCGGCCAGGGGGGAACGTTCTCGGCCGCGTCCGTCGTCGCCGTTGCGGCATGGGGCGATCTCGACCAGTGCCATGCGAGGCATGGTCCGGCCCGCTTCAGATTTATGTCAAGGCTGCGAACATAAACCCGTCGGCAGCCTCCACTCCCCCACCCGCCGGGCTCCTCGCCCAAGCGGACCCGGCCCGCATGTTTTTCTTCCGACTCATTGACGAAAAACAGCGGCGCTCTCCATGCTGGACCGCATGCAGTCACCCGACGGTCCGCTGACGCGGCTGCGCAAGAGTCACGAGCAGTCAGTCCTGGGCCTGCTCCGCAAGCACGGCCCGCTCAGCCGGGCCGAACTGGGCACGCACAGCGGCCTGTCCCGCACCACGCTGTACGACATCGTGGCGGGCCTCGTGGAGAGCGGCGCCGTGGTCGCCTCCACCCCGCCCGTGGAGGTACGCAGGCGCGGCCGGCCGGTCGAGAAACTCAGCCTCAATCCGGATGCCGGAGCGGCGGTCGGCATCGACTTCGCCCGCCGCGCCGTGCATGTCTCGGCGGTCAACGTCGCGCACGAAATGATCGGTTCCGCCAGTGAGGCACACCCGTCCGGCCTCACCTGGGCCCAGCGGGCCGACATCGCCGAACGTCTCCTCGGCTCGCTCGGCGGCACAGCCCGGAAGAACCCGGGACCGGGCGGCACGGCCGGCCGCCGCGCCCCGCGGCGCGGCACGCTCCGGCTCGACTCGCTCAGCGCGATCGGGGTCGGCGTGGTCGGACCGGTCAACGATCCCGGCAGCGCGGACGCGCACGCGCTCAGCATCGAGGGCCTGCCCGGGCTGCTCCAGAAGCGGTTCGGCGTCCCGGTGCTGCTGGACAACAACACCAGGCTCGCAGCTCTCGCCGAGGCCGTGTGGGGCGCCGCGTCCGGCGACGGGGACGTGCTGTATCTGCGGCTGTCCCACGGGGTGGGCGGCGGTCTGGTCGTCGGCGGCTCTCTGCACCGCGGAATGTACGGCATGTCGGGCGAGTTCGGGCATATCACCGTCGACCCCGGCGGCGCACCGTGCGAATGCGGCGGCACCGGCTGTCTGGAGACCGTCGCCTCGCTCGACGCCGTCCTGCACCGCTACCGCTCGGCAGGTGGCCGGGCCGAGGACATCTCCGCGTTCCTGACCGCCGCCGCGTCCGCCGACCGTGCCGCCCAGACGGTGCTGGAACGCGTCGGCACCGACATCGGCACCGTACTGGCCGCCGTGTGCAACGCGGTCGGACCTGGCGTCATCGTCATCGGCGGTGAACTCGCCGAGGCCGGGGCCGCATTGACCGAGTCCGTCGAACGAGCCCTGGATGCCCACATGATGCCGATGGCCCGGCACCGGGTGCGCGTAAGGCGCGCCACCCTCGGCGAAGCCGGCAGCGCACTGGGGGGCATCGCCCTCGTCCTCCGGGAATCTCCCCTGCTCTCCCGCTATCCGCAGCCCGTCACCGATGAGCACGCCTGAACCCAGTGAGGCACCCATGGCCGTGATCGTCCCTCCGGAGAAGACCGCCGTGGCGGAAGCACCGCGGCGTACCGCACGCCGCTTCCGACGACGACCGCTCGCTCTCAACGCCCTCGCGCTGGTGGCCGGTCTCCTTCTCTGGGCGGTCGTGGCCGCGCTCGGCCTGGTGGAGAACCTGCCGACACCGCTCGCCGTGGCGCGGAAGGCCGGCGACATGATCGCCGACGGCACCCTGGCAACCGACACGCTCGCCAGCCTGCGCCGGGTCTTCCTCGGTTACGCCGCCGGCGTGGTCGTGGCCGTGCCCGTGGGCTTCCTGATGGGCTGGTACCCGACCGTGCGAGCCGTGGTCGAGCCCTACATCCAGTTCTTCCGCACCATCCCGCCGCTCGCGCTCATCCCGCTCACGGTCGTACTGCTCGGCATCGGCGAGGTCCCGAAGATCGCTGTGATCTACCTCGCCTCCTTCATGGCCTGCGTCGTCTCCGCCTTCCAGGGCGTGGTCGACGTGGACCGCACCCTCATCAACGCCGCCCGGGTGCTGGGCGCCTCCGACCGCGTCATCTTCACCAAGGTGGTCATCCCGGCCTCCACCCCGTTCATCCTCGTCGGCATGCGCATCGGACTCGGCGCCTCCTGGGCCACCGTGGTCGCGGCCGAACTCATCGGCGCCCAGGAGGGGCTGGGCTACCGGATGCAGAAGGCGTCCACCTGGTTCGAAATGGACACGGTCTTCGTGTCCCTGATCACCATCGGCGTGCTCGGCCTGCTCATGGACCGGCTGCTGCTGCTCGCCGAACGACGGCTCACCGGCTGGCAGGAGCGACGATGAACAGCAAGATCAGCTTCCAGGATGTCGTGAAGACCTTCCCACTCAAGGGCGCCGAGTTCACCGCTCTGGACCGGGTGTCCCTGGAAGTCGCCGACCAGGAGTTCGTGACCGTCGTCGGCCCCTCGGGCTGCGGCAAGAGCACATTGTTGAGCATGGCCGCCGGCCTCCAGGACCCCACCTGTGGCCGGGTACTGGTGGACGGCACTCCGGTGACGGGACCCGGGCCCGACCGGGGAGTGATCTTCCAGCAGTACGCGCTCTTCCCCTGGCTGACCGTACGGCAGAACGTCGAGTTCGGTCTCAAACTCGCCGCCGTCCCCACCCAGGAGCGACGCCACCGAGCGGACCAGGCCATCGGCCTGGTCGGGCTGGACGACTTCGCGGACGCGCTGCCCAAGGCACTGTCGGGCGGCATGAAACAGCGCTGCGCCATCGCCCGCGCCTACGCGGTGGACCCGCAAGTCCTGCTCATGGACGAACCGTTCGGCGCGCTGGACGCCCTCACCCGCGTGCAGTTGCAGGATCAGCTCCTTGCGACCTGGAGCCGGGAGAAGCGCACCGTGCTGTTCATCACCCATGACGTCGACGAGGCCGTCTACCTGGCCAGCCGCGTGGTGGTCATGGCCGCCAGGCCCGGCCGCATCCACCGCATCATCGACGTGGACCTGCCCTACCCCCGTACGGAGGAGATCCGGCTCTCCGCGGACTTCCGGCAGATCCGCAACACGGTATGGACCGCTGTCTACCACCAGGAACACGCCGCTCCAGCTGCCTAGCACTTCGCCTCGGGCGCCTATGGTGCGAGCACGTCGCGGCTGGTCGCGCCCGCGCGGCGGAGCATCCGCACAACAGCCATGGCCCCGCGGCCCTTGGGGCGCGAACTCTTCCCTCCGCTCTCCCTCCCTGAGAGGACACCTCCGCCATGCCCGGAAGCACCCTCCGCCGCACTCTGCCGGCACTCTTCTCCGTCACGCTCCTCACCCTCGCCATGAACGCGTGCTCCACCAGCGCCTCCCGGGACGACAACACCGTCAACTTCGGCTACATAGACGACTACAACGGCGCCAGCCTGCTGGCCATCGCCCAGCAGCAGGGGCTGTGGAAGAAGCAGGGCCTCACCGCGAAAGTGAAGGTGTTCAACAACGGGCCGGTGCAGATCCAGGCGCTGGGCTCGGGCGACCTCGACTACGGCTACATCGGCCCCGGCGCGATGTGGCTGCCCGCCTCGGGCAAGGCGAAGGTCATCTCGGTCAACACCTTCACCTACGCCGACCGTGTCATCGGCCAGCCGGGCATCAAGACGATGAAGGACCTCAAGGGCAAGCGGGTCGGCGTACCCGAGGGCACCTCCGGAGACATGATCCTCAACATCGCGCTGGAAAAGGCCGGGATGACCACCAAGGACATCCAGAAGGTCGCCATGGACCCGTCCACCGTCGTGTCCTCCTTCACCTCCGGAAAGATCGACGGCGCAGGCATCTTCTACCCCTCCATCGACACCATCAAGAAGAAGGTCCCGAAGATGGAGGAGGTGGCAAGCACCAAGGACACCGGGGACACCTTCCCCACCGCATTCGTCGCCGGGAACAAGGTGCCGGAGAAGAAGAACACCAAGGTGATCAAGGTATTGCAGCAGGCCAACGACTGGCGCAAAAAGCACCCCGAGGAGTCCATCGCCCTCACCGCCAAGATGCTGCACGTCAGCAAGGCACAGGCCAAGGCCGACGCCTCACACGTCGTGACTCTCTCCACCGACGACCTGGCGGCGAAGACCAAGAGCGGCGAGCTGGACCGCTCGCTGAAGAAGCTCGGGGACTTCTTCGTCCGCAACAAGCAGCTGGAGAAGAACCCCGACCCGTCCGACTACTACACCGGCGACCTCTATCAGAAGGTGCACGACGGCTAGTCCACACGACGGACAGCCCGCGCCGCCACGCCGCCCGGCGTCACCGGCCCTTCCCCGTACGGGAACACCACCGTCTGCGTGCGGTCTCGCTGTTGGCCACGGTGGCTGTGGCGCAGGCGGCGTCCTGGATGCGCAGGTCCTCGACGTATTAATTCCGCGTCGTTGACGGAAAAGGTCAAGATCCTTCATGCTGCACGCAGGCTCCGCAACGGCCGCCCTGACCGCGACCGCTGCGGATGCGACCGTGGGGGATGCAAGGGGAGTTGGTTCTTGAGCTGTTGCGCGACGGCAGCAGGCTGAGCCAGGGGCGCGAACTCAGCCCACACAGATCGGCCCAGAGGCTCAGCCGGAGATGACGTCCGATGACGTCCGCCGCTGACGGTGCGTCCGGGCGACCTTCAGCTCCGTGAAGCGCGGGGCCATGACGCAACCGCGCGCACCCCGGTGGGTGGCTGTCCGACCCCACACCGTCAAGGCCCACGAGGCGGTTCGCAACGCGACCAACCGTGGCCGTGAGAGAAAGGGAAGTGCGCATGGGGAAAGGCTTCGGCGAAAACCCCGCAGGAACTGCCGAGCGGCCTGCGTTGTCGCGTCGGCGGATGCTCGGCATGTCCGGGGTCGCCGGGCTGGCGGCGTGGGGCGCCGTGGGATGCAGTGCGGACGACTCCGGATCAGGCAGGAGCAAGGATGCGGGGACCGGCGAGCAGGGCAACGGGAGCAAGGAACCAGGGAAAGGCGAAGAAGGCTCCCACATCACCGCACCGCCCCCTGTGGGTATCCTCGGGGCGAACTTCAACGGCGACCCGGCCAAGGTGGAATTCGCCGAGCTGGAGGACATCTCGGCCACTTGGCTGCGCGGGTTCTTCCCCATGCGCGACGCCGATGAGGGCGCCGTCTCCGAAAAGCCGCAGATCAAAAAGCTCCTGGAAGCCGGGGAGCGTGGATTCGGCACGGTGCTGTCGCTGAAGTTCCCGTACAACGAGCAGGCGATCCCCACCCCGGGCACCGATGCCTGGAAGACCGCGATCGAGCGCGTAAAAAAGGTGCTGCCGACCATCATGGACAGGATCGACATCCTGGTGATCGGAAACGAACCGTTCCTGGAAACCCGGAAGGACCAGCGCGACCGCCGCCTCAACCTCTTCTACGAGAAGATCGCCGAATACATCATCGCCTACCGTGCCGAGCACTCCGCGCGCAAGACCAAGCTCTACATGGGGGCGCTCAACCACCTCGACTGGGACAACGGGCAGACAGGTGCCACCAAGCGCTGGATGACGTTCGTGAAGAAGACCAAGGACATCGAGGGAGTGGACATCCACCCGCATGTGACGTCCCTGGCGGGCGCCCAGAAGTACCTCGACTACATTCTCCCTCGCATGCGTCCCGAGCAGAAATTCCTGGCCACCGAGTTCTCCCTGGTCCTGCTCTGGAAGGAGCACCAGACAGACCCGGTTTCCGCCCGATTTGCAGAGAAATACCAGGATGCCCAGGGGAAACAGGTATGGGAGGTGCTCCGCGAAGCCACCGAACAGCCCTTCACTCAGCAGAAGTGGGACGATTTTCTTTCCATGACCCCCTGGTTCGCCAACAATAAAACATACCTCCAGGATCAGCTCGAGCAGTTCCGCAAGACCGAAAGGCTCGCGGTGGCCACCTACGGAGTGAGCCAGGACGAGGCCATGGCGACGAACTTCACCGCGAGAAAAAACCCGTGGATGCTCAACAGCCTGTACTGTCCGTATACCGTCCGGCAGAGCAAGGACGGTCTGCCCGGACGGAACCGCGTGTGGATCGACCAGTTCCGAGCGCTGCAGAAGACCAACTGAGGGACCGGGCGACGGTGGGGTCGTCCGGTCGGGCCGGATAGCCCGATGCCAATTCATTCAGCCCCGGCCAGGGGCCCGGACAGCGGCCGGCCGGTCCTCACCGGCCGACGGCGCCGGTGAGGAGCGTCACCCCCGCCGGGCACCGTGACCATTGACGCCGGGGCGGTCGTCGGCTTGGCTGCGGCCACCGACTCGTCTTCCAGCCCCGCAAACGATCGCTGGTGCCCGGGAGCAGAGCGGGGCGTGAGGCGCAGGGTGCATGTCCATCTCATATGCGATGCGCTGAGCGAGTACTGCGCGGTCACCGTCTCTGCGAGGACCCGGTCGCAGGGGAGGAGTTCGAGCGGCTTCTCAGGGCAGCTAGGCCGTTTCTTGAGGATCACGTTGCTGACCAGGTGAAGATGGCGGCGATGTGGAGTCCTGCAAGGTGGGCAGTGGCGGTCTTGTCGTATCGGGTGGCCGGGCCGCGCCACTGCTTGCGCTTGTTGATGCAGCGCTCGACGGTGTTGCGCTGCTTGTAGGTCTCGCGGTCAACGGTCGGCGGACGGCCGCCTCGCCTGCCCAGCCGTTTGCGGTTCGCGGCCTGGTCGGCCGGCTGTGGGACCACTGCCCGGACCCGGCGACGACGTAGCTGGCTGCGGATGCCCCGGGACGAGTACGCCTTGTTGGCCAGGACCACCACCTCTGGTCTCGTCCGGGGCTGTCGACCGGCCGGGGTACCCGGATGTGTGCCATGACCTGCTCGAATGCCGGGGCGTCACCGGCCTGGCCGGTTGTGAGGACGAAGGCCAGGGGGCGGCAGTGACTGTCGGCAGCCACGTGGATCTTGCAGGTCAGTCCACCGCGGGAGCGTCCAAGGGCATGGTCGTGCGGCTCCCGGCCGGGGCCCCTTGTCACGGGCCCCGGCCGCGTGCAGGTGAGCGCGCACACCTTCCGGTGATCCTGTTGCGGCCCGCCGGCTGGTGACGGGTCAGCTCAACGGGAGGGTGGCCTGTGGCCGAGGGTCGATTGCGCATGTGCCGAATCGGGCCCATGCCACGAACGCTGAGAGGGCACCGAAGAGGAGCGTCTGCGGGACGACGGCGTAGGCGCCGATCGCGAGGTTGGCGACGGTCGCCCCGACCATGGTGAGTGTCAGACCGCTCGCAGCGAGCGGAGTGAGCCGCGGGAGCACGCGCGTGGCCGCCGGGAGGATGAGTCCCAGGGCGCCGAGCACTTCCGCGACCCCGGCGACCCGGAACAGGGCGGTTGGGATGCCCTCACCCATGGCCTCCAGGTCAGCGGCGCTGCCGACGATCTTGAGCCCACCAGCAGCCAGGAACACCAGGGCCAGCAGCGCTGAAATGATCCACACGGTGATTCTCATTTGCTGTCCTTCTTCTGCGCCTGGGGACGGTGTATGGCGTAGGTGGCGTGGACCATGCCGCTGGTGCCGGCGTTCGTCGCCACCAGCGAGAGCTGGAGATCGTGGTCGAGGTGGCCGAAGAGGGGTAGTCCGTTCCCGATCAGGACTGGCGCCCATCCGACGCTGATCTCGTCGATGAGGTCGGCACGCAGGAACTCCTGGATGACCTTCCCGCCATCGACGTAGACCTGTTGTGCCCCCGATTCAGCCAGCGCGCGTTGGGCACCGTCGAGGCTGCGCACGATCGTGATGCGGTCGTCGCCGGGCTCCAGCGTTGTGGACATGACGATGACCTTCTTGTCGGCATATGGCCAGCCGTCGAAGGTGAGGACCTTCTCGTAGGTGCCGCGTCCCATCACCAGGTGGTCGATGCTCGGGAAGAACGTGTCCCACCCCGCGACTTCGGTGCTACTGGTGACGGTTGCGTGCTGTGGTCCGGGCAGGGGGTCGGTGAGCCAGTCGATTTCTCCGTCGGGACGGGCGATGAAGCCGTCAAGACTTGCGCCGATGAAGACTCGGCCGGTCCAGTTGCGTCTTTGATGGGTCATGTCCATATCTCCAGCAGGTCATCGAGAACTTGTGTCGGTCCAGGGCCGGCAGGCTCCGTGGCACGGCGCAGCATCGCCCCGTTGAGGGCGTCGAAGAGGAGGGACGCACCCTTGTTCGCGTCACCGTCCCGGGACAGCTTCATCCGGCCCAGGAGTGCGGCCAGGTAGCTGATCTCCTTCGCCCAGCCCTCAGCAAGCAGCGCGCGCAGCTCGTCGTCGATCAGGTCGTCGAGAAGGTTGACCAATCCCTGAGCGACGCCCTGGGAGCTGCCGGTGGCGAAGCGGCGTTCGACCCATGCGCGCAACTCCATTTCCGGAGAGCTCGCCCCCAGCGGGGCGTCCGGAATGGTGTCGATCCAACGGCGACTCAGCGCTACCAGTATCCCTTGACGAGACCCGAACCGCTTGAGCAACCCCGCAGGGCTCAGGCCGGCGGCCGGTGCAATCTCGGCAAGTGTCCAAGGCTCCAGTGACCGCCGCTGCCCCAGTGCGCTGCCGATGCGCTCCAGGAGTACCGACTGCTCGTCTCGTCGTGGTCTCGCCATGCAGTTAGTAAATCACGGTTTACTAATCTTCGCACTCCAGCTCACCGCAGAGTTGTCTCGAAAGGGCGAGACCTCCTGCGCCACGCCGAAACGCCCCACTGCCCATCGACGGGGCGTCGCCGTCTGAGCGAGTACTGCAAGACGCAACCGATCGCGCATGCCGTACCTGAGATGGGCACTGCCCCGGCTCGCGCATCGAGGTGGGCGAAGACCGGTGGCGCAAGCACGGTGCCGCCGTCCTGCCCGACCGCTCGCCGGCCCCGCACTGATCAAGGCTGCGGCCGCTGGGCCGAGTTCGCCGCCGTCGCAGGAATCTGGGGGGGGGAACTGGTCGCCGACACCCCGCTCGGGCCGACCAAGCGCAAAGCGGCTCTCGGTGAGGCGCTGCGGGTTCGCCCGCATGGTGCGGCTGGAGTGGATCCGGCCCCCGCTCGTTCGAGCTCGCTTCGGCACCTCCCGGGCCGGGGCCGTCGACGTCGCGCGCTGCCGGACCACCGATGTCGACGCCCTGCCCACCGCCCACACCGAAGCCGACTGCGAGCAGCTGCGCACCGTCGCCAAGAGCCGGTGCTCCCCGCTTGCCGCTCTGCAACCTGCACCGGTCCGAACAGCGCGGCCGGCTACGGCGACCTTTCGCCCGCCGCGGCCGAACGGGCCGAGCTGTGGCGCGGCAGCGTACCGGAGGGCCGGGCCGATCAGGCCGTTTCGTCCGGATCACCGTTCGGGACCAAAGGCGGCGCACTCCGCTGTGCGGGAGACACCCCTGCGTGAGACGGTCCTTTGATGGGTTTCGATCTGGCCGGTGTGTTCACGCTGGATGCTGAGGTGTTCGCGCTGTTCGACGTGGTGATCCCCGGAGGTTCGGGCCATGCCCTGCAAACGCGCGGGAGTGGCCTGCCGGACGGGTGGCTGTTGCCTGACCCGTGGGAGCTGGAGTACGGGACCGGCGGCCGCCTCGCGGTGGACGAAGCCGCGCTGCAACCCGCTGACCCGGACGCCTGGCGCGTGGCTGCCGCCGTGCCGGGCGAGGCCGACCCGCTGGACGCCTTCGACGCGTCGGACCACCGCCTCGGGTCGTTCCTCAGCCTGGCCGCGCCCGTTCTGCTCGTCAGCGACAGCACCTTCGGTGGTGTGCTCGGTCACGAACACGCCGCCCTCTTCGTGAACGGCGAACTGCTCACCGCCCGCGGTGTCGACCACCACGCGCGGGTGGCCTTCCGGTGGGAAGACGGGGCGTTCAGCACCGTGCGGCACGGGGGGATCTCGCCCGTCGCCGAGTGTGCCGCGGTGCTCGACGGCAGGTTCCGGGGGCGGTGTCTCTTCGACGGGTACCTTCCCCGCGAAGCTCATCGGGAGGGCTCCGCCTGCCGCCAGGCGTGGTCCGGCACCGCCCCGCGGGTCGATGCTGTCTGGCACCGCCACTTTCCAGGCCTGCTCCACCACCGGAGCTGAGCCCCCGGGGAGTGCACCGGTTCCCTCCTTTTCCCGGCTTCGTCGACGCCCGGGAAATGGGGTGTGTTGACGTCAGCGGAGCTGAGACAATCGGGGCCGTCTTCGGGACCCAGAAGTGGGAGTGAGTTGATGTCTGCTGTTGAGGCCGCTGCCGTGTGCAGCGCGCGCCGGAACATCCTCACGGCGGGTCCGGGTCTGACCTGACGTTCATCCCCGGCGTGTGAGCACGCCTTCGGGCTCTGTCGCGAAGCCGGCCTGGTCCCGACCCGCATCGTGCGAGCCGAACACGGCTCGGACTCGTGCGAAGCAGTCACCGACGCCGACATCCTCACTGCGGAGATTGCTGGTGCCGCCGATGAGAGGGATCCGCTTGCCGCCGCCATGCTCGGACGGCTGGGCCGCCGTGTGCCCTGCCACCACCTGTCACGTACCGGTGCTGCACGCGGTACTTGGACGAGTACTACGCACCGCTTACCCAGCGCATGCCCGAGCGGATTCACAACGGCCCCGGTATGGCGGAGGCCCTGGCCGCACACCGGGCCGACCGACATCGATATGCGATGCGAACACGGCAGCGACGACAACGACGCCGCCCACCTCCTCAACCCCACGACACCACAAAGAACGGAACCATGACCACCACCTGGAACGCCCGTCCTGAAACCGCCGACGACATCCCCGCCGTCCGAGACATCCTCCTCGCGGCCTTCCCCACCGCCGCCGAGGCCGAGATCGTCGACGCCCTGCGCGCTGACCCGAAGGCGTGGATCGACGGCCTGTCGATGGTCACCGCAGCCCCTGACAACCTCCCGGTGGGGTACGCGCTGCTCACCCGCTGCCACGTCGACGGTCAGCCCGCCCTCGCCCTGGCCCCGTGCGCGGTACTGCCCGCAGCCCAGCGCGCCGGTGCCGGCTCCGCGGCCATCCGCGCCGCCTTGACCGCCGCCCGGGCGATGGGCGAGAACCTCGTTGTCGTCCTGGGACACGCCGACTACTACCCCCGGTTCGGCTTCACGCCGGCCTCCCGCTTCGGCATCCGAGCCCCCTTCGACGTACCTGACGAAGCCATGATGGCCATGGCTCTGGACAACACCCGGCCGATCCCAGCAGGCACCATCCAGTACCCCGCCGCGTTCGGCGTCTGACCCCTCCTACAGCCCCCCGGGCTCGTGCCCCGGGGCGCCGCCCGGAGCGAGCCGTGCTGGGCTGGGCCTGGGGGCTGATCTGCGCGCTCATTCAGGCTGCCGAAACCAAGCGCTCAGCAACGATCGTCAGGTTCGGGCGCGGTACCCTCGCCGAGCTCTACGAGGAGACCACACACCCGGTCGCCGAACACCAACTCGTGCCTTCGGCCTGCCACAGCGGCACGCCGACGGTCGCCGAGAGGGCCGCACGGGCCACTTCGCTCTCATGCTCGCAGGACCGTTGCGGCCCCTGCCATGTCACGGCCACGATCGGATGACGATCTGTGAGCGATGGTGGTCATGAGGGCATGACGCGCTCCCACGTCTTGCGGCCTTCCGCGACCGGCATGGTTCAACTGCCCTCGGCCGGGGCCGTCCTGACGGGCTGCTGCCGTTGATCCGGCACGTCCTCTCACCTCACGTGCCCGCCGGGTGGGGCGGGCAGGAAGGATCGCTTAGCGCTCGTACCACCGGCGTCGAGCTCCTGACCGTCGGGCATCCGGCCACGTGCCCTACGGTCCTGCACGACCGTGCCACTCACTCACCACAGACGAATATCGGCCCGAATCCGGTAAGCGGCTCTCATCGAAGGCTGAGTACGGCGTCGGAGCGTTGAGGCAGCGGACCGGTGATCGCCGACGGTACTGAACAGGTACGGGTTGGACAGTGGCCGGGGGCAGCCAACCTCCCTCGCGACGGTTCAGCGAAGCAGTGCTGCACGCAGGGTGATGCCGTGCCGCGTACGCAGCCGCCGCAGCTCCCACATCGCCACGGCGGAGACGGTCAGCGGGGCTCCCAGGATGAAGGCCACCCGCACTCCGAACGGCACACCCTCGTAGGCACCACGGAACACGTCGACGAGAGCGACTTCCCAAACGAGCAGCGTCGCGAGGAGTGGTGGAATCGTCTCGTGGAGGTCCGCTGTCCGGAAGACGTGCACGAGTGACTGCGCGATGCCGTAGAGGCCAAAGGGGGCGAGCCACAACGAGAAGGCACCCAGGGCGAACAGCAGCACCACCCGCCCTGCTGACGCCGTCCAGTTCGTGTTCTCGTCAACGTAGCCCAGCCCGGTGATCAGTCTCGGCACAGCGAGCGTGACGACCAACGCGAGCAGGGCCCCGGCGGGCTTGGCCGCGCGGCGCAGGAACAGGCGCCGGTTGGGCGGGCGGGCCGCCGCGATGAAGACGGTGACGGCGACCGGGAACGTCACCCCCAGCACAATGAGGGTGGTGCGGATCTGGCCGAAGCGGTCGTCCAGCACGGAGTCGGCGTCGGAGGCCAGCCCGTAGGACAACAGCATCCACGTGACAGCGGCCAGGCCGACGACCGTCCGAAAGACCTGCACCTTCTTCACGACCGGGTCGTTCACACGGTCCGGCCGGGACGGCGTGAACACCGCACGCCCCACGGCGATCGGATTGAAGAGACGTCCGAAGGTCAGCGGGCGAGCCGGAACCGGCGGCCACGGTCCCGCCGGCGGCATGGGTGGCAAACCCGGTCCCGGCGGTTGTCCTCTGTATGGATTCCATGGCGCTCCGCCCCCGCTTCCGCTCATCCCCGTGTCCTTCCTGTCGTTTTTTCCAGAGGCCAGGAGAAGAATCGCAGATCTCAGCGCGTAAGAACGCTTGGTTTCGCCTGCGGCTGCGCTGCAGTTGTGTGTCGGCAGCCGCCACGCCACCTCCGCTGGGACATTCGAAGGCACCATGACTTCGCCGCGCCTCCGCCAACGCCACACGTCCAGAGGCCGACGGGGCAGCGCGGCATGAGCCTCCAGCCGATCGCGGGTGCGGCCGGCCAGGCAAGCATGCGGTCCGCTGCCGAAGCACGCTGATCCTGCGTACTTGACCTTCGATGAGATGGACTGCAGTCCGTCAGCCTTCGACGAGATTTGCTCAACGTTCGGTGCGACAGGTCACCACCACCACTCAGTGGTTGACCGACGCCGCTGCAGCCAAAGAGCGAGCCGGCCCGTGCGATAGCAGAGCGCGGTCCGGGCGACGCTTCACGGAAGAAGCCGGATGCCGGATCAGCCGAAGTTCACGTCACTGCACAGGTAGTACGTCCGGTCCATGTGTGAGGCCTTCCAGATCGTGTACACGACGTGGCGGCCGCTGTAACCGGAGGTGCTGACCGGGATCTCGTAGCCGTTGGCGGGCCCGTAGCTGCTCGTCTCGGCGACGAGTTCGAGGTCGTCCCAGCCCATCCGCCTGCGCGGTGGGGTCGAAGCCTGCTTGGTGACGTACACCGGTGGTCACCCCCAGCGCCACAGCGGCCGGGCCGCGCCCGAAGCGGGGGCGGGAGTCGCCCTGCCCGGTGCGGGAGCGGCTGGGCCGGGGTGCGAAGGTGAGGGCATGACCGAAGCGCACACCCCTCTGCCCCGCATCACCGAGCGGGTACCGCCGCCTGTCGAGCCGGTGAACGGGCACGGTGACTGGGCCGTCGTGGAACAGGAGTTGGGCACCCCGCTGCCGGACGACTACAAGCAGCTGGTGGAGACCTACGGCCGTGGCGACTTCTGGGGCGCGCTGTGTCTGTGCACCCCGTTCGGTGACGACAACCCGGTCCGGCTGGAAGGGAGCCTCCTTGAGGACTTCGGCCCGTCGCGGGAACTCTTTCCCGAGCAGCACCCCTACCCTCTCTTCCCGGAACCTGGCGGGCTGCTCACCTGGGCGGTGACCGAGAACGCAGCGCAGCTGTGCTGGCTGACCGAGGGATCCCCGGAGTCCTGGCCGGTGGTGATCTGGTCGCGCGACAACGACTACGAACGGTACGGCTGCTCAGCTGCCGCGTTCCTGGACAGGTGGATCAGCGGCCAGGTCACCTCGGAACTCCTGCCCCGCGAGGACGATATCGCCCCCTGGTTCGACGCGGCGATCGACCGCGACCACGTCTACGTGCGCCTGGGCGAGGGTCCGCTGCCCTACCGCGAGCGCCTGCGCATCCTGCGCGACGCCCTCGCGCCCACCGCGGACCGCGGCAGCTACGCGTACCGGGGCAACCGCCAGGACCACTTCGTCATGACCGGAACCGGCTGGCAGCTGACATACGAGACGGCCTACGGGCACCAGCTCCGCGTGGCCTTCCCACCCGCCGACTGCGAGGCGGCCCGTGCTGCGGTTCTGGCCGCTGTGGATCTCATGGGGTGCCCGGTGGAATCCATCGCCACGGTCCATGGCACCTCCTCCTGGGAACCGCGAGCGGAAGTCCGCCCTGAACCCTGAGAGGAGCCGGACGTGCCGCCGGGGGGCGGGAGTCCTCGCCGTCAGGTGAGCCGCCTGGCCAGGAGCCGGGTGCAGAACGTACGACCCCAGCACTCACGGCACCCGGCTGCCATCTGCCCCGGCAGCATGGCAATGCCCGTTCCACCTGGCCGACGGGCACCGGTACACCGCCGAGGGAACGCCGGCCGGTGTTGGTGCACCCGCACACGCCGGGCCTCGAACCGGACCGGACCGCTCATCCGCCGAAGGAGCTTCCTCCCCTGGACGAGGCTGAGACCGGGCCGCCGCGACGTCGGCGGTGGCTGTCCTCCGTCCGCGTCTGCGGCTTGCCGCCCCGCAGTCCCGCCGACCAGCTCGGCCTGTCACAGTGGCGCAATGCTTCTCCCTCCCGAGAAAACCCTGTTCGTTCGGGGTGCCACTCCGGTGCTCCTGCTGTCCGACGCGCCGGTCCATGAAATTCTGCCGACGGTGACCGCGCTGGACGGGGCGGTGCCCCCGTGCGAGGGGTGGAGCATCACTCCCAAACTCACTCTGTGTGTCGTGGACGGGCCCGGCGATGCCGGACTCCTCATCCCGGCCCTCGCTGCGCCGGTGATCGATACAGCCCATGGGGCCACCGCGCCTGGCGACATGGGCGACTGGTGCACGGACGCCGAACGAGCCGGTGGCGCGGTCGTCCTGTCACTCGACGAACTGCCCGAGATCCTCGATTGGGCCCTCCAGCTCGGCTCCGGGGCCGCCCACGGCGGTTTCATGGCAAGCCTGAACTGACAGGGATGCCGCGGGCGGCGCCGCCGCGCCGAACGGGTTCCAGGCGCAACACGTACTGACGGCCGCCCGTCTTCTGCGACGGTCACGCCGTAGTCGTACAGCTCAGGGCTACCGTGGGCCCTCCGGACGCTACCTGGGGCCGGGATGGGGACCTGGGCAGCGCCTGCCAAAAATGCCTCAGGATTCCACAAGCTCAACACTTTCCTCACGAACATCCAGAAGGCTAGTCTCCCAGCGGATCTGCCATGCCGATGCGCCAACGGCGCCTGGGCGCAACGGACTTGAGGGTAGATCCGTTCCCTCCTACGTGCCTACGTGCCAACGTGTACTGAAAAGGAGACCTACATGAACGACACGGTGAACACCGGCCAGGCGGCCGCGCACACCCAGGGGCTCACCCCGGGCCTTGGCCACCCCGCGGGCACGGTGGACCTCACCGCCGACCTCCCCGACGAGGGCGCCACATCAGGCGCCGTGACCGTGTCCACCCAGCCGTTCTTCGACTGCTGCGGCTGACCTGCCCCGGCGCCGGTCCCCGCCCGGGGGCCGGCGCCGGTCCACGATCCTGGCCGGGGTCCGCCCCGGCGCGATGACGGATACGTCACCCAGGTGCGACGGCGGACACGTCGACGCGCGAAAGGACAGTCTTGAGCCTTCCCCGTCCCCACAGCAACGGGTCAGCCCTGGCTGAAGACTTCTGGAGCCCGGCCCGCTACGCGCGGGAGCGGGTGACCCCCGCGTCGAGACCACGGGAGCCCATCAACCCGGCCACGGCGGCCGACAAGCTCGCCGGCTGGCAGTCCCTGCCCCCCTTCCGTGGCCCCGGAGACCGGTTCACCGACGGGCTCCGCGCGATCGGACTGACGCCGCCCCTGCTGCACCGGCTGCTCGGCGAGGAGCATGCAGCACTCGGCGCCCGCCTGCCGGCCCGTCCGCCATGGGCAGACCGCATACGTGCCGCCGGCCCGGAGCCGCTGACCCAGCCCCCCGGTCTGCCTGGACTGCCCGGTCTGCTGCGTGTCGCCGACCCGTTGGTCCGGCAGGCTCGGAGCCGGCTGCGTACGAAGCTGCGCCGCCTCGGCCCGTTCCCCGCCGAGCTGGACGGGCTGTGCGAAGTCCTCGACGAGAGCGTGCCGGTCCAGCGTCTGGGCGCGCTGCTGAAGCCCACCATGATCCTGGAGATCAACGTGGCGCGCGTCGCGGGCCGGCTGGCCGCGGGCCATACGCCGAGGGAGCGCTACGGCCTGTTCGTCGACCTGCTGGGCACGGCCGCGGAACAGAACCGGATCTGGTCCGCCTACCCGGTGCTGGCGCGATGTGTGGTGGAGTTGCTGGACGGCTGGGTGGCGGACCGGGTGCGGTTCGCACGTCATCTGCGCGATGATCTCGCGCAGCTTCGTGCCGGTCTGCTCGCCGGTGCGGACCCGCGCGGTGTGGCAGCTGTCGACTTCGGCCAGGGGGACGCGCACAGAGGGGGCCGGTCGGTCTGCCGGGTGGACTTCCACCACGCGCCCTCGGTGTTCTACAAACCCCGCTCCCTCGCGGTGGACGCACAGTTCGCCGCTTTCTTGACCCGCTTCAGCGCGGACAGCCCGCTGGGTCTGCGCGCTCCGCGTGTGCTGAGCCACCCGGATCACGGCTGGGCGGAGCACGTGACGCCCGAACCCTGCGCGTCGGCGCGGGACATCACGGACTTCTACTGGCGTTCAGGCGCGTTGCTGGCTCTCGTACACGCGTTGCGCGGTGCCGACTTCCACCACGAGAACGTCATCGCGGCGGGGGCCGACCCGGTCCTGGTGGACGTGGAAGCGCTGCTGCAACCCGTCGCCCCCGTTAAGGAGGGCGCCGCCGAGAGCGGTGGAGAGAGCGGTCGGGGGAATGGAGCCGGGGCGGACGGGCCCCGGACCGAGGACCCGGCCCTTGTCGCGCTGCGGGAGTCGGTGCGGTCCACCGCGCTGCTGCCCGCCAAGGTGCTGCTCGACGCCACTGCGGCCGGAGTACCCGCAGCGGACTACAGCGGTATGAACGGCCGACAGCACCAGCCGTCAGTGGTGCCCGTTCCCATGGAGAAGAAGGCGGGCACGGACGAGGTGCACATCGTCTGGGAGCATGTGGCGACGCCGGGCGGCGCGAACAGACCCCGGCAGCCGGACGGTACGCACGCCGACCCGTCCGACCACGTGCCCCAGGTTCTGGCGGGCTTCCGTTTCGGCTACGACTGGGTGACCGCACACCGCGAGGAACTCCTCGCGCCCGGCGGGCCGCTGGACCGCTTCGCCGGTACCCCGGTGCGCTTCCTGCCCCGGGCCAGCTTCGTCTACGGCAAGGTGTGTGCCGAGAGCGCACACCCGGACTTCCTCCGGGACGCGCTGGAACGTGAACGCAGCGCGGCGCGGCTGTGCGCCGGCCGGTATGCGGGTGACGCCGGGGGCGCTGTCGTACGCGCCGAGATGGCGGCGGTGCTGCGCGGCGACATCCCGCTGTTCGAGGCGCTCCCTGGGGCACGGAAGCTGCTGCTCGACGACGGGCGTAAGATCCCCGCCTTCTTCCGCGAGCCGGCCCTGAACTCGGTGCGCCGCCGCATCGCGGGGATGAACGCCGACGACCGCGCATTGCAGGAGCGCGTCATCACCGAAGCTCTCGCAAGCGCCCGGGAAACCGCACCGCTGACGGAACCCCCCGAGTCGCCCGGCGTCGGCGGGCCGCAGCGGGCGCGTACCGCCGACGCCGGGGAACTGGTCAGCGCCGCCACGGCGCTCGGGGACCAGGTACGGCGCCTCGCCCTCGTCCGCGACGGCCGCATCGGCTGGCTGGCACCACAGCCGGTGGCGCACGGCGTATGGGACCTGGCACCACTCGAAGCCGACCTCTACGCAGGGCTACCGGGCATCGGCCTCTTCCTCGCCCAACTCGGCCGTACGAGCGGCCAGGAACGGTTCACAGCCCTGGCTCAAGACGTCGCCGAGGAGGTGGTGCGCAGGCTGCGGGACCGGGCCGCCGGGCTCTCCGGGTCTGGGGCCAGATCCGGGGCCAGGTCCGGGTCCGGGTCCGGGTTCGGAGGAAGGGAGGGCACCGGTGCACAGGAGGACATCGGAGCTTTCGGTCCATGGACTGGCGCGCTGTACTTCCTGGTGCATCTCGATGGACTGCTCGGCGGTACGTCCTTCACCGCGGCGGCGCGGGAGCCGGTGCTCTCCGTGGTGGAACAGGCTCTGGGCCGCACCAAGGCCTCCGATGTCGTGGCCGGTTCGGCAGGCTGTGGACTGGCACTGCTGAGCCTGGTGGAATCCGGTCACGACGCTGACGGCCGAGCGCGCGCCCTGCTGCACGAGGTGGCGCTGCACCTGGTCGACGGGGCGGTGCCCGCGGACGGCGAGGGCTTGGCCTGGCAGCACCACCGCATCAACAGCCGCCGGCCGTTGACGGGCTTCGCACATGGAGTGGCCGGCATCATCACCGCGCTCTCCCGGCTCGCGCCGTTCACCGACGGCGCTCTGGATGAGAGGTGCGCGGTGGCAGTGGCAGGCGGGCTGGCGTACGAGACCGACGTGTTCGACGCACAGGCCGGCAACTGGCCCGACTTCCGCACGGATGCGCCCTCCCTGTTCCGTTCGCTGTGGTGCCACGGGGCTGCCGGTATCGGCATGTCCCGGCTCGATCTGCTCGGCAGGCCCGGGCCGACCGGCCGGGACGAGACACGGGGACGGGGCCGAGCCCGGGACGAAGCGCTGGCAGCCGACGCGAGAGCCGCGCTGCGTCCGGGTGACACGCACACCGCACACCGGCTCACCGGGCGCGGCAGCGACAGCATGTGCCATGGCGACCTGGGCAACCTCGAACTCCTGCTGCTGGCGGAACGGGCCGGACTGTCCGAACCGGGCGGCTTGATGCTGCGGCTCGGCCAGAAGCTGGACCACGCCGCCCACCGGGGCTGGGTATGCGGCTCTCCGACCAGGAGCGAAACGCCAGGACTCCTGACGGGGCTTTCGGGGGTGGGATACCAACTGCTCCGTTTCGCGAGCCCCGGGACAGTCCCCTCCGTGCTGTTGCTGCACCCGCCGATGCGGTGACCGTCGGCCATCAGCCGCCCGGGGGGGGTGTCCGGGCCCAAGCCGCTGCCGGACCGACAGGTGCTGTGCGGAGCCCTGTACACCCTGGAGCACTTCGGTCACACCCCTACGGCTCCGTCGATCCGCTCGCGGAGCAGGTCGGCGTGTCCGTTGTGGCGGGCGTACTCCTCAATCATGTGGATGAGCACCCACCGCAGCGAGACCGCTCCTCGCCACGCGTCACGGCCCTGGATGTCGAGGTGAGGGGCCTCAGCGGTGAACGTGCGCGCGAATGCGACCTCCTCCTGCCAGGCCCTCCAGGACTCGGCGACGACTTCAGAGGCAGGGGCCGCGCCGTCGAAGTCGCCCTCCGGAGCTTCCGGGGAGGAGAAGCGCAGCTCAACGTCGTGCCCGGCAAGCACGGCCCGGAACCAGCGGCGCTCCACGTCGGCGAGATGCCGGACCAAGCCGAGCAGCGAGAGTGAGGACGGGGCCACGGACCGCATGGCCAACTCCGCGCCGAGTCCGGAACACTTGAGCTCCAGGGTGGCACGCTGGGCCTCCAGCATGGCAATGAGCATGGGCCGTTCGTCCCCTACCGCAGGGCCGCTGAACCGGTCGCCACTGCCAGTACCGGCGAAGAGTTCGATACGTCTGTCGGGAATCTTCATCCCTGCATCATGAGCCTTTGACAGCCATTCCAGGAAGCCGCGTCGGGCGGTGCCGCCCATGGGGTCGGCCCGCGATGGCGGCGCAGGGCGGGCATCTGTTCGTGCCGCACACGGGATCCAGTGGACTGGCCGTTCCAGTTGCCGTCGCCCTTCAGGTGGTGGCCAGAAGGAGGTCCTCGCCGCTTGCCGGGTGAAGGCTGTTGGCGCGACCGGCGAAGTAGCGTTCGGCGAGCGGGTCTCCCGGCAGGTGTCGGACTTCTTTGAAGCCTGCTTCGTGGGCCGGGGCCGGCATCTCCAGCCTCACCGTGCGCTTTCCGTCCTGTCGCCCCACCATCGTGCGCAGCGCTCACCCGGACGGCGAAAACCCCGCATGGATGTTGCTGACGATCGACAGCCGTGAGTGGGACGGCGGCAGCGGCAGTTGAAGACCGGCCGAGGAACGGGACCTGCCCGAGCGGTGTGGTGGTGACAGCGCCTGTTGGGACATCGGAGCCCTCCTCGGGGCAGCGCGCACCGTTGGGATTGAGCCAGCGTGATGGCCTCCCTCCGGGCGCATAGTCCGGATGCGGATGAATGAGATCCGAGCACGGATGACTTCCTTCGCGCAAGACTCCGCGCCTCACTCGTTCAACGCCCGGCCATATGGCAACGCCGGGGAGCGCCAGGGAGAGCACGAGAAAGCCCAGGTCAAAGCAGAGTGACAAGGGGGATGTGACGCACGTCACTTAGGTTGGTCACCTCAAATTTACGACGACCCCCTTGTCAGACCGAGATCGTACGTGCTCGGCTTAATTCCCGTCAGCGGCGTTCCAGGGCACTGCAGCCGGGAACGTCGGCGTCTGTTCGCATGGCTGGTTCCATGCGCCTCACTCGCACGCTCGAGCCGTGCGATCACCGTCTCTCCGCCCTTCCATCGCTCAGGAGCGAGACATGCTCGACCTCACCTCTGTTGATCTGCTCGACGCGTTCACCAAGGAGCTGAAGCTGTGCAAGCTCCAGCCCGACGAGCACGTCGTCGTCCTCTCCGAGCCGACCAGCCGCGGGGACTACGTAGCGGCCGCCTTCGGCGCGGCGAAGGCATGCGGCGCGCATGTCATCGCCGCCACCGTCCCCGGCGGCAACCCGTCCCCCTCGGACAGCACCCGCACCGGCGCGGGTCCCGGCCTGAGCGCGGTGCTGAACGACTCCACCGCTCAGGAGCTGCTCAAGACGGCCGATCTGGTCGTCGACCTCACGCGGGAAGGCTTCATCCACGCCCCCTTGCAGCAGGACATCCTGCGCACGGGCACCCGCATCCTGTTCGTCTGTGACGCGCCGGACGTCCTCATCCGCAACCTGCCCAGGGAGGAGGACAAGGCGGAGGTCCTCAAGGGTGTCGAGCTGCTGAAGAGCGCGTCCGTCATGCGGGTGACCTCCGAGGCCGGCACCGACCTGGTCGTCGAACTCCCGGGCTCCAAGCCAGAGTTCCAGGTGGGCTTCGCCGATGATCCGGGACGGTGGGACCACTGGCCGAGCACCATGGTGCTGTGCTGGCCGCAGCTCTCCGACGGCCGGATCGTGCTGGACGAGGGCGACATCCTGCTGCCGTTCAAGGAGTACGTGCGTCAGCCGGTCACCCTCGAGATCGCGGGCGGCAACATCGAGAAGGTGTCCGGAGGGGCCGAGGCCAAGCTGCTGGACACATTCTTCGAGGACGCGAACGACGAATGGGCGCGCAGCCTGTCCCACATGGGCTGGGGCCTGATGCGGACCGCCGACTGGTTCGCCACAGCGCTGTACGGCAAGGAAGAGCTGATGGGCATGGACGCGCGGGCGTTCGCCGGGAACTTCCTGTGGTCCACGGGCCCGCACCCCGTCCTCGGCCGTGAGTCGTACGCGCATATCGACATCGCCATGCGCGGCTGCACCGTCTCCGTCGACGGCCAGGAGGTCGTCACCGCGGGCCGACTCGCCGACTTCTGATACCGCCTGCCGTACTTGCGCCTGGAGAACACATGGCAGCTACTCAATCGCTCGAAGCCGTCATCGTCGGAGGCGGGCTCGGCGGGATGACCGCCGCGCTGTCGCTGCGGCACCGGGGCCTGCGGGTCACGGTGCTGGAGCAGGCGCCGCGGTTCGGCGAGATCGGCGCGGGCATCCAGACGGCGCCCAACGCGAGCCGCATCCTGCTCGGGCTGGGGCTGCGCAAGCAGCTGGAGGCCATCCGCACCGAGCCGCAGGACCAGGTGCGGCGCAGGTGGAAGGACGGCAGCATCGTCGGGCTCACCCAGCTCGGCGACATCTGCAAAGAGCGCTACAACGCGCCGTACTGGCACTACCACCGCGCCGATCTGCACCAGGTCCTCACGGACGCCTGCACCGACCCGGCCGGACCCGGACCGGTCGTGGCACTGCGCACGGGGAGCCGGGTCACCGCGCTGGAGGACGGCGACTCCCGCCGCCCGGTCGCCGTCACCGATGACGGCCGGCACTACGAGGCCGACGTACTGATCGGTGCTGACGGCATCCGTTCCCGCGTCCGCGACCTGATGGGCCTGCCGGACACCCTGGAGTTCTCCGGGGAGATGGCCTTCCGGGCCCTGATCCCCGGCGACCTCATCGCCGCGGACCCGGCGACCCGTTTCCTGATGGACCGCTTCCAGAGCACCATCTGGTACGGCCCCGGCCGGCATCTGGTGCACTACATGATCCGCGGCGGGGAGTACCTCAACATCGTCGGCTGCGTCCCGTGCACCGATGAGGTGGCCGAGCGGTGGACCGGGTCCGCGACCTCCGACGATCTCGTCAACGCGTACTCCGACTGGGACGACCGGGCCGCGGCGATGCTGTCCAAGGCGAAGGACGACGTCCTGGCCTTCGCCCTCTACCACCGCCGCCGCGACCCGGTCTGGGTCAACGGCCGGGTGGCGCTGCTGGGCGACGCCTGCCACGCCATGCTGCCCTACCAGGCGCAGGGCGCCTCCCAGGCGATGGAGGACGGCGCTGTCCTCGCCGAGGAACTGGGCCGGGTCACCGCCGACGGCATCGAGGTGGCGCTGCGCCGCTACGTCGACCGGCGGGCCAAGCACGCCGGCATGGTCCAGGACGCGTCGCTGCAGAACAAGACCTTCTACCACTACCCCGACGGCCCCCAGCAGGAGGCCAGGGACGAACTGCTCAGGCGCGGCTTCGACGGAGAGTCCGACGTCTCCTACGACTGGCTGTGGAGCGGCACCCCGCTCAACGACCCGGACCTGGGCGCCTACGACTACCGCTTCGCCCGCTGATCGCACCGGCCCGGCCCGTCCCCCTGCTGC
>NZ_JADKMA010000310.1 GCF_017676365.1 Streptomyces oryzae
GGGCCGGGGCCGGGGGCCCGCTCGCGTTCGGGGCTCCGCCGCGTGAGTGTCCGGGGCGGGAGCATGCGCTGGCGCTGGCGGCGGGCATCCTGGCGTCCGGAGCGGGGCACCGCTTCGCGCGGCTGCATCACCGGGATGCGCCGCTGCTGCTGCCCAATGCGTGGGACCACGCGTCGGCGGCTGCGCTGGTCGCCGAGGGGTTCGAGGCGGTCGGTACCACCAGCCTCGGTGTCGCCGCGGCGGCCGGGTTGCCGGACGGTGCCGCCGCCACCGCGGAGTCGACGCTGGCTCTGGCGCGGCAACTCGGCGGCGGGGGCTTGCTGTTCAGTGTCGATGCCGAGGGCGGCTTCAGCGACGACCCCGCGCAGGTGGCGGAGCTGGCGCGGCAGCTGTGGGCCGCTGGTGCTGCCGGGCTCAACCTCGAGGACGGCCGCGGGGACGGCACGCTCGCGCCCGCCGAGCTGCATGCGGCGAAGATCGCGGCGGTGAAGGCGGCGGTGCCCGGGCTGTTCGTCAATGCGCGTACGGATACGTACTGGCTGGGCTGTCGGCGGGAGGAGACCGAGGCCAGGCTGCTGGCGTACCAACGGGCAGGGGCCGACGGCGTGTTCGTGCCGGGGCTGTCCGACCCCGCCCGGATCGGTGCGCTGACCGCCTGCCTCGACGTACCGCTGAACATCCTCTACGCCCCCAATGGCCCGAGCCTGGCGGAGCTGGCCGCGCTGGGCGTACGCCGGGTCAGCCTCGGATCGCTGCTCTACCGCACGGCGCTGGGCGCGGCAGTGGCGGCGGCCCGGGCCGTGCGGGACGGCCGGGACCCGGCGGGCGGCGGGAGCATCCCGTCCTACGCGGAGGTCCAGGCGCTGAGCGGGTCGCAGGCGCGGGTCACGTCCGTCGGGCACTCGCAGTCCGCCGGCCCGGCTGGAGGAGGGTGCTGATGGCTTGCCGGTAGGCGGCGTACACCTGGGGGAGTTCGGCGAGGCGGGCGCGCTCGTCGATGCCGTGCAATCCCTCGTAGGGTACGCCGAAGCCGGCGGTTGCCGGAATGCCCTCGCCCGCCAGCAGGTTGCCGATGTTCGACGGCCCCGCGATCTTCGGCCGTACGGCGAGCCCGGCCTCGGCGGCGGCGTGCAGCAGCGCGCGGGCGGGCTGCTCGTCCTCGGCGAGATGGAAGGGCGGCCAGGCCGCGACGGGGGCGACCTCGGTCGGACGCGGAGCGGGCAGTTCCGTGTCGAGCCGGGCGGCTTCCCGGCGGACGAGGGCTTCCGCGTCGGGCGCTTCGAAACCGGGAGCCGTGCGGACATCGACGTTCAGTTCGCACAGGTCGGGGGTGACGGAGAAGCCCTGGCCGCCGTGGAGGGCGGTCACCGAGAGCTTCGGCGGCAGCGGAAAGCCCGAACCGGCGTGCGCGGTGGGCAGTTCGGCCGCGTCGAGGAGGCGTACGAGGTGGGCGGCGCGGGTGATCGCCCCGGTCACCGTGCGGCGCGATCCCGAGTGGCCGGATGTGCCGTGCACGGTGAGGGTGGCCCGCCACAGGCCGCGTCCCCCGACCACCACCTCGTCCGCTCCCGGATAGCCGATCAGCACCCCGGCGGGACGGGCCGCTGCGGGGTCGGCGAGGTAGGCGCGGGCGCCGCCGAAGCGGCCGGTGTGTTCGTCGGCGTCGAGCAGTATGGCCAGCCCGCCGTGCAGGGAGGCGGCGCGGGGCCGCAGCTCGGCGGCGAGGTGGCAGAACATCGCCGCGGCCAGCTTGGAGTCGGCAGCGCCGCGCCCCAGCAGCCAGCCGTCGGCGATATCGCCGCAGGCGGGCGGGAAGGACCAGGCGGTCTCGTCGCCGTACGGGGCGGTGTCGACGCAGGCGTCCAGCGTCCACCACGGGCCCGGCCGTCCGCCGGGGAGCTCGACGAGCAGCGCCACGGGCTCACGGGCGTCGCCGGTGCCGTCGGTGTTGCCGGCCGCGCCGGTGTCGCGGGTGTCGCCGTGCAGACGGCGGTACGGCAGGGAGTGCTCGGCCAGCCACTCCTCCAGTACGGCGAGGACGGGCCCGTAACCGTCGATGCCGGCCCGGCTGGGCCGCCGGATCAGCTCCTGGGCGAGTCGTACGACGGACTCCGCATCGGTCCGTGCCGCCTGCTGCACGTTCTCCCTCATACGCACATGGTGGCCCCGGAACACGGACCCACCCAGGCCCACCAGATATTGGAACGATGAGTCCATAACTGTTAGTGTGCCGCGCATGGCCCGGCCGAGACTGTTCGACGAGGAGCGGGCCCTGGATGCGGCGATGCTGGCGTTCTGGGAGAAGGGGTATGAAGCCACCTCCACCCAGGACCTGTGCGAGGCGACCGGTCTGGGGCGCAGCAGCATCTACAACACCTTCAGCAGCAAACACGACCTCTTCCGCCGGGCGTTGGCGCGTTACGTCGAGACCATGACCGCGTCCCAGCTGGAGATCCTGGAGGACGCCGAGCGGCCTCCGCTGGAGCGGATCGGGGCGCTGTTCGCGCGGATTGTCGAGCAGGAGTTCACGCAGCGCCGGGAGGGGAGAAGCATCGGCTGTCTGTCCGTGAACACCACGGTGGAGTCGGCGGCGCGCGACCCGGAGGTCGACCGGATGCTGGCCCGTGACCTGCGGGTGCGGCTCGACGCCCTGCGTGCCGTCATCGAGGCGGGGCAGCGGGCCGGTGAGATCGCGTCCGGCCGGGACGCGGAAGCGCTCGCCCGTTTTGTGAACGCCGTCATTGGCGGGATGCGGGTCTCCGCACAGGGTGGCGCCGACCGTCCGGCGCTGGAGGGGATCGCCGCCACGGCGGTGGACGCCCTCAGGGGCTGAGCCCGGCCCCGGCCCCGACCTCCTGAGGCAGCGGTAACCGCACTGCGCCGCGGTGTGGTTGACCGGCCATGCGCTGCGGCTTGCCGTGCCCACGTTTTGTACTGATCCATCCATAACAGCCGCGGTGGACGCCCGAAGGGCGCCCCACCGAACGACGTACTCGGGGAGTCAGGAATGCCACTGACCGTCTATCTCATGGCCGCGGGGATCTTCTCCATGGTCACCAGCGAGTTCCTGGTCGCTGGACTGATGCCGCAGATCGGGGACGGACTGGACGTCACCGTCTCGCAGGTCGGCTACCTCGTCACTGCCTTCGCCGCGGCGATGACCGTCGGTGGCCCGTTCCTCGCCGCCGGGGTGCTCCGGCTGCGGCCTAAGCAGGCGCTGTTGTTGCTGTTCGGGATCTTCCTGGCCGGCAATGTGCTGGCCGCTGTCGCCCCCGACTACGCCGTGATGCTCGTGGCGCGGATCGTGACCGGCGCCGCCTCCGCAGCGTTCCTGGGTGCGGCGATCTCGCTCAGCGTGCGGCTCGTGCGGCCCGAACTGGCCGGACGGGCCGTGTCCGTGGCGCTCAACGGGCTGATGCTGGGCACGCTGCTCGGACTGCCGGTCTCCACGTTCATCGGCGAACGGTACGGCTGGCGCGGCGCGTTCTGGGCCGTCACCGCCATGACCGTGCTCGCCGCCGCGGCGACGCTGGTGTGGGCGCCGCAGGTGGAACGGCAGCAGAGCGGAGGCAGCGGCGCGGGCGGCGGGCTCCGCCGGGAGCTGGGTGTGTTCCGTCATCCGAAGCTGTGGCTGGTGCTGTCCACCAGCACGCTAGTGATCGGGGCGACCTTCTCGGCGTTCAGCTACTTCAACCCGATCCTGACCGAGATCTCCGGCTTCTCCTCCGGAAGCGTGCCGCTGCTGCTCGTCGCCTACGGGGCCGCCAACCTGGTCGGCAATGTGATCGTGGGCCGCCTCGCCGACCGGTACACCATCCCCGTACTGCTGACCGGACTGCTCAGCAACGGCATCTTCCTGGCCGCCTTCGCGCTGCTGGCCGACGTCCCCGTCGCCGCCCTCGTCTTCATGCTGGCCATCGGACTGGTCGGCGTCACCATGAACCCGGCCATGGCAGCCCGCGTCCAGCGCGCGGGCAACACCGGCCCCCTGGTCAACACCGTGCACTCGTCCTTCATCACCCTCGGCATCATCCTCGGCTCAGCCCTCGGCGGCCTCGCCATCCCCCGCTTCGGCCTGACCTCCCCGGTGTGGATCGGCGTGGCAATGGCAGCCCTGGGTGCCCTCACCCTGATCCCGGACCTCCGCCACCGACCGCCACGCGGCCCCGCGAGCCCGGCGGAGCCCGAACACACGGAAGCGGCGGCCCAACCGACCGGCGTGGCCGGCTGAACCGCCGCGCGGCGGCGCAGGTTCAGGGCTTCCGCGAACTGATCCGGGTCAGGTCGATGTCGAGAGGACACGGCACCGAGACCTTGAGCCGCTCGTGGTGGATGCCTACGGGGACATAGGTCTGCGTGGCGGGCTCCAGCTCGAAAACGTAGACGACTGCCCTGTCGCCATCGTTCTCCACTCGCCAGAAATGCGGGATTCCCGCGGCTGCGTACTTGCCGGGCTTGGTGCTGCGGTCGCGGGTGAGCGAGTCCGGGGAGACGACCTCGACGGCGAGGAGCACGTCCTCGGGACGACAGGTCGTCTGCTGCAGACCTTCGTCGGCCTCTGCGCGTACGAGCATCACGTCCGGCTCGGGACGGTTCGACCGGTCCAACGTCACCGTCATCTCCCTGAGCACTTCCATGCTCGTAGGAGCCTGCTGCTCAAGTGACTGCGTCAGCAGATTCACCATGCGCATATGAAACTTGGCTCGCGGACTCACGAAGACGAGGCTCCCGTCGATCAGCTCCGTGTGGGGCGGAAGGTTGGGGAGCCGGTCCAGGTCCTCGGCCGTGTAGCCGCCCACGGGCGGCCGGGGCCATGCGTACTCGGGTTCGCGGTCCGGGCCGTACTCAGGCTCGACGCTCATCAGTGCTCCTCGGACTGCCGGTCTCCACGTTCATCGGCGAACGGTACGGCTGGCGCGGCGCGTTCTGGGCCGTCACCGCCATGACCGTGCTCGCCGCCG
>NZ_JADKMA010000311.1 GCF_017676365.1 Streptomyces oryzae
CACCTCCCCCGCCCACCACCTCCTGAAAACCCTGTGGAAGGCTGATCCCCCGTGCTGACCGTGGACTTCTCCCGATTCCCGCTCGCCGCAGGCGACCGCGTGCTCGACCTGGGCTGCGGGGCGGGACGGCACGCCTTCGAGTGCTACCGGCGCGGCGCCCGCGTGGTCGCCCTGGACCGGAACGCGGAGGAGATCCGCGAGGTCGCCACCTGGTTCGCGGCGATGGCCGAGGCGGGCGAGGCCCCGCAGGGTGCGAGCGCGACCGCGATGGAGGGCGACGCGCTCGCGCTGCCCTTCCCCGACGACAGCTTCGACGTCGTCATCATCTCCGAGGTCATGGAGCACATCCACGACGACAAGGGCGTACTCGCCGAGATGGTGCGCGTCCTCAAACCGGGCGGCCGGCTCGCCGTGACCGTCCCGCGCTACGGCCCCGAGAAGGTCTGCTGGGCGCTCAGCGACGCCTACCACGAGGTCGAGGGCGGCCATATCCGTATCTACCGCGCCACCGAACTCCTCGCCAAACTGCGCGAGGCCGGGCTGCGCCCCTACGGCACCCACCACGCGCACGGCCTGCACGCGCCGTACTGGTGGCTCAAGTGCGCCTTCGGCGTCGACAACGACAAGGCGCTGCCGGTGCGCGCCTATCACAAGCTGCTGGTCTGGGACATCATGAAGCGCCCGCTGGCCACCCGGCTCGCCGAGCGCGCCCTCGACCCGCTGATCGGCAAGAGCTTCGTCGCCTACGCCACCAAACCGCATCTGCCACCCCTCGGCGGGACAGCCGAAGCGGACGGCGACCTGGCCGCAGCGTCCGCAGCGGCGGCCAAGTGACCAGCCCGGAGCGGACCGAGCGGCTGGTGCTGCCCGGCGTACTGACCGCGGCGCAGGCCCGGCTGACCGTCGAGGGCATCCTGGCCGCACAGCGCGAGGACGGCGCCATACCGTGGTTCCGCGGGCACCATCTCGACCCCTGGGACCACGTCGAGGCCGCCATGGCGCTGGACGCAGCGGGCGAGCACGACCGCGCCGAGGCCGCCTACCGCTGGCTGGCCGCCCACCAACTGCCCGACGGCTCCTGGTACGCCGCCTACGCCGACGGGGACGCGGCGGCGCCCACCGACCGGGCCCGCGAGACCAACTTCTGCGCGTACGCGGCCGTCGGTGTGTGGCACCACTATCTGTCCACCGGGGACGACGCGTTCGTCGACCGGATGTGGCCGATGGTCTCGGCCGCCGTCGAGTTCGTGCTGCGGCTCCAGCAGCCCGGCGGCCAGATCGGCTGGAAGCGCGAGGCCGACGGCACCGCCTGCACCGATGCGCTGCTGACCGGGTCCTGCTCCGTCTACCAGGCACTGCGGTGCGCGCTCGCGCTCGCCGAGCGGCGCGAGGAGCCGCAGCCCGACTGGGAGCTGGCCGCCGGCTGGCTGGGCCACGCCATCCGCCGCCATCCGGAACGGTTCCTGGACAAGAGCCGCTATTCGATGGACTGGTACTACCCGGTCCTCGGCGGAGCGCTGCGCGGCCCCGCCGCCAAGGAGCGTATCGAGGAGGGCTGGGACCGCTTCGTCGTGCCCGGCTCCGGCGTACGGTGCGTGACGCCCAACCCGTGGGTGACCGGCGGCGAGAGCGCCGAGCTGGCGCTGGCCCTGTGGGCGATGGGCGAGTCGGACCACGCGCTGGACATCCTGCGCTGGATGCAGCACCTGCGCGCCGAGGACGGCATGTACTGGACGGGGTACGTCTTCGAGGACGAGGCCGTCTGGCCCGAGGAACGGACCACATGGACCGCGGGCGCACTGCTGCTGGCCGTCGCCGCGTTGGGAGGGGACGACGCGACGGTGCAGGTCTTTCGTGGTGATGAGCTGCCCTCGGGGTTGGACCCCGACTGCTGCTGAGCCCGCGCGGCGTCTTGCTACTGGGGTGCGCCTGTTTGCCGTCTGCAGGCTGCCGGTGTCCTGTGGCTGGTCGCGCAGTTCCCCGCGCCCCTTCGGGGCGCGTCCTGCCTCAGTTCAACTCCGCCAGCACCCGCAACGTGCCAGGATCCGGCGCCGTCACCAGCAGATCCGTCACCGGGCCCGAGCGCCACAACTCCAGGCGCTCGGCGACCCGTTCCCGGGGTCCGACCAGCGAGATCTCGTCGGCGAAGGCGTCCGGCACGGCGCGTACCGCCTCTTCGCGGCGCCCCGCCGCGAAGAGCTCGCGCACCCGCTCCGCCGCATCCGGGTACCCCATGCGTCCCATCAGCTCCGCATGGAAGTTGCGCCGGGCGTGGCCCATGCCGCCGACGTAGAAGCCGAGCATCGCCTTGACCGGCCACAGCCCCTCGGCGACGTCGTCGCAGATCCTGGCCTGTGCCATGGGGGCGACCAGAAACCCGGGCGGGGCCTCGGCCAGCGCGGCCTCGTACACCGGGGCGCGGGTGGGCGACCAGTACAGCGGCAGCCAGCCGTCGGCGATCCGGGCGGTCTGTGCGACGTTCTTGGGCCCCTCGGCACCCAGCAGCACCGGCAGCTCGGGCCGCAGCGGGTGGGTGATCGGCTTGAGGGGCTTGCCCATGCCGGTGGCGTCGGGACCGTTGTACGGGTGCGAGTGGTAGCGCCCGTCCAGCCGTACGGGCGCCCGGCGGCGCAGCACCTGCCGTACGACCTCCACGTACTCGCGGGTCAGGGTGAGCGGCGAGGCGGGGAACGGGCGGCCGTACCAGCCCTCCACCACCTGCGGTCCCGACAGTCCGAGGCCGAGCAGCATCCGGCCGCCGGAGAGGTGGTCGAGGGTGAGCGCGTGCATGGCGGTGGCGGTCGGGGTGCGGGCCGCCATCTGCGCGACGGCGGTGCCCAGCCGGATCCGGGAGGTGTGCGCCGCGATCCAGGTGAGCGCGGTGAACGCGTCCGAGCCCCACGACTCGGCCGTCCACACCGAGTGGTAGCCCAGCTGCTCGGCCTGCCGGGCGAGTTCGAGGTGCCGGGGGTCGGGGCCGCGCCCCCAGTAGCCGAGCGCCAGTCCGAGCCGCATGTGCCGCCTCCCTCCGCCGGCCCCTGGCTGACGGGGCGTCAGGTCACCGCTGGTCGGGCAGCGTACGGCAACGGCCCCCCGCCCGGAAGGGCGAGGGGCCGCTGTGCTGCGCGCCGGGCCGGGTGGCTCAGCCGCGCTGGATGTTGGAGGTGTCCTGCAGGACGCCGCGGCGCCCGTCCTGGGTCTGCGCGATCAGCGCCTGACCGCGCTGCTCCACGGCGAGGTACCAGGTGCCCGGCGCCAGTTCGGCGATCGGCTGCGGCGAGCCGTCCTCCGGGAAGAGCGGACGCGCCATCGGGACGGCGAACCAGAACGGCTGGAAGTTCGGGTCAGGGGCGCCACCGGTGGCACCCTGCGGACCGCCCGCCGACTGGCCGGGGCCGGGCTGCGGCTGGCCGCCCTGCGGCTGACCCGGCTGCTGTCCGTACGGCTGCTGGCCGCCGGGCTGGGCGCCGTAGGGACCCGGCTGGCCGCCCTGCGGGCCGCCCGGGTAGCCGTAGCCGCCGCCCTGCTGCGGGTACTGCCCGCCGTACGGGCCGGGTGCCGCGCCGCCCGCGGGCACCAGCGGGGCCGCGAGGGCCGGGACCGCGGGGCTGACCATCGCGGCGGCCGCGCCGATGAGCGCGGCGATCAGCCCGATGATGGCGCCGGGGCCCATGTCCGCCTCTTCAGGAGCGGTGGCCATCCCCCAGATCGCGGACCACAGCGAGACCACCATCAAGGTCGCGCCGGCCTGCGGCAGCGAGATGGCGCCGAACTTACGGCCCTCCGGCAGGAAGCGCCCCGCGGCGATCATCACCGCGCCGAAGATGCCCGCCAGGAAGATGGTGGGCAGGACGAGCGGGAGCTTCTCCGCGTTCCAGGCGTTGGGCAGATCGATCTTGTCGCAATACGAGCCGCAGTCGCCTGCGGAGAAGTAGTCGAGGAACGAAGCGATGAACAGCAGCACCGCTGCTCCTATCACCGCGCCGTCGCCTCGGGTGAGCGAGCGGATGTTCACGTGGGGTCCTTAATCGGTCTGGTCATGGTTGAGGTCTGCCGGGGGTGAGCACCCCATCGTACGGATGACACTACGGGCCTCTCCGGGGGGTTCGCCTGTCGGTTTCAACTTTCCCCACCCTTCAGGTGAGGAATGCGGTGATGCCGTCCGCGGCCCCGCGCGCCGCCTTTTCACGCCACTTCGCCGACGTGAGGTGAGCGGCATCGGCAGGGTCACGCATGTTGCCGCATTCGAGGAAGACTTTGGGAACTGTGCTGAGGTTGAGACCGCCCAGATCGTCTCTGGTGTCCAAACCGTTGCCGTCGCCCAGGTAGTTGGACACCGGCTCGTCGGTGGCCTCGCGGAACGCGTCCCGCAGGTCGGTGCCCAGCCGGCGGGAGGGGCCCACGATCTTGCGGGTGTCGGCATCGCCCTTGTGCACGGATGCGGGAAGAATCACATGGAAACCGCGGCTTCCGCTGGGGGCGCCGTCCGCGTGGAGCGAAATGGCGGCGTCCGCTTGTGCCTGATTCCCTTTTTCCGCGCGTTCGTCCACACACGGTCCGTACGGGTCCTCTCCGTCATGGGTGAACTTCACCGTCGCCCCGCGTTCCCGTAGCCGGGTGCGGAGGCGGTGTGCCAGATCGAGAGTGAACTCGGCCTCGGAGTAACCGGAATTGGTCGAGGTGCCCGTGGTGTCGCATTCCTTCTTTCCCGTGCCGATATCGACGGGCCGGGAAATCTTGCCTGGCTGGTCGCGATTGTGCGGATTGTGGCCCGGGTCGACGACGATCACCTTGCCCCGCAGCGGCGCATCCGCGGGCTTCTCCGCGCCCGGGCCCCCGCCCTTGCCGCCCTTGTCACCGTTCTTCTTGTCGCCGTCCTTCTTGGCCGGGGGCGACGAGGAGCCGGACGGTTTGCCGTCCTTGTCGTCCTTGCCGCCGTCATCACCGCCCCCCAACGCCCC
>NZ_JADKMA010000312.1 GCF_017676365.1 Streptomyces oryzae
CGTACTTTCGTCGTCGGGGGGGCGTCGGGGGCGGCCGCTCACGCGCGGGTGCGCGCCAGCGGGTTGGTCTGGGTGGAGTTGCGGACGGTGAAGACGACGGAGCCGGGGCGGTAGCGGTCGTCGGAGGTCTCCACGGGGCGGCCGTCGGCCGTCGTGGTCGTACGGCGGACGCGCAGCAGCGGGCTGCCCCGGCGCACCATCAGATGCTCGGCGTCCGCGGTGCCGGCGGCCACCGCGTCGATGTGGTGCTCGCCGTGCGCGAAGACGAGGCCGGTGTCGTCGTAGAGCTGCTGGGTGACCGACTCGCAGTCGGCGGGCAGTGCCTCGACGGCGGTGCCGATCCACTCCGCGTAAACGGTGCGCTCCAGCAGCACGGGCTCCTCGTCCAGCGTGCGGACGCGCAGTACGCGCAGCACCGGTGCTCCGTGCCGTACCTGGAGCAGTCCGGCCTCCTCGGCGCGGGCGCTCTCCCAGGAGGAGGCCAGCACCAGTCCGCCCGCCGTACGGCCGCCCGCGCGGGCCCACTGGGCGAAGCTGCGCAGCTCGGTGAAGCTCTGGCTGGGTGTGGTGGACAGGACGACGCGGCGGGCGCCCTGCCGCGAGCCGATGAGGCCCTCGGCGAGCAGCGCGGAGACGGCCTGCCGCACGGTGCCGCGGGAGGCGCCGTGCGCGGTGGCGAGCTCGGCCTCGGAGGGGAGGGTGGCGCCGACCGGGTAGCGCCCGTCGGCGATGGCGCGGCGCAGCTCGTCGGCGATCCGCTCGTGGCGGGCGGGCTCGGGCATGGGGCGGCTCCTCGAATTGCTGCGCCAGGGCTGCGCGGACCCGCTACGGCTGCGCGGGCTTCGCCCGATCATGCCATCTGTGCGCAGCAGTGCGCACACTCGGCAGCCCGGTCGGTTACTTGTATCCACGGTGAACATCGCTAAACCTGTTCGCAAATAACGCTTTGAGCTGGGCATTTGAGCGTGCTTCCGGCTTTGCGGCGCGGGCCGGGTGCTGTTAGCTTGCCCTGGCTCAATGAATCGAGCTTGTCCATACAGGTGACGGGCGCGAACCCCAGGAGTGTCAACGTGAAGGCAGACCATCACAGCCGTAGGAGCCGCCGCCGGAGCCGCCTGCTGGCCGCGGCGGCAGCGGCCGTCACCCTCTCCGCCGCTGCCACCGGCTGCGGCTCCGCACCCGCGCAGGGCTCCGACAGCAAGGCCGGCAAGGCGCGTTCGGCCGCGGACCTGGGCGGCATGGACAAGCTGGTGGAGGCGGCGAAGAAGGAAGGCGAGCTGAACGTCTACGCTCTCGCGCCGACCTGGGCCAACTACGGCCAGATGATCAAAACCTTCGAGAAGAAGTACGGCATCGAGGTCCACAACGAGGACCCCGGCGGCAGCAGCCAGGGCGCGCTGAACGCCGCCGCCAAGCGCAAGGGCCAGGACCGCGCCGTCGACGCCCTCGACCTGGGCACCGCCTTCATGCAGCAGGCAAAGGCCAAGAAGCTGCTCGCCCCCTACAAGGTCAAGGGCTGGGACGCGATACCGAAGTCCCAGAAGCAGGCCGACGGCTCCTTCATGAACAACTACGGCGGCTACATCTCGATCGGCTGCGACGCCAAGGCCGTCAAGGAGTGCCCGAAGACCTTCAAGGACCTGCTCGAGCCGCAGTACAAGGGCAAGGTCGCCCTCAACGGCAACCCGAACGAGTCCTCCTCGGCCTTCTCCTCCGTCATCGCCGCCTCGCTCGCCAACGGCGGCGGCTTCGACGACGTCGAGCCGGGGCTCGACTTCTTCAAGAAGCTGAAGAAGTCCGGCAACTACGTGCCCGTCGAGTCCACCAAGGCCACGATCCAGAAGGGCGAGACCCCCATTTCGATCGACTGGGACTACCTCAACCTCGGCTACGGCCACGAGCTGAAGTCCAAGGGCGTCGACTGGCAGGTCAACGTCCCCAAGGACGGGCAGTACTCGCAGTACTACAACCAGGGCGTCAACAAGTACGCCCCGCACCCGGCCGCGGCGCGGCTGTGGCTGGAATTCCTCTACAGCCCCGAGGGCCAGAACATCTGGCTCAAGGGCTACTCGCGGCCCGCGCTGCTGGAGGAGATGGAGAAGGACGGCACAGCGGACAAGAAGGCCGCAGCCCAGCTCCCCGAGGTCGAGGGGACCCCGAAGTTCCCCACGCCCGCGCAGGAGGCCAAGGCGCAGCAGGCCATCAGCGAGGGCTGGGGCGCGGCGGTCAGCTGATGGCTGTGACCTCCCCCGCGCCCGCCCGCACCGGCGAGGACCCCGCACCCGCACCCGCCCCGGCCCCGGCGGCACGGCGCACCCGCGCCGCACGCGCGGGCCGGTGGCGCTGGCCCGCCGTCGTCCCGTACTTCGCCTTCATGGCCGTCTGCTTCGGCCTGCCCGCCTGCACCCTGGCCTACAACGCGTTCACCGTCGTGGACCCGGGCACCGGCGCGAGCCATTACAGCCTGGACAACGTGCGGCACTCGCTCTCCGGCGCGTACGCCACCGGGCTGGCGGGCAGCGTGAAACTCTCGCTGCTCAGCGCCGTACTGGCCACCGTACTGGGCACCGTCATCGCGCAGGCCCTGCTGGGCACCCGCAGCACCGCGCTGCGCAAGGCCGTCGTCTCGGCGTCCGGTGTCTTCGCCAACTTCAGCGGTGCGCCGCTGGCGTTCGCCTTCATCGCCACGCTCGGCACCACCGGCACCGTGACGCGGCTGCTGCACCTGAAGGCCACCGGGTTCAGCCTCTACACCTTCACCGGTCTGGTGCTGGCCTATCTGTACTTCATGGTGCCGCTGATGGTCGTCACCGTCCTGCCCGCGCTGGACGGCGTCCGCGCCCAGTGGCGGGAGGCCGCCGCCTCCTGCGGGGCGACCAGGGCGCAGTTCTGGCGGCACGTGGGACTGCCGGTGCTGACGCCCTCGCTGCTGGGCGGCGCCGTGCTGATGTTCGGCACCGCCTTCGCCTCGCACGCCACCGCCGCCGTGATGACGGGCAGTTCGGTGCCGCTGATCACCATCCAGATCGCCAACGCGCTGGCCGGCAACGTGCTGGTCGGCCAGGAGAATCTGGCCCTCGCCATGAGCCTCAACATGGTGGTGATCGCGCTGCTCGTGATGGCCGTACAGATCCCGCTGCAACGACGGAGCAACCGATGGCTGGGATGACCGCTGTTTCGCGTACCGCGCGTGTTCCGCGTACCGCACGCAGGCGCCCGTGGGGCGGTGTCCTCGTGCTGCTGCTGGCCGCGCTCTACTTCCTCGCCCCCGTCGCCGCCTCGCTGTGGTTCACCGTGGACGACCCCGCCGAGGGCGTCACCTTCGGCGCGTACGCCAAGGGCCTGCACGACGCGGACATGGCCGCCGCCCTCGGCCTGTCGGTACGGCTCGGCCTGGCGACCGTGGCGCTCGGGCTGGCGCTGATGGTGCCGACCATGGTGGTGGTCGCGCTGCGGCTGCCCGGGCTGCGACGCGTGGTCGAGGTGCTGTGCATGGTGCCGCTCATCGTGCCGCCGGTCGCGCTGGTGGCCGGGGTCAGCACGGTGCTCTCCTGGGAGCAGGACCTGGCGGACACCCCGCTGTGGGGCACCTTCCAGGCGCTGCACAACAAGAGCTTTCCGCTGGTCCTGGTCCTCGTCTACACCGTGATGTCGCTGCCGTTCCTCCACCGCTCGCTGGACGCGGGGCTGCGCGCCGTCGACCTGCGGACCCTGGTGGAAGCCTCGCGCAGCCTGGGCGCCTCGCGGCTGGGCACGCTGTGCCGGGTCGTGGTGCCCAATCTGCGGCCCGCCATCGTCAGCGGCGCCGTGCTGAGTCTGGCCATGGTGCTCGGGGAATTCACCGTCGCGAACGTACTCGGGTTCGAGCCGTTCTCCGTATGGATGGTGCACGTCGGCGAGTACGAGGCGCAGCTCTCCGTCGCCGCCGCCATGCTCAGCCTGCTCATCACCTGGGGCCTGCTGCTCCTGCTCACCAACATCGCCGGCGGACGTACCCGCGGCCGGCTGGTCCGCGACCGGAGGAAGACGACCGTATGACGACCACCGCCACCACTGAGAAGCAGGCCGATACCACTGGGGAGAAGGCGCAGTCAGCCCGGCGTGGCGCGGGCGGCGTCGGGTTGCGCCTGCGTGACCTGCGGCGCTCCTTCGGGGGCAGCGCCGCGCTCGACGGGCTCGACCTGGAGGTCGCGCCCGGCGAACTCGTCGCCCTGCTCGGCCCGTCCGGCTGCGGCAAGACCACGGCGCTGCGGATCATCGCCGGGTTCGAGACCGCCGACAGCGGCGAGCTGCTGATCGGCGGCGAGGATGTGACGGCCGTACCCGCCAACCGGCGCGACATCGGCATGGTCTTCCAGTCCTACAGCCTCTTCCCCACCATGACCGCTGCGGAGAACGTCGCTTACGGGCTGCGCGTTCGCAAAGCTCCTAAGGCGGAACGGGCCGCGCGCGCCACCGAGTTGCTGGAGTTGGTGGGGCTGCCGGGGCGGGAGAAGCACTATCCGCACCAGCTCTCCGGCGGCCAGCAGCAGCGGGTCGCGCTCGCCCGCGCGCTGGCCATCCGCCCGCGCATCCTGCTGCTGGACGAGCCGCTGTCCGCGCTCGACGCCAAGGTGCGGCTTCAGCTGCGCGAGGAGATCCGGCGCCTTCAGCTGGAACTGGGCATCACCACCGTCTTCGTCACCCATGACCAGGAGGAGGCGCTGTCGATGGCCGACCGCGTCGCGGTGATGAAGGACGGGCGCCTGGAACAGTGTGCTTCGCCGAACGAGCTGTACGAGCGGCCCGCGACGCCGTTCGTCGCGGAGTTCGTCGGCACGATGAACCGGTTGCCCGGTGTCGTGCGGGAGGGTGGGGCCGTTGAGGTGCTGGGGCATCTGCTGCCGGTGCACGGGGAGTGCCCTGCGGTGGGGCGGGAGGTTGAGGTGCTGGTGCGGCCGGAGGGGTTG
>NZ_JADKMA010000313.1 GCF_017676365.1 Streptomyces oryzae
GGGTGGGCGGGAGCTCTCCTGGCGGACGGCAGCGAGCCAGGACCGGTGTATCTCGACATGGGCAGCGGGCCGCGGATGCAGCAGACCACCGAGTGGTGGGCCTACGACGGCAGGATGCCCTCCCGGCCGCAGGCCGCATGGGTGCGGGCCGCGTGCGCGTGCGGCTGGCGCGGTGAGTCCCGATTCCCCATCGGCCAGGGTCAGTTGGGCGCCCATGGCGACTTCGACGTCTCCGGCGCCCGGAAGGAGTGGAGCCGGCACATCCGCGACGTGGAGAGACGCTCCGTCCCGCTGCCGGTCGGACTGGCGGAGCGGCTGGAGCAACTGGGCGACGAACTCTTAGCCCTGGCCGACCAGGCGCCGCTGGCCGCGGTCCGCGCCGTGGGCGAACTGGAGCGTCTCACCACGGACGTCGGTCACCTCGCGGCCCAGAACATCCACGCCGACGAGATCTCCTGGAAGGCGGCGGGGGAGGCGCTGGGCCTGAGCGAACGGGAGGCCAGATCCCGCATCGTCCGCTACAGCCTGCGGCGCTGAGCTTGCCTTTCAAACCCCTCGGGCTCGTTCGTCAACCTGAGCCCAGGCGGGCGCGCAAGACGGCCACACCGTCCCCCTCGAGGTCCTCGCACGCCGCTGCGCGGCCCGCCATTCCCATCACCAGCGAGAGCGTCGGCCCCCGGAGCAGATCCCCCGAGCCGGTGGTGATCGGTCCGTCTGTGGCCTCGACCCGCAAGCCGGCGATTGCAGTTTTGCTCGCGACGGTGAAATCGCGACTGGCGAAGAAGCGGGCCACGGCGGTCGTCGTGGCCACCGGTGGTGTCCGCACAAGACCCAATGGCCGGCGGATGTCCTCGCTGTGCCGACTATTTCGCCCAGCCACACCGCAGTATGGCCTGTGGGCCCGGCGGGCCCGGTGACGACCTCGCGAAATCGTTGCAAGGTCTCTTCAGGCGTAGCACCCCGGTGCTCCGCGAGTCGCCGGTCGTTGTGCAGATCAGGGTCGAACCGGGCGGCCGGCATGCTCAGCAGCCAGCGCCGCATCCTGGTGCCGGCCCCTGCGGTCAGATGGGCCACGACCTCCTCCACGGTCCAGCGTTCACACAGCGATGCCGTCGCCCACTGAGCCTCACCGAGCTCAGCCAGGTCCTGTGCGCGCGGAGCGCTCGACGTGGATCGCCCGCTCCAGGTCGCCGGGTTTCCAGAATGTGTGGTTCAGCTTGCTCCGCATGCCGGGCTTCCCTGTGGTCAGGGGGGCAGCCCGCAACCCGCTGGCTCACCCGGTGGCCTTCTCCGAGAGTTCACCGGTCTCGGCGGCGTGCTGGACCGCGTGGTGGAGAACGTCGCAGGAATGCTGGGCCTCATCCATCAGCCGGGCGGCCTCCGCGAGGAGGATGCCGTACGGCCGGGACGGGTCACTCAGCAGCAGCGAGGTCTGCCGGGTGTGCTCGACCAGCTCGGCGCGCCGCTCCTGCGCCGCCTCGGTCGCCCGGCGCAGCCCCCGTACCTGGCTGGTGAGCCACCGCGCGTCGATCTCGCTGAAGTGGCGGACGACGACGGCGACGGCGTCCATCAGTTCGGCGTAGTCCCGCAGGAACCGGCGGCACTCCTCGCCGCTCTCGTCCTGCGGCCACTGGTGCAGGGTCCGGGTCATCGAGGTGAGTTGATAGGTGACGCGCTCCAGCGCGTCGACCACTTCCTGGTAACCGGAGAAATCCTCGTGCCGGGAGCCGCCTGGAAGCACCAGCCGCGGGTTGTAGTACCTGCTCTCCACCGCCGTGTGCAGCGCCGCACGCGCCTGGCCGACGAGCGGCCCCAGCGCGTTGGCGCGCTGCCGCCAGTGCCAGGCCGTCTCCTCGTCGAGGCTGCCGTCCCGCAGCGGGGGAGCGATGTCGCTGACGAGATCGCACATCGAGTGGGCCAGCGCCCGGATGCCGTCCTCCGCGCTGCGGTAGCGCATCGGCGGCAGCACCGTGATGTTGATCAGTACGCCGATCCCGCAGCCGATGCCGACCAGTTCGAGGATCTGGCCGAGCTGTCCCAGCCGCTGCACGTCGCCGCCGGCGGACACATAGGTGGCGAAGGCGAAGAACGCGGCGGTCGCCACCTGGCTGCCCTGCGAGCCGAGCCGCTGCCAGCGGCCGATGGTCAGCGCGATCAGCGCGACCAGCACGAAGGTCAGCAGATCGGGCCCGGCCAGCATGCCCAGCGCCCCCTGCACGCACACCCCGGCGGAGACGGCGGCCAGGTAGCGGAGCGCCTGGAGCAACGACTGATAGATCGTCACCTGCATGATCAGCACGGCGGAGAACGGCGCGAACGCCGGTGTCCGCGCCGCCATCAGATCGTGCGCCACGAACCAGGAGACGGTGGCGGCCAGTGTGCTCTTGCCGATGATCTCCAGGGTGTGCCGCTCGTGTCCCGACGAAGCGCGTGCGCGGCTCAGCCAGCGCCGCCCGCGTGTCCACCTGCTCTGCTGTGACGCCGCGTCGCCTTCGTCCTGGGACCCGTCGTCCTGGGACACCCGCGCCTCCTCGGTCATACGTGACTCTCCCTCGCCGCATCTGGTCGTCCCCTCGGGCGGTCCGGGCGGGTTGCCCGCGCAGTGGCGGAGTGCCCGTTTTTCCCCTCGGCGGTGTGTGGCGGTGGTCACTGTGCTGACGTCCGCCGTGCGGAACACAGCGCGGCGACGGGCGGTCTGTGCTCCTGTCGCGTTGCCGCTGGTGGCAGCGGGCCAGTACCTCTTCCCGTCCCCGGATGTTTGCCAACTTGTTCATACAGGTGGCTTCCCCGGGTGCCGGTGTTCTTGAAAGACTCTGCGCGTCCGACGTTCCGCACACACGCCCTGCGAGGTCAGCAGAGACATGCCAGAACTCAACCGGCGCCGGTTCCTCCAGATAGCCGGCGCGACCGCGGGCTTCTCGGCCCTCTCCGGCAGCATCGAGCGGGCCGCCGCCATCCCCGCTGCCCGCCGTTCCGGCACCATCGACGACGTCGAGCACATCGTCGTGCTGATGCAGGAGAACCGGTCGTTCGACCACTACTTCGGCACCCTCAAGGGCGTCCGCGGTTTCGGCGACCCGCGTCCTGCCGCACCGACCGGCAAGCGGACGGTCTGGCAGCAGTCCGACGGCAGCAAGGACGTACTGCCCTACCACCCGGACGCCGAGAACCTGGGCATGCAGTTCATCGCGGGCCTCAACCACGACTGGGCCGGCGGCCACCAGGCGTGGAACGAGGGCAAGTACGACCAGTGGATCCCCGCCAAGGGCACCGGCACCATGGCGTATCTGACCCGCCAGGACATCCCCTTCCACTACGCGCTCGCCGACGCCTTCACCATCTGCGACGCGTACCACTGCTCGATGATCGGCGCCACCGACCCCAACCGCTACTACATGTGGAGCGGCTACGCGGGCAACGACGGCGAGGGCGGCGGGCCCGTGCTGGGCAACGAGGAGGCCGGGTACGGCTGGACCACATACCCGGAGCGGCTGGAGAAGGCAGGTATCTCCTGGAAGATCTACCAGGACATCGGCGACGGCCTGGACGCCGACGGCAGCTGGGGCTGGATCGAGGACGCCTACCGCGGCAACTACGGCGACAACTCACTGCTGTACTTCAACAACTACCGCAACGCCAAGCCCGGCGACCCGCTCCACGACAAGGCCCGCACCGGCACCGACGCCAAGAAGGGCGACGGCTTCTTCGACATCCTCAAGGCCGACGTCAAGGCCGGGAAGCTGCCGCAGATCTCCTGGATCGCCTCGCCCGAGGCGTTCACCGAACACCCGAACTTCCCCGCCAACTACGGCGCCTGGTACATCTCCCAGGTGCTGGAGGCCCTCACCTCCAACCCCGAGGTGTGGGCGAAGACGGCGCTGTTCATCACCTACGACGAGAACGACGGCTACTTCGACCACGTCGTCCCGCCCTATCCGCCGGCCTCCGCCTCCCAGGGCCGGTCCACCGTGGACACCGCGCCCGACTACTACAAGGGCGGCCTGGGCGGCTACGCGCCCGGACCCTACGGCTTCGGCCAGCGCGTGCCGATGCTGGTCGTCTCCCCCTGGAGCACCGGTGGCTATGTGTGCTCCGAACTGTTCGACCACACCTCCGTCATCCGCTTCATGGAGCGCCGCTTCGGGGTGCACGAGCCCCACATCTCGCCCTGGCGGCGAGCCCTGTGCGGCGATCTGACCTCGGCGTTCGACTTCTCCCTCAAGGACACCGACCCGGCCGACCTCCCTGACACCGACTCCTACGAGCCGCCGGACAAGGAGCGGCACGACAGCTACGTCCCCAAGCCGCCCGCCAAGCCGGTGCTGCCCAAGCAGGAGGCGGGCTCCCGGCCGACGCGTCCGCTGCCTTACGCACCGCTGGTGGACGGCGCGGCCGCGCCGAAGGAGGGCAAGTTCACCCTCACCTTCAGCGGCGGCAGCTCCGCCGGCGCCTTCTTCCTCGTCACCTCGGCCAACCGCACCGACGGCCCCTGGACCTACAGCACCGAGGCCGGCAAGCAGCTGTCCGACACCTGGAACACCGGCTACTCCAGCGGCAGCTACGACCTGACGGCGCACGGGCCGAACGGCTTCCTGCGCACCTTCAAGGGCCCCGGCAAGCAGCCTGGCCCCGAGGTGAAAGCGCGCCACCTCACCGAGAGCGGTGACATCGAACTGACCCTCACCAACGCGGGTGACGCCGACTGCGTCCTCACGGTCGCCAACGGCTACGGGGGAGCCAAGGACACCCACAAGGTGCGCGCGGGCGCCACTGTGGTGCACACCGTGCGCCTGCGGGAGTCCAAGCGCTGGTACGACCTGACCATCACCACCGACACCGACGCCGGCTGGCAGCGCCGGCTCGCCGGTCACGTCGAGACCGGCGAGGCGGGCGTCAGCGACCCGGCCACGCTGACGGACTGACGCCTCCGAGGGCGGGGG
>NZ_JADKMA010000314.1 GCF_017676365.1 Streptomyces oryzae
TAGAGGACGCGGGCCAGCGCGGTCATGGAGGGGGTGCCGTAGTTGTAGGTCGCGAGGTAGGCGGGGACGTAGGGGAAGCGGCGGATGTCGTAGGGCAGGCGGATGCCCGCCACGATCACCCGTCGGCCCGTCGCAGTCAGGGAATCGATCAGCCGGGCCTGGGCGGCGCCGTCCTCCTTGCCCGCTGCGGCGGCGTTGGAGAGGACGACTGTGACGTCGTGGGAGCGGGCCGCGTCCGTCGCCTCCGTGATCTTGGCCGGGTCGGGCCTGCTGCCGGTCTCCAGGGTGGTCGTCCGCTGGCCGCGCTGTTCGCCGATGGCGCGCGCGAGGGCGGCGAGAGGCGCGGTTCCCCAGCCTGTGACGAGGACGGTGGCGGGGGTGTGAGGGAGGGGGAGAGCACCGCTCTCGTTTCGGATCAGGGTGATGCCGCGCTCGGTGATCTGCCGGGCCTGCGAGCGGTGGCGCCTGCTGCCGACGATCCGCGCGGCGCGCCGTTCGTTCACGTACGGGGAGCGGAACAGCCGCCTCCGCAGCTTGTGTTCGAGGATCCGGCGTACGGACTCCTCCAGCCGTTCCATCGGAATCGCGCCGGACAGTACGGCCTCTCGTACGGCGCCGAAGGCCACCTCCGGCTTCGGCGCCAGCACCAGCTGGTCGCAGCCGGCCTGGAAGGCGCGTACGGGTGCGACGTCGGGTGGGAAGTCCTTCGTGGCGCCGCCCATGTCCAGTGCGTCCGTCACGATGAGGCCGGTGAAGTCCAGCTCTCGGCGCAGCAGCCCGGTCACGATCGGCCGCGACATGGTTGCGGGCACTCTGGTGGGGTCCAGCGAGGGAACGACGATGTGCGCTGTCATGATCGTGTCCACTCCGCGCCCGATGGCCGCACGGAACGGTGGCAGGTCGATACGGTCCAGCTCGGCACGGGTGTGCTTGATCTCCGGCAGACCGGTGTGGCTGTCGACGTCCGTGTCGCCGTGCCCCGGGAAGTGCTTGGCCGCACTGGCGACACCGCCCCGGTGGTAGCCGCGTACGGCGGTGGAGACGAACCGGGAGCACAGCTGTGTGTCCGACCCGAACGAGCGAACGCCGATGACAGGGTTCGCCGGGTTGATGTTGACGTCCGCTACAGGTGCGTAGTTCTGGTTGATGCCGACAGCGGCCAGCTCCGTACCGATGATGTCCGCGCTGTCGAAGACGTCGCGCGTGGAGCGGGTGGCGGCCAGTGCCATGTTGCCCGGGAGCTGGGTTGCGGGCTCCAGCATCCGGTAGACGACGCTGCCGCCCTCCTGGTCGATGGAGACGAGCAGCGGTACGCGCGCACCGGTGCGTACGGCGGCGCGCTGGAGGCCGTTGGACAGCCGCGCGATCTGCCGCGGCTCGCGGACGTTGTCGGGGCCCCGGCGGGCGTCGAAGTAGATGACGCCGCCTGGACGGTATTTCCGGATCACTTCGGCCGGCGTCGGTACGCCGTACATCTTGCGGTTCCCGTCGTGCTCCGTATCGGCGGTCTGGCCGTAGAGCTCGATGACGAACAGCTGACCGATCTTCTCCTCCAGGCTCATCCGGCGCAGCAGTGCCGTTGCTTCGGCACGGACGGCGGAGGAGGAGAGCTGCGCCGATGCGTCGGTCGGCGCGCCGGACAGCTTGCCGGACATCGAGTCGAGGGAGGAGGTCGCGGAGCGGGCGGTGCGGGCTGCGGCCGGCGCCGAGGAGGCTGTGACGCCGATCGCTGCCGCGGTGCCCGCCGCAGCGGCGAGGAGGTGTCGGCGAGAGGTGGGTTGCTGTTGCATCGGTACCGCTCCTCACATGGGTGGATGGAGCACGTGGTCATGTGGGGGTCACCGCTGGATGCCACAGCATCGTCCCAGCGCGGTGCGGGCTCGGACCAGACGCCGCGCGGTACTTCATGGGTCCAGTCCAGTGGCGTCCGGTCCGCCGACCAGGGGGAATGCGCCCCGCACGCCTCAGTGGGCCCGCCTTGAGCGCGCGCCCCGCCTCGAGCGCGCGTGTTCACCTGCACCATGCGCCCGGCCGGTACGCGGACTGTCTGGGCGCGCGTCCATTGCGGACCGTGGGTCCGGTTCGATGGTGAGGTGAGTCACAGTAGTCAGGGGAAATAACCGGGGAGCGCGTCCCCGTTTACGTAGGCGTCTTCACGAAACGGGGACCAACTCCCCGGATCAACGGCACCCCAGTGCACCAGTCGTCACGTCAGTCCGCTCAGTCCGCCCCAAGGAGCGAGGAGGCACAGATGGGCAGCGCAACAATCGCCGCCAAGCGCGTCACCGGCGACGGTGTCGCGCCCAAGGGGCGTGCTGACGCGGCCCGTAATCGTGAACGCATCCTCACCGCGGCACGCGAGGCATTCGTTGTCCACGGGGCGGACGCGTCCCTCGATGAAATCGCTCGCGCTGCGGGGGTCGGAAATGCGACCCTCTACCGGCACTTCCCCGACCGGGACTCACTCGTGCACGGAGTGATGCTTGCCGTCACCGAGCGGATCGCGGAACGGGCCGAGCAGGCACTCGCCGAGGAGGGGAATGCATTCGAGGCGCTGCGCCGCTTCGTGTTCGCCGCGGTGGAAGAGCGCATCGGAGCGCTCTGCCCCATGCTTTCGGGCCGCTTCGACCCCGACGAGCCGCAGCGTCTGGCGGCGCGCAAGCGGGTCGAAGCACTGGCCGGCGAGCTCATCCGGCGGGGCCAGGAGGCGGGGGAGGTGCGTACCGACATCGGCGTCGGTGACGTGACCGTCGCGATCAGTCAGCTCACCCGGCCACTGCCGGGCGTTGTCTGCCAGCGCATCGAACGCTTCGTCGAACGCCATGTGCAGCTCTTCCTCGACGGGCTGCGCGCCCCTGCCAAGTCCCAACTACCCGGCCACGCCGCGACCCTGGAGGAACTGCGAGAGGACAACTGATCTCCGAAGCCGCAGTTGGCGAGCGAGCCGCAGTAGTGAGCGAGCCCGTAGTAGTGGGCGAGCCGCAGCGGTGAGCGGTTGCCGCACCGCTCAATTCTCCTCCCCTCCCGAGTCTGTCCTCCCAGCACCTGGTTCCGTACGAGCGCGGGGGGCCCGTACGGAACCGCCAGCGGCACCTGCCCCAGACCCACTGATGTCCCTGACCTGCTGAGAACCGCACTGAGTACTCAGTGACGTCTCTCCGCATCGATTTTTCGTCCCATTTTTCGTACTCCGCACCGTGAGGTAGGCACATCCATGCCAGAAACGCCATCTCCGGCCGACGCGCAGGCCGGGCCCGACCCCCGGCGATGGAAGGCGCTGGCCTTTATCGCCATCGCGCAGCTCATGGTCGTCCTCGACGCGACGATCGTGAACATCGCGCTTCCCTCTGCCCAGACCGACCTGGGCATATCCGACGCCAACCGGCAGTGGGTCATCACCGCCTACGCGCTCGCCTTCGGTGGACTGCTGCTCTTCGGCGGCCGGATCGCCGACCTGTGGGGCCGTAAGCGCGCCTTCGTGACCGGGCTCATCGGCTTCGCGGCGGCCTCCGCTCTCGGCGGCGCCGCAACCGGAGAGGCCATGCTGCTGGCGGCGCGGGCGCTGCAGGGCGCGTTCGGCGCCATGCTCGCACCGGCTGCACTCTCCCTGCTCGCGGTGATGTTCACCGACGGCAAGGAGCGCGCCAAGGCGTTCGGCATCTACGGCGCCATCGCGGGTGGTGGCGGCGCCATCGGCCTGATCCTCGGCGGACTGCTGACCGAGTACATGGACTGGCGCTGGACCTTCTACGTCAACGTCCCGTTCGCGGTCGTCGCCGCCCTCGGCGCGGCCGGCGTCATCCGTGAGCCGTCCGGCACCCGGAACCGGTCGGCGCTCGACATCCCCGGCGTCGTCCTCTCCACGCTCGGCCTCGTCTCGCTGGTGTACGGGTTCACCCGCGCCGAGACCGACGGCTGGAGCGACGGCGGCACCATCGCCATGTTCGTCGCGTGCGTGGTGCTGCTGGGCTCGTTCGCGCTGGTCGAGTCCAAGGTCCGGGCGCCGCTGCTGCCGATGCGCGTGGTCACCGACCGCAACCGCGGTGGTGTCTACCTGTCGCTCGGCCTGGCCGTCATCGCGATGTTCGGCCTCTTCCTGTTCCTGACGTATTACCTGCAGGTGGTCAAGGACTACTCCCCGGTGCGCACCGGTGTGGCCTTCCTGCCGATGGTGGCCGGCATGATCACCGGCTCCACGCAGATCGGGGCGCGGCTCATGACCCGCGTACCGGCCAGGCTGCTGATGGCGCCCGGCTTCCTGACCGCGGCCGTGGGCATGCTGCTGCTGACCCGGCTCTCGGTGGACAGCTCCTACCCGGCGCTGATCCTGCCCGCCATGGTGCTGCTGGGCCTCGGGCTCGGAACGGCGTTCATGCCCGCCATGTCCCTGGCCACGCACGGTGTACGGCCGAGTGACGCGGGTGTCGCCTCGGCCATGGTCAACACCTCGCAGCAGGTCGGTGGTGCCATCGGTACGGCGCTGCTGAACACCATCGCGGCCAGCGCCACCACCTCGTACGCCACCGATCACCTCGCCGAGGCCACCAGCAAGCCCGCGCAGCAGATGCTGAAGCTGGAGGCCATGGTGCACGGCTACACCACGGCGATCTGGTGGGCGGTGGGCATTCTGCTCGTCTCCGCCACGATCGTGACCGTCCTGGTCAACGCTCGTGGTGGCGGCGAACAGGCTCCCGGCAAGAAGCTCGACGGTGCGGCCGACGGCAACGACTCCGGTGGCGAGCCGGAGCCGGTGCTGGCAGCCATGCACTGACGGACGGTCGCCGACGCGGCGACCCGGCGCGGTTTCGCGGCGACGCGGTTGCGCGGCATGGCGTGGGGTGGCGTCACCCTGCCCCTGCCCCAGCACTGTGTCGTGTGGCCGGATCCACAGGCCGACTGGCGGCCCCTGCACCCCCATGAGAGGGGGTGCAGGGG
>NZ_JADKMA010000315.1 GCF_017676365.1 Streptomyces oryzae
CGAGCAAGAACACGGCGAACCCATCACCCCCGACCGGCTCACCACCCGCCTGGGCATCGCACCCACACTCGCCGAGACGCTGCACGCGCGCCTCACCGCCTGAGCCGTCACTCCCTCGCCCTGACCGCCCCCGGGCTGGCCTCGGCCTGCCCTCGTGCGGCACCCCGGCCGGAACGCCGATCGCCTGCCAGCCACCGCGTTCCGGCCGGGTCCCCCTCCCGAACCCGGAAGGAGTCTTCAGGATGACAGCACCGTCCCCCACCCAACCCGAAATCGGGGAAGGAGTCCGGGACCTGCTCCGCCTTGCCAGCCTTGGCGGTATCGAGCGCGTCCCCGCCCAGGTCGAACGGGTCCGCGGCTGTACCCGCCCGATTCAGCTCACCGGCTACAGCGCCACCCTCGACGTGGACACCGGCGAGCCTCTGCACGTCTTCACGACCCTCGACGAGCCCACCGGCCGCATGCTCGTCCCCTGCGGCAACCGCCGCGCAAGCCGCTGCCCCTCCTGCTCCCGTCTCTACGCTGCCGACACTTTCCAGCTCATCCGCGCCGGAATCTGCGGAGGCAAGGGAATCCCGGAGTCCGTCCGCTCTCACCCCCGCGTCTTCGTCACTCTGACCCCGCCATCGTTCGGCCCGGTGCACGGAGAGCTCACCACCCCTGCCGGGAAGCGTCTGGGCTGTCGCTGCGGCGAGCGCCATACCAATGACGACACCAGGCTGGGCACGCCCCTCTCCCCCGAGACGTACGACTACGCGGGCGCCGTGCTGTGGAACGCGCACGCCTCGGCCCTGTGGGCACGCTTCACCACCTACTTGCGCCGTGAACTGGCTGCCGCCCTCGGCCTCACCCCCAAGGAACTCCGCGCCGTACTGCGCGTCTCCTTCGCCAAGGTCGCTGAATACCAAAAGCGCGGCCTCGTCCACTTTCATGCGGTCATCCGTCTCGACGGACCGGACGGAAGCGACAAGCACCCCCCGGCCAGTGCATCACTCGACGTGCTGACACAGGCGGTCCTCGACGCACGCGGCCGTGTGCGCCTGACCGTGGACTCCGACGCGTTGGGCGAGCGTGAGCTGTGCTGGGGCAAGGAGATCGACGTCCGCGAAATCGCCGCCTTCGGTAAGGGCGCTCCGCTCACAGACAAAGCCGTAGCCGGATACCTCGCCAAGTACGTGACCAAGGGCGCCGAAGCCATCGTCGGCAACCTCGACCGCCCAGTGCGCTGCCCCTCCTGCCGGGGCACAGGCACACAAGCGGACGCGGACTGCCCGGCATGCGAGGGCACCGGCAAGAACGCCCCCCTCACTCACCCCAACATGACCCGCCACGCCCGTCAGATGGTCCGCACCGCCTGGGACCTGGGCGCCCTTCCCGAACTCGCCCACCTGAACCTGCGCAAGTGGGCCCACATGCTCGGCTTCCGCGGCCACTTCTCCACCAAATCCCGCCGCTACTCCACCACCCTCGGTGCCCTCCGCGACGTCCGCCGCGCCTGGCGAACCGCCCAGACCCGCGCCCAACTCGGCTTCGCCGACCGGGACGAAACAACGCTCGTCGTGGAGTCCTCCTGGGCCTTCCTCGGCACCGGCTACACCCCCGGCGAGGAACTGCTAGCCGCCACCGTCCGCGAACAACGCGCCCTTGCCCTCCAGCTCAAGCACGAAGGGGAGGCGAGCCAATGACGCCTACAGCCGTGCGAGGCGAAACCCTGACCCTGCCCGAAGTGCTCGCCGAACTGCGCATGTCGCGAGCCGCCTTCTATCGCATGCGGGCACGCGGCAAGGCGCCCAAGTGCCTCAAGCTCCCGAACGGGCAGATCCGCGTCCGCCGCGCCGACCTCGACGCATGGTTCACGGACTGTGAGGAAGCCATCGCATGCTGACCTATGACGTTCAGGTCTGGGGCATCCGTAAGCGCGCGAACCGGGCCCGTGCCTACCAACTCCGCTGGCGTGTAGGAGCACAACCGCACTCCAAGAGCTACACCCTCAAGGCGCAGGCGGACGGGCGGCGGGCGGAACTACTCACGGCGCTCCGGAACCGCGAGCAGTTCGACACCGTGACGGGACTGCCCAGCTCGGAGCTGCATGAACAGCAGTCCCCGACCTGGTACGTGCACGCCTGCGCCTACGCGCTCATGAAGTGGCCCGACGCGTCAGCCAAGCACCGCGCGAGCATCGCGGACGCCCTTGCGACGGTTACCCCCGCGCTGGTGTCCGACTCACGCGGCGCCCCCGCTCCCCGCGTGTTGCGACGGGCGCTGTACTCGTGGGCATTCAGCTTCCGGATCGCCAAGGATGGCTCCCTCGTGCCCCGCACACAGCACGAAGAGCCTCCTCCGGAGATCACAGCGGCCCTCGACTGGATCGCCCGGAAGTCCATCAAGGTCAACGAGCTGGACACTCCCACAGTGCTTCGCCGCGCACTAGACGCCCTCAAGTTGAAGCTCGACGGCAAACCGGCTGCTGCGAACACGGTGCACCGCAAGTTCCCCGTCTTCACGAACTGCCTCCGGTACGCGGTGGAGCGCGAACACCTCCCAGCGCTCCCGCTCCACAAGGTGGACTGGAAGGCGCCCGAGACGGACGACGAAGTGGACTTCCGCTTCGTTCCTGGCCCGGCTCTGGCTCGGAGGCTGATTGCTGCGGCCGGCAGTCAGGGAAGGCGCGGCCAGCACCTCCACGCCTTCTTCGGCTGCCTGTACTACGCGGCCATGCGACCGGCCGAGGTCACCGACCTGCGCCTGACAAGCTGCACCCTGCCCGAGTCCGGTTGGGGGGAACTGGTGCTCTCCAGCACCTCGCCACAGACGGGCTCCGCCTGGACGGACTCCGGCGAGACCCACGACTCTCGGGGCCTCAAGAAGCGCGCACGCAGGGTCACCCGCTCCGTGCCGATCCCGCCCGTCCTGGTGCGCATGCTCCGCGACCACATCGCCACGTACGGCGTCGCCGAGGACGGCCGACTCTTCCGCGCCAGTCGCGGGGGACGCGTGACGAACAAGGAGTACGGCGAGATCTGGCAGGAGGCTCGCTGTGCGGTGCTCTCCGCCTCGGAAGCGGCCTCCCCGCTCGCAGAGGTCCCCTACTCGCTCCGGCACGCGGGCGTCTCGCTTTGGCTCACCTCTGGCGTGTCTCCTACCGAAGTGGCACGCCGCGCGGGCCACAGCACCGCTGTTCTGTACCGGTTCTACGCCAAGGTCATCTACGGCAGCCAGCACCAGTCGAACGAGAAGATCGAACGGGCGTTGGAGACTGCGGAGGGGACGGAGTAGGCCGGTGGCCCGTGGTCCACGGCTGGTCCACACACGCTGATCAACGACGGGATACAGGCGTACAGGGTGAGACACCCACACAGCGAAGGGGCACCACCCGCACGGTGGTGCCCCTTCATGAGCTGGGCCTTCATTCAGGCTGCGGAGGCGGTGGGATTTGAACCCACGGAGGTGTTGCCACCTCTACGGTTTTCAAGACCGCTCCCTTCGGCCGCTCGGGCACGCCTCCCCGCGTCGTCGGTGACGACGCGGGGACAGCCTAGCGTGTGGTCAGTCGTCACCCTTGCGGGAGCCGAGGGTCAGCTCGACGGTCTTCTCCTGGCCGTCGCGTTCGTAGGTGAGCTTGACCTTTTCGCCCGGCTGATGGGTCCAGATGGTGCCGATGAGGGTGGGGCCGCTGTCGATCAGCGTGTCGTCGAGCTTGGTGATGACATCGCCGGGCTTGAGGCCCGCCTTGTCGGCCGGGCCGCCCGGGGTGACCGGGTCCGAACCGCCCTCTCCGGTGTTGGAGATGGTGGCGCCCTTTCCGCCGCCGCCCAGCTCGACGGTGGCGCCGATCACCGGGTAGACGGGACGGCCGGTCTTGATCAGCTGCTCCGCGACCCGCTTGGCCTGGTTGGAGGGGATCGCGAAGCCCAGGCCGACGCTGCCGGACTGCCCGCCTTCCAGCCCGCCGCCACCGCCACCCCCGGGCTGGATGGCCGAGTTGACGCCGATGACGGCGCCCTGCGCGTTCAGCAGCGGGCCACCCGAGTTGCCGGGGTTGATCGAGGCGTCGGTCTGCAGCGCACTCATGTACGACGCCTGGCTGCCCTGCCCGTCGCTGGAGGCCACCGGACGGTTCTTCGCGCTCACGATGCCGGTGGTGACCGTGCCCGAGAGGCCGAACGGAGCGCCGATCGCGATGGTCGCGTCGCCGACCGCCACGTCGTTGGAGTCGGCGATCGGCAGCGGGTCCAGCTTGCGGTCGCCGAGGCCGCTCAGCTTGAGCACGGCGACGTCGTAGCCCTGCGCCTTGCCGACGACGTGCGCGTCGTACTTCTTGCCGTCGGAGAACGTCGCCGTCAGCTTGCCGCCCTGCGCGCCGTTGGCCACCACGTGGTTGTTGGTGAGGATGTGGCCTTCCTTGTCGAAGACGAAGCCGGTGCCCGTGCCCTCTTCGCCGCCTCCGGAGGACCGGATCGTCACGACGCTGGGCAGCGCCTTGTCGGCTATGCCGGCGACCGACTTGGGGGAGCGGTTCAGTTTCTTCGGGTCGGCTGAGGAGCTGATCGTGGTGGCGTCGCCGCTCGCACTGCGGTCGGCCGCCCAGAAGCCGATCCCACCGCCGATACCGCCCGCGACGAGCGCCGCCACGAGGACCCCGACGAGCACGCCGCTGCGCCGCTTTCCGCCACCCGGCTGCGGGCCGAGCGGGTCCGAGGGCATCGCCCACGGGTCGTGCGGCGGCATCCCGCCCCCGCCCGGGCTGCCGGGGCCCGCCGGACCACCGGGTCCGCCGCCGTACGGGGGCTGGGGCGGGGGCGTCTGACCGCCCGCCCCGCCCTGGCCCCAGCCGCCGGACTGCCCCGCGCCGCCACCGTCACCCGGACCGCCGCCCGAGCCCCCGGCCGGGTCGCCGCCGGACTGTCCCGGACCGCCCGGTTC
>NZ_JADKMA010000316.1 GCF_017676365.1 Streptomyces oryzae
AGTTGTGTATAAGAGACAGCCACCACCAGCCGCACCCCGAGCGGATCACCCGCCAGGGGAACGATGGACATCCCGGGCCGGGGCTGCGACGTCGGCTGGCACGGCGTGACGACCTCCCCCGCCGCGACCAGATCGCCCGCGGACAGATAGTCGCCGTACACCACACGCGGGTCGATACGCGCCGCGGCGAACACCCGCCGCAGCCCGTCCCAGTCGCCGTCCACCGACGGGTCGACCATCCACTTCTCGTCCGCCAGCTCCGCGACGGCGACGGCCCGCCCGGCCCGCGCCGCGGGATGGGTGGCGGGCACGGCGACGAACTGGGGTTCGCGCCGCACCAGGACCCGCAGCTCCACGCCGTCGGGCACCCGCAGCGGCGAACCCTCCACCTCGTGCACGAAAGCGGCGTCGAGCTGGTTGGCCGCGACCATCCGCAGCAGCGCGTTCGCTGAGACGTCGGTCTGGAAGGTGAGGTCGGTGTCCGGCAGCCGGTTGTGCAGCCGGCGCAGCCAGCCCGGTACGGCTCTGCTGCCCGTGCTGCCGAGCCGGAGCCGCGCCCCCGGTCCCGCGTGGCCGAGGCCCGCCGCGTCCTTGGCCTCGCGGATCAGCTCGGCCATCTGCGCGACGATCGGCCGGGCGCGGTTGAGGACGGTGCGGCCGAGCGGCGTGGGTCTGCTGCCGGTGCGCTCGCGGTTGAAGAGCTGGCCGCCGACGGCCTGTTCGATCCGCCTGAGCTGGGTCGTCAGCGAGGGTTGCGTCATGCCGAGCTGGCGGGCCGCCTTGTGCACGCTGCCCGTGTCGGCGATCGCACACAGTGCACGAAGGTGCCTCACTTCGAGCTCCACACGCGGAGCATAACGGCGGTGTCGCGCGCCACACCAGACAGCGACCGGCCGGTGAACGCGGTGCAAGGCCCGGGCGGCACCGGGTGATTCACCGGAGCTATCGGCAGTTGACATCATTCCGGAACGCCGTGCGCTCGAACACACTCTCCCGCAGCAGAAATCCGTCCGGAGGGACCGGCGGCGCCCCCCACGCCAACATCCCAGAGCGGCGCCGGTTCCTCGGAACACGAGGAGAGAACCCCCCATGAGATACCGCAGACCGGCTCTTCCAGCGGCGCTCGGCCTGGGCGTGACCGTCGCTCTCGGCCTGGGTGCCGCACCCGCCACGGCCCTCGACGGTGCCTCCCACGCGTCCGCCAGCCACTCCGACGCGGCCTCCCACGCCACCTCCACCACCCCCACCACGCAGGGCTTCACCGGCGAGAACCAGCGCGACACCGAGAAGTTCTTCAAGCTCATCGTCGAGAAGGCGATGGAGAAGCAGGCCGAGAAGCCCGGCATCCAGCAGGTCACCATCAACTACGACGCCAGCGGCGCGCCCACCTTCCGCAGCCAGATAGCCAACAGCACCGCCGTGTGGAACTCGGCCGTGAAGAACGTGCAGCTGGCCGAGGGCGGTGGCGCCTCCTTCGACTACCGCGAGGGCAACGACCCGCGCGGCAGCTACGCGTCCACCGACGGGCACGGCAACGGCTACATCTTCCTGGACTACGCGCAGAACCAGGAATACGACTCCAACCGCGTCGTCGCCCACGAGACCGGCCATGTGCTCGGTCTGCCGGACCACTACGAGGGCCCGTGCGAGGAGCTGATGTCGGGCGGCGGCCCCGGCCCGTCCTGCACCAACGACCAGCCCAACGCCGCCGAGCGCGCCCAGGTCGAGCAGCTGTGGCAGAACGGGGTGACCGAAGTCCTGTTCGAGAAGGCGGCCTTCATGAAGTGAGCCACCGCACCGGGCGAGCGAGCCGCAGCGCCGGCTGATGCGCGCCCCGCACAGCTGCCCCCGGCCTGACAGTTGGCCGGGGGCAGCTGTACGAGCGCGTGGGGTGCGGCGGTGGGCGCCGCGCCGGGTCAGCCGGCCGCGCCTGCCGCGCCCGCCGCCTCGTCGGCCCGCTGGGCGCGCAGCGCCCGTTCGACGCCGGCCCTGGACTCGGTCACCAGCCGGCGCAGCGCGGCGCCGGGCTCGGCCGAGGCGAGCCAGGCGTCGGTGGCGTCCAGCGTCTCCTGCGAGACCTGGACCGTCGGGTAGAGCCCGATGGCGACCTGCTGCGCCATCTCGTGGCTGCGCTGCTCCCACACGTCCTTGACGGCGGCGAAGTAGCGCTCGGTGTAGGGCGCCAGCAGGGTCCGCTGGTCGGTCTGCACAAAGCCGGAGATGACCGCCTCCTGGACGGCGTTGGGCAGCGTGTCGCTCTCCACGACGGCCCGCCACGCCTCCGCCTTGGCCTCCGGGGTGGGGCGCGCGGCGCGGGCCGCGGCGGCGTGCCGCTCACCCGCGGAGGTGGCGTCCCGCTCCAGCTCGGCGCCGATCTCCGCGTCACCGGCCCGGCCGGTGGCGGCGAGCCGCTGCAGGAACGCCCAGCGCAGCTCCGTGTCGACGGCCAGGCCCTCGAGGGTCTCGCTGCCGTCCAGCAGTGCGGCCAGCAGGTCGAGCTGGGCGTCCGTACGGGCCACGGCGGCGAAGGCGCGGGCCCAGGCGAGCTGGTGGTCGCTGCCGGGAGCGGCGGCGCGCAGCTGCTCCAGGGTGGCCTCGGACCAGCGGGTCAGCCCCGTCTCCCGCCAGGCCGGTGCCGCGTACAGGTCCAGGGCGAGCTTGACCTGGCGCTGGAGGGACTGGACGACGCCGATGTCGGACTCCTTGCCGATGCCGGAGAGGACCAGATCGAGGTAGGAGCGCACGGGCAGCTCGGCGTCGCGGGTCATGTCCCAGGCAGAGGCCCAGCACAGGGCGCGCGGCAGCGGGTCGGCGAAGTCGCCCAGGTGCCGGGTGACGTCGGCCAGCGACTCGGCGTCCAGCCGGACCTTGGCGTAGGTGAAGTCGCCGTCGTTGAGCAGCAGCACATCGGGGCGCTTGCGCTCGCGGGGCAGCGTCACCTCGGTCAGCTCGCCCTCGACGTCGAGTTCGACGCTGTCGGTGCGCACGAGCTTGCCGTCCACCAGGTCGTAGAAGCCGACACCGAGGCGGTGCGGGCGCAGCGTGGGCGCGCCGGTGGCGCCCGCGGGCAGCGCGGGGGCCTCCTGGCGGATGGCCAGCGCGGTGAGGGTGCCGTCCTCGGCGGTGGTGAGTTCGGGCCGCAGGATGTTGATGCCCGCGGTCTCCAGCCACGCCTTCGACCACGCCTTCAGATCGCGCCCCGAGGTCTCCTCCAGGGCGCCGAGTAGGTCGCTCAGCCGGGTGTTGCCCCACTCGTGGCGCTTGAAGTAGGCGCGTACGCCCTGGAAGAACTCGTCCATGCCGACATAGGCGACGAGCTGCTTGAGGACGGAGGCGCCCTTGGCGTAGGTGATGCCGTCGAAGTTGACCAGGACGTCGTCCAGGTCGCGGATCGGGGCCATGATCGGGTGGGTGGAGGGAAGCTGGTCCTGGCGGTAGGCCCAGGTCTTCATCTGGTTGGCGAAGCTCGTCCAGGCGTGCGGCCAGCGGCTGCCGGGGGCGTGGGCCTGGCAGGCGATGGAGGTGTAGGTGGCGAACGACTCGTTCAGCCACAGGTCGTTCCACCACTCCATGGTGACCAGGTCGCCGAACCACATGTGGGCCAGCTCGTGCAGGATGGTCTCGGCGCGGCCCTCGTAGGCGGCGTCGGTGACCTTGGAGCGGAAGACGTACTGGTCACGGATGGTGACCGCGCCCGCGTTCTCCATGGCGCCCGCGTTGAACTCGGGCACGAAGAGCTGGTCGTACTTCTCGAACGGGTACGGATAGTCGAACTTCTCCTGGAACCAGTCGAAGCCCTGCCGGGTTACCTCGAAGATCGCCTCGGCGTCCAGATACTCCGCCAGCGAGGGGCGGCAGTAGATGCCCAGCGGCACGCTGCGGCCCTCGCCCTCCCAGGTGCTGTGCACCGAGTGGTAGGGCCCTGCGATGAGCGCGGTGATGTAGCTGGAGATCCGCGGGGTGGGGGCGAACCGCCACACATTGTCCGCGGGCTGCGGGGTCGGGGAGTTGGAGATCACCGTCCAGCCCTCGGGAGCGCGCACGGTGAACTGGAAGGTGGCCTTCAGGTCCGGCTGCTCGAAGGTGGTGAAGACCCGGCGCGCGTCCGGCACCTCGAACTGGGTGTAGAGATACGCCTGGTCGTCGACCGGGTCCACGAAGCGGTGCAGGCCCTCGCCCGTGTTGGTGTAGGCACAGTCCGCGACGACGCGCAGCTCCTGGGGGCCCGGCTCGAGACCGCGCAGCGCGATACGGGAGTCTGCGAAGACGGTGGCCGGGTCGAGGGATTCACCGTTGAGAGTGACCTCGTGCACGGTGGGCGCCACCAGATCGGCGAAGGTGTCGCCCGCCTCGGCGGCCTGGAAGCGAACCGTCGTCACGGAGCGGAAGGTCCCTCCCCCGCTCTCGGCTTCGCTCGAGCGGGAGGTGCCCCCACCCTGCGCACCGCTGATGTCCAGCTCGATCTCGTACGAGTCCACGGTGAGCAGCCGGGCTCGCTCCTGGGCCTCTTCGCGCGTCAGATTCGTGCCAGGCACTTGGTTGGTCTCCCCACTGTCGACTCTCGCGGATCTCGGCGCTGTCGTGCTTGACCGGCGCTGTCGTGCTGATCGCGTGCTGATTGCTGAAGCCATACTTGCACGCGGTTGTGACAGCTGGTGGCGGGCGTTCCTCCGCAGTTCAGACAGGGGTCATCCGGGTCGCCGAAGAAACGGATGAGGGGCTTTCCCCGCCCCTGCGAACCTCCGCTACCGGGAGACCGAATGCCCCGTCGCAGCCGTTTCAGGCCCGCCGACTCCGCTCCCTCTTCCGTATCCCCCACCGACCCTCACTCCCCCACGTCC
>NZ_JADKMA010000317.1 GCF_017676365.1 Streptomyces oryzae
GGGCGCGGGCTGCGCCCCAGCCGCGCGCCGCTCCTCAGGCGCTCCGGGCCCTGATACGGCTCCCGCCCCCGGTGGCGGGCCCGCGCGCCGTGGTGAGGGCGATGGCGTTCGCGGCGACGATCACGCCCGTGGCGAGCCAGGCGGCGGTATCGAGGTGCTGGCCCAGGACGACGAGGCCGACCAGCGCGGCGAAGACAGGGTTGACGCTCATGAAGACCCCGAAGAAGTGCGCCGGAACCCGGCGCAGCGCCAACAGGTCGCACAGGAATGGCACGGCTGAGGAGAGCACCCCAGCGGCCAGCGCACAGCCGAGCGCGGCAGCGGTGGGCGGGTGCCGCCAGAGCACCCACGCCCCCACGGGCAGGTAGAGCGCCCCGGAGACCGCCGCCGCGGCGGCCGAGCCCTCCAGGCCGGGAAGGCGGGCGCCGACGGTCCGGTTGAGCAGGATGTAGCACCCCCAGCACACCGCTGCCAGCAGGGCCAGACCGATGCCCGGGTAGTCGGTGGACGGGGTGGGCCGGGTGAGCACCACCACGGCGCCCGCGGCGGCCAGCGCGCAGGCCAGGTCGATACGGCGGCGGGAGCCGGCCAGCGCCACGGTCAGCGGGCCGAGGAATTCCAGCGTGACGGCCAGCCCGAGCCCGACCCGCTCGATCGCCGCGTACAAGGACAGGTTCATTGCGGCGAAGACCAGCGCCAGGCCCAGCACCGGGCGCCACTGCGCCGCGGTGAAGTGCCGCAGCCGCGGCCTGCCGACCGCCCCGAGCACGATCGCGGCCACCCACTGCCGTACGGCCACCACACCGGCCGGCCCGAGGACGGGGAACGCCAGCGCCGCGATCGAGGCCCCGGTCTGATTGGACAGGCCGCTCCCCAGCATCAGCGCCATACCGCCCAGCCGCCCCGGACTCCGGCCAGGTCGGGGCGCGGCTGCGGCTGTCACGGCGGGCCGGCTCACTGCCGGGGACGAGGAATCGAGCACCATGCCGATCACGATGAGCCCGCGACAGGCATACGCAAAATGCATCCAGGCCACCAGCTATACGCTGGCTGCATGGATGGGATGTACGGGTCACGGAAGCACGGCTCCGCAGCGCTCGAGCTGAAGCACCTGCGCTGCCTGGTCGCCATCATCGACACCGGCGGCTTCACCGACGCCGCCCACCAGCTCGGCATCTCGCAGGCCGCCGTATCCCGCACCCTGCGCGCCCTGGAGAACGTCCTGGGGGTGCGGCTGCTGCACCGCACCAGCCGCACCGTCGCGCCCACCACCGCAGGCGTGCAGGTCCTGGCCCGCGCCCGCGTGCTGCTCGCCGGCGCCGACGAACTCGTACGCGAAGCCGCCACGGGACACTCCCGTCTCCACATCGGTCACGCCTGGTCCGCCTTCGGGCAGCACACCACCGAGTTCCAGCGCCGCTGGCACGACCAGCATCCCGAGACCGAACTGCGCCTCATCCGCCACAACACGCCCACCGGCGGCCTGGCCGAAGGACTGTGCGACCTCGCCGTGATCCGTGGCCCACTCGACCTGAAGCCATGGGCCCACGCGCTGATCGGCCACGAGCGCCGCGTTCTGGCCCTCGCCTCCGACGACCCCTGGGCCCGCCGCCGCAGCATCCGCCTGGCCGAGATCCCCGGCCGCACCCTGGCCCTCGACCGCCGAACCGGCACCACCACCCTGGACTTGTGGCCCGACGAGGACAGGCCCGCCGTCGAGTACATCCAGGACATCGACGACTGGCTCGCCGCCATCGCCACCGGCCGCTGCGTCGGCCTCACCCCGCAGGCCACCGCAGCCCAGTACCGCCGCGACGGCATCACCTACCGCCCCCTCCGCGACGCCGAACCCGTCGCCGTCCACCTCATCTGGCGCCCCCACGACCCGCACCCCGCCACCCACACCGCCATCGCGCTCGCCACCGACCTCTACCGGGAGCCGAGCCGCCGCCTCACACGCCTCGCGCGCTGAGCGGCCCGCGTCCGCCGGTCGTCGACTTGGCCGGGGCACAGGAACACGGGGTGGTCAGCCGCGGGGACACCGGCCGCGCGCTGCATGCGCTTGCCGGCATCGGCGCGCTGATGGGACCGGGGCTTCTCCCCTCCCGGCTGGTCGGCTGAGCCCGTACGGCTCCTCCACCGCGGGGCCACCGCACCGTTCATGGCCACCGCGCGCTTCCAGCGTCAGCGCCGGATTCTCGGACGCCCGCTGCCAGTTACCGCCCTATGCGGGCCCCGCCGTTCCCAACAGGACGCCAACCAGGGCCAGGACCGTTCCTCCAGCCGTTCCATTCACGGCACAGCATTATCGACCTCCACGTATGGCGGCGCGGCGGTGCCGGCGGCCCACATGGACACCGATCCGGGCGCCCAGCGTGACGAGCCCGGCAACGCATGCCCCGATGAGCCACATCATCGGCCCGGCAGTCATCCGTACCTCGAGTCGGGCAGCCACCCGGCCCTGCGGGTCCTGGTAGACGGTCAGCCGGTCGCCGATGCGGGTGCCCTTGTCGCACCCCGTACCGGCAACGTCCGCCCGGGTCCCGTCCGGCAGGCGGACCCGGCAGACCCGGCTGGTGGTGCCACTCGGCTGGGACACGGAGTCGCGGAGCTGTGACACCACGGCCGTCACCCGCTCATTCTGCCGGTCGAGGACGGCGTCACCGTAGAACGCGAGCGGCAGCACCATCAGGACGGTCAACGCCCCGGCCGCGACCCAGTAGGGCCAGGGGAGACCCGCGAGCCCCACCGCAATCATGCCGACGAGGCCCGCCATGAACAGCATCACGCCCAGGGCGGCAGGACCTTCCGGACCGGACGAGCGGTCCGTCACCAAAGCGCCGGCGCCGAGCCACAGGGCGGCCACCGCCAGGCCGCCGGCCGCTCCCAGCAGCCCCCAGCGCACCGTCCCCCGGCTCGGCGCGAGCCGTGACACCCGCTTCGCTCCCACGGGATTCCCCCCCGTGCCTCCGCGCGTCCGGCCGCCCGGACTCCGGCGGCCCAGCCGCCTCGCGGAAACCTACCCGGCGGATCCGGGGAGGGGTCCCGGTCGAGGGCGGCAATGCGTGGCGTGCGGTGCTCACATGCCGTGCCCGTCGAGTGATCTGCCTCACAGGCTGTCACAGTGGCCGCCCGTGCGGTGTCCCCTCTGAGGCGTCGGCCGCCGTCGGCCGGGCGGCCCGGTCAGGGTTCGTGGCGGACCTGGTCGACCACCGGCACACACGGCAGGCGTTTCGCCGTGCACGCGCGCTCGAAGGCCGCCTGCAACGAGGCAGCCACGAAGGAGAAGGACCGGGATATGACCGACCACGCCGATGACCCGGCGACCGAGACGTTCGTCGCCCACCGTAACCTGCTCTTCACCGTCGCCTACGAGATGCTCGGATCGGCCGCCGACGCCGAGGACGTCCTCCAGGAGACATGGCTGCGCTGGGTCGAGGTCGACGTGGCACAGGTGCGTGACCATCGCGCCTACCTGGTCCGGATCACGACCCGCCAGGCGCTCAACCGGCTGCGCACCATGAAGCGTCGCAGGGAGGCGTACGTCGGCAGCTGGCTGCCCGAACCGTTGCTCACCACTCCTGACGTGGCCGAGGACGTCGAGCTCGCGGAGAGCGTGTCGATGGCGCTGATGCTCGTTCTGGAGACGCTGTCGCCGACCGAGCGGGTGGTGTTCGTGCTGCGCGAGGTCTTCGACGTCGGATACGAGGACATCGCGGCAGCCGTGGACAAAAGCCCGGCCGCCGTCCGCCAGATCGCCCACCGCGCCCGTCGGCACGTCGATGCCCGCCGGCCACGCAGAGCGGTGTCGGCGAGGGAGGCCCGCGCGACCGTGGAGTCGTTCCAGCGTGCTCTCGAAACCCGGGACCTGCAGGGCCTCCTGGACGTACTCGCCCCCGACGTCGTGCTGGTGAGCGACGGCGGCGGTCTGAAGCGGGCCGCACCACGGCCGGTCGTCGGCTCCCGGAAGCTGGTCCGCTTCTACCTCGGCGGCTCCAGCAAGGTCGAAGGCACGATCACCTGTGAACCCACCGTCGTCAACGGCAACCCCGCACTCATCCTGCGCCTGGACGGCGAGACCGACGGTGTCATGGCAATGCGCGTCGAGGACGGCCGCATCACGGGCATCTACTACGTCCGCAACCCCGAGAAGCTGACCCGCATGGAATCCGCGACCATGCTCACCTTGCGGTGAACACGACCGGACACCAAAGCGCAGCGGCTGCCGCACTCGCCGCGGTTCGGCGACGGCGATCGCCCGGAGGCGCTGAAACCGTGGTGAAACCGCGCTGAATGCGGCCTGCCGCAACCTCTGCGGCATGACGACAACAACAACTCCCCGCTCTCTCGCCATCGCGGCGAGCGGGCTGCGCAAGTCCTACGGGGACAAGGTGGTGCTCGACGGCATCGAGCTGGCGGTTCCCCAAGGCACGGTCTTCTCGCTGCTCGGCCCGAACGGGGCAGGAAAGAGCACTGCCGTGAAGATCCTCTCCACTCTGATCTCCGCGGACGCCGGCGAGCTGCGGGTCGGCGGCCACGACGTGGCCGCTGCTCCGCAGGCGGTGCGGGCGGCGATTGGTGTCACGGGGCAGTTCTCGGCGGTGGACGGTCTGATCACGGGGGAGGAGAACATGCTGTTGATGGCGGATCTGCACCATCTCCCGCGGCGGGAGGGGCGGCGGGTGGCTGGGGAGCTGCTGGAGCGGTTCGATCTGGTGGAGGCGGCGGGGAAGCCGGCTTCGACGTACTCGGGCGGGATGAAGCGGCGGCTGGACATTGCCATGACGCTGGTCGGGGACCCGCGGATCATTTTCCTGGACGAGCCGACCACGGGGCTGGATCCGCGGTCGCGGCACACCATGTGGCAGATCATCCGTGAGCTGGTCCGCGGCGGTG
>NZ_JADKMA010000318.1 GCF_017676365.1 Streptomyces oryzae
CCCCCGGTACCGCCCCGGATCGCGTGTCCGGCGATGGCCGCCCCCAGCAGCACCAGCCTGGCCGGTACCCCCGGCCGGGCCGGCGCCGGATCGGGCCCCGCCACCACCCAGGCGAACAGGCAGCCGGCCGCCAGGAAGTGGGCGCGCAGCAGCCAGTGCCCCGCGGGGTACGCCGCCGCGAGTGCGTACACCGGCGTGCAGTAGAGCACCGCGAGAGAGCCCGTGTTCAGCAGCGACTGTGGGTAGCGTTCGCAGCAGCAACGGCCCACCCCCAGCACGATTCCCGGCAGTCGCAGGCTCACCGGAGCCGGTCCGGTGCGGGCCCCGCCCGTCGTGGCCATGGCTGTGCTCCGCTCCTCGTTCGCCGTCCGCGCCCCTCCGGCACGCCATGGCGCCGGTTTCCCGCGCGGGCCAGGGTCGGTCCGGCTTTCGGCCGGCCGGCCCGGCGTTTTCCCCTGGGCCCGCCGGGAACCCCGCGGGGCGCGAACGATCACTGGCTGCCCGCCGGTGCCGGCGGGCGGCATCGATGCGAGTGAGGTGAGCGCAGTGCCGGAGCCCGGCAGCAAGAGCTACGACAAGCACCGCGCGCGGCGTCGCAAGGACCTGGAGAAGAGCGGCGCGGCAGATGCGCAGGAGGCCAACGAAGAGGCCAAGCGCGAGATGGAACGCGACCCCGACTGGCGCCCCACCGGCCCGCGGACGGAACGCGGCCGGGGCCCGAAGGGAGAGCGCCCCCGGTCCGAGAGCTGAGGGCTGCTGAGGGCGGGCCCGGGGGATGGAGCAGGGGCCCGCCTCGGCCCGCGCTGCTCAGCGCGCGCTGTCCCCGCTTCGGCCGCGCTTCGGCCGCGTCGAACGTCCGGACCCGGCCGCGGTGTGAGGCATCCGCGCTGCGAGAGTGTCCCCATGGGCGAGAACAAGCAGCGCATGCTGGCGGGCGAGTGGTATCTCCCGGATGACGACGAACTCTTGGCGGACACCGTGCGACGGGCCGAGCTGTGCGCGGCCTTCAACGCGGCCGAGACGGCGCCGCCCGCCGAACGGCGCAAGATACTGGAGCAGTTGATCGGGGAGCTGGGGGAGGACGTCCGTATCCGCCCGCCCTTTCGCTGCGACTTCGGTACGTACATCTCGATCGGTGCCGGTACGTTCATCAATTTCGGCGCCGTCTTCCTGGACGCGGCGCCCATCACCATCGGCCGCGACGTACAGATCGGCCCGAACGTGCAGTTGCTCACGCCCACGCACGAGATGGACGCCGAACGGCGGCGTGCGGGCTGGGAGAAGGGCGTGCCCGTCACCATCGGCGACAACGTGTGGCTCGGCGGCGGCGTGATCGTCTGCCCTGGGGTGACCATCGGTGCCGATACCGTCGTGGGAGCGGGGGCGGTTGTCACCAAGGATCTGCCGGCCGGCGTACTGGCCGTGGGCAACCCCGCACGGGTGGTGCGCGAGCTGTAGTGCGCCGGGTTGCCGCTCGGGTGTGCCCCCTGCGGTCCGTCGCAGGCTGCCCGTACGTCGTGGTTGCTCGCGCAGTTCCCCGCGCCCCTTACGGGGCGCAGCCCCATGCCGGGTACGGCTTTCTAGACCCGGCGCCAAGAATCGTCCCGCAGATGGGAACCAGCCTGTGGCCCCATCCGCAGCATCCCTCCGTCAACGGCCCAGGAGGCGCCGTTGACGTACGTGGAGTCGTCACCGGCGAGAAAGGCGATGACGGAGGCGACCTCCCGCGCGTCGCCGGGCCGCCGCAGCGGTATGCCGGGGCGGGGCGCGGTGCGTACGTCCTCGTCCTCCTGGCCCGTCATGGGGGTGGCGATCTCGCCGGGGGCCACGGCGTTGACGCGGATGCCGTGCTCGGCCAGCTCCAGCGCCATGACCTGAGTGAGCAGCCCGAGGCCGCCCTTGGCCGCGCAGTAGGGCGCGGCGCCGACCCGCGGCTGGTGCTCGTGCACGCTGGTGACGTTCACGACGGTGCCGCCGTCGCCCTGCGCGATCATCCGGCGCGCCGCGCGCTGGGAGCACAGGAACGGGCCCAGCAGATCGATGTCGAGTACGTCCCGGACGGTGCGATGGTCCAGGTCGAGGAAGGGGGTGCGGGTGCCGGTGCCGGCGTTGTTGACGAGCACGTCGACGCGCCCCAGCTCGTCGGCGAGTTCGTCCACCACGTCGGCGGCCTCCGGCAGCCGCGTCAGATCCAGGTGCCGGACCGCGGCGCGCCGCCCGGCCTCCCGTACCAGCGTGGCGGTCTCCTCGGCTCCGTCCCGGTCGGTGTGCCAGGTGACGCCGATGTCCAGGCCGTCCTGGGCCAGCCGGACAGCCGTCGCCCGGCCGATGCCCGAGTCCGACCCGGTGATGACCGCGGCCCGGCTTCCGCCGCTCCGGGTGGAGCTTCCGCCGCTCTGAGTGGCCACCTCGACCTCCTTGACCTCCACGGACGACCGACGGGCGAGTGATGGACGGGTGATGGACGGGTGCCGACCGCGCTGCCGGGTGACCGCTGAGGCGGGTGCGTAAACCGGGGGCTGAGGGGTACGCCGGGCGAGCGGGTAGGCCCGACCGGCAAGCGCGGCTCGCCCGAATGTGCGACCCGCACGAGCGGCGCGCATGCTGGAAGGGGCCCCGTGTTGGCACTGCTCCAGCGGCTCTAGTGAGGAGAAGCACCATGCAACACGACGAGTTCATCGGCCAGATGCAGGCGCGGGCCCACCTCTCCAGCCGGGGCGCGGCCGAGCGGGGTACGCGCGCCACCCTGGAGACGCTGGCCGAACGCATCCCGGCTCCGCTGGCGGACCACCTGGCCGCGCAGCTGCCGACCGAGCTGGGAGAACATCTGCGCCGCGTGGAGTACGCGCCGGACGTCCCGCAGACCGGGGTCCGGATGACCCGCAAGGAGTTCTTCGACCGGGTGGCGCAGCGCGCCGGAGCCGACCCGCCGAAGGCCGTCCACGAGGCCCGCACCGTGGTCGAGCTCCTGGGGGAGGCGACCCAGGGTGCGCTGACCGAGCACATCAGGGAGTCCCTGGACGACGAGCTCGCCTCTGTTCTCTTCTCCGGCAGCACAGGCACGGCCGGCACCAGCTGACCGGCACCAGTTGACCGGCACCGGCCGACCGGCCTCGGCCGAACGCCCGTCCCGTCCGGAACCGTCGCGCGAAGGCAGCGATCGGACATGGCGCACCGCGCCGGCGAGCCCGTCAGCGCCCGCTACGCGACCACAGGCGCTTCGGAACAGCGCACCCACCGCGCGGGCGGGTCCTCCGAGGAGGACACCGAGAGCCCGCCGAATCCCGCAGCCCCTACGAGGGGCGGGGCCGCCCCGACTACTCGGCGGAGCACGAGCAGGTCTTCAGCGCCCTGGCCGCCGCCGAGCAGCAGCACGGCGGTGAGACCGTGAGCCTGGACGACATCTCACGGGAAGCCCATATGCCGCAGGAGCGGATCCGCCCCCTGGTGCACGACCTGGTGGCGGCCCATCACCTCGCGCCCGAACTGCAGGGCGCACAGAGGAACCCGCACTGTCGCACTACGAGACCAAACCGCGGCCCTGACCCCCGGCCCCGGTGACCGAGCACCGGCGCCCCGCGTGCCCGAGGCTCAGTACTTCCGTCACAACCGTTGACACGCCCCTGCCCCCTCCTTACTGTTCCGCGCCGAATCGCTCCGACGCACCCCGTCGAAACGATTCGACAATCTCGCGGCAACAGTGAGGAGGGGGCGTTGGTCAAGATCACGGACGTTGCCCGGCGCGCCGGTGTCTCGCCCAGCACCGTCTCCTACGTACTGAGCGGCAAGCGCCCCATCTCGGCCGCCACGCAGCGGCGCGTCGAGGAGAGCATCCGCGAACTCGGCTACCGGCCGCACGCCGGGGCCCGGGCGCTGGCCAGCAGCCGCTCCAACGTGCTGGCCCTGGTGATGCCGCTGCGCAGCGGCGTCCATGTGCCGGTGCAGATGCAGTTCGCCGGCGCGGTGGTGACCACCGCGCGCCGTCACGACCACGATGTCCTGCTGCTCACCCAGGAGGAGGGCGAGGACGGGCTGCGGCGGGTGGCGGACAGCGCGCTCGTGGACGCGCTGATCGTGATGGACGTCCAACTGCGCGACGCCCGCACCCCGTTGCTCCGCTCGCTGCCGCTGCCCTCGGTCCTCATCGGCTTCCCGGCCGAGGCCGACGGGCTGACCTGCATCGACCTGGACTTCACCGCGACCGGCGAGAGCTGCGTAGGACACCTGGCCCGGCTCGGGCACCGGTGCGTGGCGCTGCTGGGCTCCCCGCCCGAGGTGTACGCGCGGGGCACCGGTTTCGCGCAGCGAACGGCCGCGGGCTTCACCGCAGCCGCCCACCGCTGCGGCATCAGCTCGACGGTGCTGCCATGCGAGCCCACCAGGGCCGCAGTACAGGAGACCGTCGAGCGGCTGCTGCGCGACCATCCCGGACTGACCGGTGTCGTCGTGCACAACGAGCCCGCGCTGCCCCTGCTGCTGGAGGCGTTCCAGCAGGCGGGGATGCGCATCCCGCAGGACCTCTCGGTGGTCGCCGTGTGCCCGGACGAGCTGGCGGAGAGCGCCGCCGTGCCGGTCACGTCGGTGGCCATCCCCGCTGAGGAGGTGGGGGAGCGGGCCGTCGAGCTGCTGATGGCCAAGTTGAACGGCCAGTCCGTGCCGGACGCGACGCTGCTGCCCCCTCGGCTGACCCAGCGGGTCAGCTCCGCGCCGCGCGGGCCCGCCTCATGACCGCCGACCGCACAGCCCCGTCCTGACC
>NZ_JADKMA010000319.1 GCF_017676365.1 Streptomyces oryzae
GGGGTTGCGGGTGCACGCCGATTCGGACGGGGACGGGGACGCGGGCGCGGGCGGTGAGGGGGCGACCGTGCGGGTCGCCACCTTCCTCGGCGGGCTCACCCGCCTGCACCTGGTGTGCGACTCCGGCGCCGAGGCCAAGGTCGACCTCCCCAGCTGGGAGGCGGACTCCTTGACACCCGGGGCCCATTGCCGGCTCACCCCGCACGAGAATCCGGTCCTCGTGGTGGAGCCCGACTGAGCGCGTGCCCGGCGTGGGGGCTGTGGGGGGCGCCACCGGAAAGAGCGGGGAGGGGGCACCCCCTCATCAGCTACGGGCGGTCCACCTTCGCACCGAGGTCCACCAGCTTCTGCTGGAAGTTCTCATAGCCCCGGTTGATCAGATCAATGCCGTGCACCCGCGACGTACCCTGCGCGGCCAGCGCGGCGATCAGATACGAGAAACCCCCACGCAGGTCCGGGATGATCAGATCGCTGCCCTGCAGCCTGGTCGGCCCGGAAACCACCGCGGAGTGCAGGAAGTTGCGCTGCCCGAAGCGGCACGGCATCCCGCCCAGGCACTCGCGGTAGAGCTGGATGTGCGCCCCCATCTGGTTGAGCGCCGAGGTGAAGCCGAGCCGCGACTCGTACACCGTCTCGTGCACGATCGACAGCCCGGAAGCCTGCGTCAGCGCCACCACCAGCGGCTGCTGCCAGTCGGTCTGGAACCCGGGGTGTACGTCCGTCTCCAGCGCGATGGCGTTCAGCGGGCCGCCCGGGTGCCAGAACCGGATGCCCTCGTCACCGATCTCGAACGCGCCGCCCACCTTCCGGAAGGTGTTGAGGAACGCGATCATCGACCGCTGCTCGGCACCGCGTACGAAAACGCTGCCCTCGGTCGCCAGCGCCGCGCTCGCCCAGGAGGCCGCCTCCAGCCGGTCGGGCAGCGCGCGGTGCGTGTAGCCGCCCAGCTTGTCGACGCCCGTGATCCGGATGGTGCGGTCGGTGTCCATCGAGATGATCGCGCCCATTTTCTGCAGTACGCAGATCAGGTCCTCGATCTCCGGCTCGACCGCCGCGTTGGACAGCTCGGTGACGCCGTCCGCCAGCACCGCCGTCAGCAGCACCTGCTCCGTCGAGCCGACCGACGGGTACGGCAGCCGGATCTTGGTACCGCGCAGCCGCTGCGGGGCCTCCAGATACTGGCCGTCGGCGCGCTTCTCGATGGTCGCGCCGAACTTCCGCAGTACGTCGAAGTGGAAGTCCACCGGACGGCCGCCGATGTCGCAGCCGCCCAGACCCGGGATGAACGCGTGCCCCAGCCGGTGCAGAAGAGGCCCGCAGAACAGGATCGGGATACGCGACGAGCCCGCGTGCGCGTCGATGTCCGCGACGTTCGCGCTCTCCACGTGGGAGGGATCGAGAACCAGCTCGCCGGACTCGTCCCCGGTGCGCACCGTGACGCCGTGCAGCTGGAGCAGCCCGCGCACGACGCGGACATCCCGGATGTCCGGCACGTTGCGCAGCCGGCTCGGCTCACTGCCCAGCAGCGCGGCGACCATGGCCTTGGGGACGAGGTTCTTCGCACCCCGGACACGGATCTCGCCCTCGAGCGGGGCACCACCGTGGACGAGGAGTACGTCGGCTGCGCTGTCGGTCATGGATCTCCGCGATTCCGCGAGACGGGATGGGACAACAGGCAAGCGTAATGGCCTCGTCCGGTGCGAACCCATGCCCGAGGGGGGTCGGTGACTGTCACAGCTCGGCAATAACACGAAGGGTGATTTGCCCGTTACCTGTCGTACTGCCGGTGGGGCGGCGGTCCGCAGCCGGTCCGCAGCCGGTCCGCAGCCGGTCCGCCGCTGGTCCGCCGTGGGGACCGCCCCGTGAACGCCATGCGCCCCGTGTGAACCGGTTCGCGGGTCTTCGATCCGGCTATTGGGTCCCACGAACGGCGCAGGTGCGGGATCATTGCTGTATGACCGAGGTGTCCTCGCTCACCGGACGACTGCTCGTCGCCACACCGGTGCTGGCCGATCCGAACTTCGACCGCGCGGTGGTGCTCCTCCTCGACCACGACGAGGAGGGCTCACTGGGCGTGGTCCTCAACCGTCCCACCCCGGTGGACGTCAGCGACATCCTGGAGCCCTGGGCAGCGCTCACCGGCGAGCCCGGTGTCGTCTTCCAGGGCGGCCCCGTCTCGCTGGACGCCGCGCTGGGCGTCGCCGTGGTCCCCTCCGGCAGAGGCGACCGCACCGATGGAGGCCCGGCCCGCGCGGAAGAGCCCGCCGCCCGGCCGGAGCGCGACCGGACCGGCACCCGGCCTGCGGAGTCGCACGGCGCGGGCACGGGGGAGGCCGAGAGAGCCGCCGGCCCCGAGCGGGTCACCGGCCGGGAGCGTGCGGGTGCCGAAACGGAGGCCGCCCGCGCCGCGGACGCCGCTGAAGCGGACACCGGCCCTGAGAACGGAACCGGGGCCGGGACCGGTACGGATGCGGACATGAGTGCGGGCCCGGATATGGATTCGGGCGCGGGCGCAGACACGGGTACGAGTACGGGCGCAGGTACGGGTGGGGGTGCGGAGACGGGCGGGGGTGCAGACACGGGTGTGGGTACGGGTTCGGGCGCCGGCACGGACACCGATACCGACACCGTCCTCGACACCGACGGCCCGCTCGGCTGGCGCCGGGTGCACGGCGCCATCGGCCTCGTCGACCTGGAGGCGCCGCCGGAGCTGCTCGCCGCCGAGCTGGGCTCGCTGCGGATCTTCGCCGGATACGCGGGCTGGGGCCCTGGCCAGCTGGAGAAGGAGCTGTCGGAGGGCGCGTGGTACGTGGTCGAGTCCGAGCCCGGCGATGTCTCCTCACCGGCTCCCGAGCGGTTGTGGCGGTCCGTACTGCGCAGACAGCGGAGCGAGTTGGCGCTGGTCGCCACGTATCCGGACGACCCGTCGCTGAACTGAGGGATACGGCGGCCCGGCGGTGACCCCGAGGCGGACCGAACACGGTTGCGCAGGGGCTCCCGACGGGTGACGCGGGCCACCGCCCATGCCTGACGTGTTCCGGTCGCATGAGTACCCTTGGACTGCATGAGCACTCTTGAGCCCGAGCGCGGGGCGGGCACCGGCACACTCGTCGAGCCGACCCCGCAGACGTCACACGGTGATGGCGATCACGAGCGATTTGCCCACTATGTCCAGAAGGACAAGATCATGGCGAGCGCGATGGACGGGACGCCCGTCGTCGCACTCTGCGGGAAGGTCTGGGTCCCGGGCCGCGACCCGAAGAAGTACCCCGTCTGCCCGATGTGCAAGGAGATCTACGAGACGATGGGTCCCGGCGGGGACAAGAACGGCAAGGACGGCAAGGGCGACGGCAAGAAGTAGCCCCCACGCGTTCGAGCTCAGCGCCCCCGCGCACACCACACGCGTACAGCCCATACGACGCGTAACGCACACCGCCGCCTCGCCCGTACTCCGTTCGGGCGAGGCGGCGGTTGCTGTTCTGTGGACGGAGTTGTTCCGCTCGGCGTCCTACTGAACTTGGTCGTGGGGGAGTTGGGGGCGCTGCTACCGTCAGGTGCACGACAGTCACCTGACGCTACTGGGAGCTTGCCGTGCGCCTCACCCGCCCCGCCGTCTCGTTGGCCGCCACTGCGGTTGCCGCTGCGCTGCTTCTCGCCGGGTGCGGTGGGGGTGAGGGCGGCGGTTCGCAGAGCGACAAGATCGAGGGCGCGGACGATTCGGGGAAGGGCGGCAAGTCGCCGAGTCCGTCGAAGAAGGGGAAGGACTCGCCGGGGGACTTCCGTACGTCGGACATCAAGTTGCCGGATGACGTCAAGCAGGTCTTCGACTGGGAGCAGCCCTCAGACCCTGACAAGGCCGCTGCCCTGGACGGAGCCGCCGACTACATGCGGGCGATGATGCATGCGATGGCCGAACAGGACCCGAAGGACCCGCTCCTGTCCGCTCATGCGGTGCCGCTGGGTGATGCGCAGGAGTACGCATCCTACATCGCGGGGGAAGGTAAGAAGAGGGGCTTCACCGTCACTGGGACGGAGCGGTACTACAAGGAGCAGCTCGGGGAGCTGACCAAGAAAGGTCTGATCGAGGTCGACTACTGCGTCGACCAGGCGAAGCTGTTCAGCAAAAAGGCCAAGACCGGAAAGGTGCTCCGTACCAGCCCCTCGGATGAGAGCTACCTGCACTTCGAACTCGTCATGCAGAAGCCGTCCAAGTCGGGAGGTTCCTGGAAGGCTCGGGCGGTCACGGTGACAGAAAAGGCGGTGAAACAATGCGGAAAGTAAAGACGGGGGCATCGCTGATCGGAGCTGTCGCCTTAGCGCTCATGGTGGAGGCACCTGCCGCTGAAGCCAACACGGGCTATGGGCGGGGTGAGAAAGAAGGAAAGACCTACAGCGCCGAGGCCGGTGTCGTCCACTACTCCGGCAACGGTTCCGGTGGGAGCAAAGGTGGTGGGGGGAACCTGTCCGTGCCGGGTGGGGATTGGTCGCCGCCGCCGTGTTGGTACGCACCGACGTATACACCGAAGCAGCTCAAGGAAAAGGTGGACGCTTCACCGTATTCGTTGACGGGGCAGGATCCGTACAACAAGTACGTGAAGGAGGAGACGGACCGGGATATCCGGCACATGTATTCGGAGGGGGAGTACAAGGACTACAACCTGGACAAGCAGGGTGAGGGGAAGTTCTGGGCGGCGGTGCCGAATCCGGGGGAGAGGGATGCGG